>JAYVOC010000137.1:0-29849 GCA_043758125.1 Bacteroidota bacterium | reverse complement strand
TAAATACCACAATCATTTTACCTATGATGCCAATGGAAATATTCTTAGTCAAGACAGAGCGGATGCATCCAATACTCCCTTTGATCAGCTGAGCTATCAGTATGATAAATATGTAAATGGAGTGATGAACAACGGATGTTATTATTTGGATTAAAACGATTTACAAAATCAATATCTTTTAACACAAAAGAAACGCGTAGAACAATTGCGCAAGTACTTTGTGAAGAAGGAAAATACTGCTTCTAAATTAGTAAAGCATAAAATGCTCTGAAGTAAAATATATTTATACTTCAGGGCATTTGCTTTTGTATTCAATTGCTGACTATTTTTATGCAATAAATTCACTATACGATTCACGAAAAATAAAATGAAAAATAAAGTACTATTAATTTTATCCTTCATCCTTCCATTACTTTTGATCTTATCGAATGCCAACTTTAATAGTTTTGGATTTTCGGATGCTGGTGAATTTTCTTTAATTACAAAATTTTGGGGCATAGCTCATCCTCCTGGATTTCCTTCTTATGTAATATTTGCCACATTTTTTTCCAAAGTGTTTGAATTCTTTTCGTTTTCACATATTGCATCACTAATAATATTTTCTGCTGTTTGTGTATCCTTTGCTTCGCTTTTTTTGTTTTTAACAAGCAATCTTCTTCTTGAAAAGTTATCGCCAGAATTAAATTCAGAAAACAGAAATTTCATATCATTTTCTACTGCCATTTTATCTGTTATTGGAGCTTGTACTTGGCATTGGGCTCATTCGATAGAAGTTTACGGCTTTCAACTTTTTTGCATGGGAATGTTGATTTATGGAATGGTGAAATATCAGGGTGATCGAAAATTAAATTCACTACTTTTTGCCATTATTGGATATGCACTTGGCTTAGCAAATCATCATTTAAGTATGATTTTATTCACCCCTTTCCTCCTACTCTTATTGCCTGAAGGTTGGTTAACATTAGCAATCATTGACAACAAGAAAAAAGTAAAACATCAAAAAGACAATCTCTTTGCATACTTCTTTAAAAGGCACTTTATCATTTTTTCATGCTTAACGTTATTAATACTTATTTTTTTTTATGGATGGATGATGATTCGCTCAACTACTTCCTTGCCATTTGCATTCGGAAATCCTGATACTATAGATCGCCTATTTTATCATATTTCTGGTGGAGCTTGGATAAAAAATACGCAAACGGAAGTGAAAGGAATTATTGGGATGCGTCTCCCATATTTTATGCGATTAACTTTAAATCAATTTTTACTATTCATTCCCTTTTTGATATTTGGAATATTATATCTTCTCAATAAAAAAGTAACTCGTTTATTAATTGCTATTATTGGATATTATTTATTAGTGCTTTTTTATCAACTAAGAATAGATCAAGCTGCAGATACTGATGCATACATGTTAAGTCCCTTTCTTGTTTTGATGCTTTTAATTCCATTCGGAATTTCTTCATTCATCAAACAAAATCAAAAATTAATTTTTATCGTTCCATTGTTATTGATTTTTCAAGTCGTTATTAATTTTCCAAAAACAGATTTTCGAAAATTTAATGTTAGTGAATCATTGATGCGTGATTTTGATTTATCATCACCAAAAGGAAGTATTATTTTAGTTGCTGATTGGACGAGTATCATCACCTACAATTACTATCGCAACGAATATCATTTTCGAGATGATTTGATAGTTTTGAATTACGATTTAAAATTTACGAATTACCAATTACTAAAGCGCAATTATCCCGAATTATATACGGCAATAAAACCGGAATATGATCGATTTATTTTGCTTCTTGGTGACGCGCATCCAGAAGAAATTTACAATACCGGTTGTACTTTAGATAATCAAGAATTAATGAATTCCTATTTGGCAGTAATAAAAAAAATACAAGATTATTGTGTTTCAAAAAATGTTGCATTTATGGCGGATCCCAAAGCATATATTTTACTTTCACAATATGGAATGTTTAATGTTACGCATGTATCTGGATCCTTAGTTGCAGATCGCATTACAGGCATGGGAAAAACATTTCCTTTACTAAATTATGATTGGCTAAACGAACCACGATTGATGGCTGAACCCGGTGCATCCGATAAGATGGTTGATCTAGAAGCGGCAATGGATTTTAATAGAAATTATTATCGCCAAACAGGAAATATTTTATTAGCAGATCAAGCGGAAGCATCGTATCAACGAATAAAAAAAATTCAACGAGATATGAAATTGCGAATGCCATTTTTATTCCGACCACAGTAAGATGAAATATTTTCGAAATATTTTATGGATCATCGGTATAACGATTTTAATTTCGGCATTTGCGTATCGTCATTTAATCAGTTACGGCGTTGCACAACTTCGAGGACAATTACATATCATTTGGAATGCACATTCAGTAGAAGAGGTGCTTCAAGACAAAGAAATTCCAGATAGTATTAAACAAAAATTAATATTGATTCAAGAAATTCGGAAGTATGCAGTAGATACTTTGGGATTAAAAGATTCAAAAAATTATACTACATTTTTTGATCAAAAAGGCAAACCAGTTTTATGGGTGATAACAGCTTGTGAACCTTTTGCAATGAAAGCATATCAATGGCATTTTCCATTTCTAGGAGATGTGTCGTATAAAGGATTTTTTGAGAAAGAACGCGGTAATCCTGAATTGGAAGATTTAAAGAAAAAAGGATATGATACTGAATATGGAATTGCAGGAGGATGGTCGACTTTGGGATGGTTTCGTGATCCGATCTTATCGAGCATGCTACGTAGAAACGATGGACAAATTGCAGAGCTTATTATCCACGAATTGACCCATGCTACCGTTTATCTGCCAGGTAGCGTAGATTACAATGAGAATCTTGCAACTTTTGTTGGAGAACAGGGAGCGCTTCGTTTCTTAAAATCGCATTTTGGAAATGATTCGAAGGAGTTAATAAATTATCAAAACGATCAAGAGGATGAGGAGAAATATGGCAATTACATGGTAAAATCATGTCATAAATTGGATAGTTTATACAAGCATCTACCTGATAATTTAAGCCTCCATGAGAAGTTTCATCAAAAATATTTTTTTATAAAGGACTTGGTTATTGGAATCCACGACTTAAATCTTCATAAACCTACTCGATACCAATTTCACTTTCCAAATGACCATTTACCTAACAATGCATGGTTCATGAGTTATAGTAGATATCGAAAAGAGCAAGGTAATTTTCGACTTCTGCTAAACACATTACATGGTGATTTAAAGAGCTTTATGTCTCAAATTATAAGCGAAAGCAAGAAATAATAGTATTGTTTCTATCAAATAAAATGAAAATAAGGCTAACAAAAGGCTGTTATTTCGTTACATTTTTCCTAATTTCGACGTCCCAAAAGAAATTAAAAATAGCATGGCAATTACCACCATTTCGAAGAAGTCGAAGTTGAAACAACAACAGGTTACGACGGTTAAAGATTCGACAAACCCTTTCGAGGCAATGATACAGCGTTTCGATGTGGCGGCGAAAATTATTGGACTTGAACATGATGTTTATGAAGTCCTGAAAAACCCTTCCAAATTGATTGAAGTGAGTCTTCCAATTAAGATGGATGACGGTTCAATCAAAGTTTTTGAAGGTTATCGTGTTATTCACTCTACAGCACTCGGACCCTCAAAAGGAGGAATTCGTTATTCGCCAGCAGTTGATGCTGATGAGGTGAAAGCTTTAGCTGCATGGATGACTTGGAAGTGTGCAATCGCTGATATCCCTTACGGTGGAGCGAAAGGCGGAATCAATTGTGATCCACGTACGATGTCGGTAGGGGAATTAGAGCGCATGACGCGTGCTTATACTGCTGCGATGTCGGATGTATTCGGTGTTGACAAAGACATTCCTGCACCGGATATGAATACTGGTCCGCGTGAGATGGCATGGATCGTTGATGAGTTTAGTAAATTAAAAGGTGGATTCACGCCTGGTATCGTTACTGGAAAGCCTTTACATTTAGGAGGATCATTAGGTCGTGTTGAAGCTACTGGACGTGGTGTTTGTACTTCCGCTTTAGAGGCGATGAGCAAATTGAAAATGAAAGCTGATAAATGCAAAGCAGCAGTTCAAGGTTTTGGAAATGTTGGTTCTATTTCTGCAAAACATTTTGAAGCAGCAGGAATTAAAGTTGTTGGAATTTCAGATCATACTGCAGCTTATTATAATCCAAAAGGAATTGACATAATAAAAGCGATTGCTTATCGCGATTCGAATAATGGAGTTTTAAAAGGCTTTAAAGGTGGTGACTTGATAACCAATGAAGAACTTTTAGAATTGAAAGTGGATATACTCGCTCCATGTGCTACAGAAAATCAAATCACTGCTGCAAATGCAAATAAGATACATGCTAAACTGATTGTAGAAGGTGCTAATGGTCCTTGTACTGCTGGTGCAGATGAAATTTTACATAACAATGGAGTTATTCTTATTCCAGATATTCTTGCGAATGGTGGTGGCGTTACAGTATCTTATTTTGAATGGGTTCAAAACCGTACAGGATATTATTACAGTGAAGAGGAAATTAATAAACGTGCAGACCGTTGGATGAAACAAGCATTTCAAAATGTTTGGAATGTTTCAACGAAATATAAAATTTCGATGCGTATTGCAGCTTATGTTTTTGCACTTGAAAAAGTAGCAACGGCAACACGATCACGAGGATCCTATTAATTAAAATATCAAGTTGATAAAGCGCAGGGAAAATTTCCCTGCGCTTTATGATTAAACACCTACCTACAAATGACAATACATCGCGAAGGATACACCATTTTAACGGTTACTACATTTATACTGATTGTGCTGAACGGATTAGCGTATGCTTTTTTAGCAGCGCATACATGGATGATGATTTCGGTGTTCGTCATTAGCTTAGCATTCTTTCTATTGGTATTACAATTTTTTCGATATCCTAGTCGTGATTTAGCATTAGGTGATAAATATATTATTGCTCCTGCTGATGGAAAAGTAGTTGTTATTGAACAAACAGAAGAAACGGAATATTTAAAAGATAAAAGAATTCAAGTTTCCATTTTTATGTCGCCGATAAATGTTCACGCTAATTGGTATCCTATTTCTGGAAAGATTAGTTATGTTCGTTATCATGCAGGAAAATATTTAGTTGCATGGCATCCGAAAGCGAGTACAGAAAACGAGCGATCTACGATAGTAATTCAGAAAGATAATAAAACTGAAATTTTACTTCGTCAGATTGCAGGTGCGCTAGCACGCCGAATAGTTTATTATCCTCATGAAAACGATATGATTCGTCAGGGTGGAGAAATGGGCTTTATAAAATTTGGATCACGTGTTGATATTTATCTTCCTTTAGGAACTAAAATAAATGTTACGATAGGACAAAAGACTGTTGGTGGTGTGACAATTATTGCAGAGATGTAATCAATGATGTCTTAAACAGTTCCGATAGCTATCGGAATAAAAGGGTTTTTCTGATTAGCAAGATTAGTTAGAATTTTAATTTGCCTCATCGTGATAACTTCGGGAAAATTCGTAATTTTTAATTCGTAATTTTTAATTTCGAATTCATTTTCCTTCCCATTCTTTAAACAATATCGTTAAAAGTACTCTTTGAAAAATATTATTTTCTGGCATCTCTCCACTTGCATAACGATTTTTATAATCATTGACCTCTTGCTCTGGAAGTTCTACTCTTAAGGCGATATGCAATTTATCTCTGGCTACTTTCATATCACTAAAATGCGCCCTTGTTTCAATTGCAAATGTTGATTGTATTTGTGAAGAATCTGTTGTTGCAGAGATGGATCCAATGGTGTACGCATTAACAAGTTCACATTCCTTTAAAAGTTGATCGTAACGAGTTGTTGTCTTAAAATAAACTCTATTAAAGAAAGCTTCCTTCATTGTATAATACGCTCCAGAATCGGCAGTAACTAACGACCGACGGCAAAAACTACTATCCCTTCCCGACCATAAATACGTTGCATTTAATTTATTATTTATCTCGCGAACGCGATCTATTTTTGCATCAGAAAAAACGGTAACATCATCTTTATTAGCGACGGTAATTTCGCCTTGAATTCCTTTTGTAATGGTAGAAATTCGTCTCCAAGCTGGGAGTTCGCGCATAATATTCGCACCGTTGGGAATGTAAAGCGAATTTATGATTATATTTTTCTCTGCCGCTAGTTCGCAATATTTTATGTAATCGTAACCATTGGAAGTTACCATACCATTTCCACAAAGAAAAATAATTTTTTTAGCGTCAATATGCTTCGACCAAGAAATTTGTGAGATACATGTTGAAAGTGCAGCACTTACATATTGATCGCCCTTTTCTATGGAAGGTTTCAATTTAAACAGTTCCGATTCGAGATGATCGAAATTGTGTGTTAGATCACAAAGTACTTTTACATAGCCATTATTTTTACCAAAGCTTGGTCGTGAAAAACCAACAACAGCAATCCTTAAATCTGGAGTAGGAATCATGATATTGGCTTGATTTATTATCAGCCATAAATTATCACGAACATTATTTATTAAACCGTTGGTGCTGCCACTTAAATCGACACAAATAACTATATCTAATGGTTGAGGTTCATTCTTTTGTGCAGTAGCATTTTTACTTATAAAAAGTAGCACAAACCAAACAATAAAATAAAAATTTAATAGTTTTTTTTTCATCAGAATTCTCTAATCAAAAATAATATTTAATTCCAATTTCTATGGATGAGTTTAATGATTATTAAGAAAAGTTATTAAAAGTCATTGAACTCATTAAAACAGTAACTTCATCAGTCAAATTCTTTAGCGCGAGAACAATATTCCAGCTTTCACGATTTCTTGGTTCAACATAATTGGAGACAGCACGAACTTGAAGTGATGGAACTTGAAACATGTTAGCGACATAAAAAAATGCTGCTCCTTCCATGCTTTCGATATCAACAGGATATTTTGCTCTAATTTTATCTATGGAACTTTGATTGCCATGCACTTTATTGACAGTAATTGCCTCTACCGTCTTTAGTTTATTCAATGGAATATTATTGGAAACAATCGGGACAAGTTTTCGATTTATGAAGGGTTTATCTGATGGATTTAAAAGTCCTAAATCAAAAATATCAATAAAATCATCATGATCTTCTGCACCCAAATCAGCGAATTGATCGCATCTCACAGACACAACCATCCCTAAGGAGAATGTTTTTGTAAATGATCCTGCTAAGCCAATATTTAATAAAAATCGGTAATTTGATGCGCTAAGCATCTTAGTAAGGTAAAATGTAGTTGCAATTGAACCGACACCAGTAATCAATAAATCGGCTTTAAAATCTGCGAAAGCATCAGCATAACAAGATTCACCATCGACATGTATAAAATTACTTTTCAGAAGTCCCTGACATTCAGCTAAAGTAGCACTTACGATTAAAACAGATTGCATTTATCACAAATATACAGCAAAGCAGAATTAGGAGTGGAAAACATAACGAAATGAACTAATTTTGCCGCAATCTGTTTATACAGGCAAAAGAAATTTAACATGGTATATATTACAAGAAAAGAACGATTTAATGCTGCTCATAAACTTTTTAAAGAAGAATGGTCGGATGAGAAAAACATGGAAATCTTTGGTAAATGTTCGAATCCAAATTGGCATGGACATAATTATGATTTATTTGTAACAGTGAAAGGCGAACCCAATCCAGCAACTGGATTTGTAATCGATTTAAAAAAATTAAGCAAGCTTATTAATGTTTTAGTGATTGATAAATTAGATCACAAAAACTTAAATCTTGATGTTGATTTCATGAAAGGTAGAATGGCATCTACTGAAGTATTAGCAATTGCAATATGGGAACAAATAGCACCGGCAATAAAACTTGAAGGTAGTGAATTACATTCTGTAAAGCTTTATGAAACAGAAAATAATTATGTAGAGTATTTCGGTTAGATATAATTCAAATATTTTTATCATGGCGAATAAAAAAAACAATTCATCGGAAGATGATGAATATTTAGGTTACCAAAAAGTTGATATTTACAATCAAGAAAAGATTGATCATCTCTCGGAGATGTATGAAAAAATTCTTAAAGAAATAGGTGAAGACCCTAAGCGAGAAGGTTTATTAAAAACGCCTGAACGTGTTTCAAAAGCAATGCAATTTTTAACACATGGTTACGATCTTGATCCTGTTGCAATATTAAATTCTGCAAAGTTTCGAGAAGATTATAAACAAATGGTGATTGTTAAAGACATTGAAATTTATTCGATGTGTGAACATCATCTCTTACCATTTTTTGGAAAGGCGCACGTTGCCTACATTCCCAATCAATTTATTGTTGGATTGAGCAAAATACCTCGTATAGTAGATGCCTTTGCGCGACGACTTCAAGTACAAGAGCGATTGACAACAGAGATCAGAGATTGTATTCAAGATACATTAAAACCAATTGGAGTAGCAGTTGTAATTGAAGCTCAACATTTATGTATGCAAATGCGAGGAATACAAAAACAAAATTCAGTTACAACAACTTCTGCATTCACTGGCGAATTTGAAAACGACCGAACAAGAGCAGAATTTATTAATCTCATCAAAGGAACATTTCACTAATTGAAATTAATTTCAATACAACAAAACAATTCTAATTCATTAAAATAAAAAAGTATGAAAGCATATTTATTTCCCGGACAAGGTTCACAGTTTATCGGAATGGGAAAAGATCTTTATGATAATTCAGAATTAGCAAAAGAAATGTTTCATCACGCAGATTCAATCATTGGTTTTCCGATTTCTGAATTAATGTTTGCGGGAACTGATGAAGATTTATTACAAACAAAAGTAACGCAGCCTTCGATATTTATTCATTCTGTTATTACTGCGAAAACAATGAGAGAAAATTTTCAACCTGATATGGTGGCGGGACATTCGCTAGGAGAATTTTCTGCATTAGTAGCGAATGGAACATTAAGTTTTGAAGATGGTTTGCGCTTGGTTATTGAACGTGCTAATGCGATGCAAGCGGCATGCGAAAAGGTTTCAGGAACGATGGCAGCTGTATTAGCCCTCGATGATGCGAAGGTGGAAGAGATTTGTGAGAACATAAAAAATATTGTTGTTCCTGCGAACTATAATTGTCCAGGACAATTAGTTATTTCGGGATCAATTGAAGGTGTTACCGAGGCTTGCGAATTATTAAAAGCTGCTGGAGCCAAACGTGCAATGATTCTTAAAGTTGGTGGAGCTTTTCATAGTCCTCTGATGGAGCCTGCACGCGAACGATTAGCTGCTGCTATTGAAAACACAACTTTTCATCAACCAATTTGTCCGGTGTATCAAAATGTAACTGGATTACCTTATCGCAATTCGGATGAAATAAAAAAGAATTTGATTGCACAATTAACAGCTCCTGTTCGTTGGACTCAAACAATTGAGAACATGATTAACGATGGTGCAAAATCATTTACTGAAGTTGGTCCTGGTAAAGTATTGCAAGGGTTGGTGAAGAAAATTAATAAGGAAGCTGAAATAATGATTTGAAATCCTGATAGCCATCGGGATGAAAATGACTGCCCATAATTAATAGTTTTTTCATGTAATAAGTATAAAATATTTTATTGATGCAATTGAATCCGTTAAATGCTATTTCGCCTATTGATGGTCGTTATAGAGAAGTATGTGAAGAGTTGGCTTTGTATTTCTCGGAAGAAGCTTTGATGCGATACCGTGTGCTTGTTGAAGTAGAATATTTTATTGAATTATGTGAACTTCCATTGCCGCAATTGAAGTCTGTAGATCATGCAAAATTTCCAGCGTTAA
Source organism: Bacteroidota bacterium (assembly GCA_043758125.1). GTDB lineage: Bacteria > Bacteroidota > Bacteroidia > AKYH767-A > OLB10 > JANXSD01. The sequence continues at coordinate 20,016 of JAYVOC010000137.1, read as the reverse complement.
GAAAACTTTATAATGATTTCAATCATGATAATGCATTGCAAATAAAATCGATTGAGAAAGTTACCAATCATGATGTAAAGGCAATTGAATATTTCATAAAAGATAAATTTGATGCGTTAGGATTAGCTGCTTATAAAGAATTTATTCATTTCGGATTGACTAGTCAGGATATAAATAATACTGCAATTCCACTTTCGATTCGTGAAGCAGTTTTGCAAATATATTTACCATCTGTAAAAGCAATTGGTGATAAAATTGAAGAATTAGCAAGAGCATGGTCGGAGATTCCAATGCTTGCACGAACGCATGGACAACCTGCCTCTCCAACAATTTTAGGTAAAGAAATTTTTATTTTTCGTCATCGGATTTTAACGCAATTAGAGTTGTTGAATGCGATTGCATATTCTGCAAAATTTGGTGGTGCTACAGGAAACTTTAATGCGCATGTTGTTGCATATCCAACTATTAAGTGGATTGATTTCTCTGATAAATTTATTGAGCGATTAGGATTAAAGCGTTCACCTTACACAACGCAAATTGAGCACTATGATAACATGGCGGCTTTGTTTGATACGATAAAAAGAATCAATACTATACTTTTGGATTTGAGTAGAGATATGTGGACTTACATCTCGATGAATTATTTCACGCAAAGTGTTGTTGCGAATGAAGTAGGATCTTCCGCAATGCCACATAAAGTAAATCCAATTGATTTTGAAAATGCAGAAGGGAATTTAGGAATGGCTAATGCGATTTTAGAACATCTTGCTGCGAAGCTTCCTATCTCACGATTACAACGTGACCTTACCGACTCCACTGTTTTAAGAAATGTTGGAGTTCCATTTGCACACATTGCTATTGCAGTAAAATCACTTCTAAAAGGTTTGAATAAAGTTACTGTAAACAAAAGCGCAATCGAAGCAGATCTTGAAGATAACTGGGCTGTTGTTGCAGAAGGGATTCAAACAATTTTACGACGAGAGGCGTATCCGAATCCTTATGAAGCATTAAAAGAATTAACTCGTACAGGAAGTAAAATTAATAAATCAACTATTAGTGATTTTATTGAAAAGCTTAATGTTAGTGAAGCGATAAAAATAGAACTTCGCGCGATTACACCAACAAGTTATACTGGTGTGCAAAAAAGTTTTTAATTTGCTACTGCAAAGGAAATTCAAAATTACCTTTTGAATGGAAGTTGATTTCTTTTTGCAGCTAAGCGCCGCTCCGCAAACTATAATTTAAAGGGTAAGTATAAATTTCGTGCGGTGTGGCGCTTAGCTGTTAGAAGTAGGTTTTTAGGTTCCAAGACTTTTTCGCAGCTGTACTTCTATAGTTTTAATTATTAACGGAATTTCTTTTGTCAGTTTTCTATGAGAATCTTTAAGATAATTTTGCCATCCTTCTGTTGGAGAAGCGGAACGTTGATCTATTAACCACAATTCAAGTTTTACTCTTACTGATTCTAATTCAGAGCTGACTTTGTCAACTAGTTCAATGTTTGAGTTATTCAAAAATAGTTTGACTATTAATGCTGTGACTTCGTAATCCAAAATTGCTTTATAAATTCTTTGTCGAATTGCTTGGAATATTTCTTCATCGTGTTTACCAAAATGTATTTGGAAATAAAATTCTTGAAGAGCGACTGAAAATGTATGATAACTTTTATAATATGATTTTATTTCTAATATTTTATTTTCATATAAGCTACTATATTTAATTTCTTTTTGTCGTACCTTATAGTCAAAAATAATTTTTAAGAATATACCAAAAGCTCCAATTACAACAGTTATTTGAGACCAAAACCTAATTACATTGTCAATCATATGCTTTTGATTAAAACTTACTACTAACCATGCTTTACACGAAACCCAATTCTGAATTCTTAATTTTGAATTCTTAATTTATTTACTCCCATCCTGAAGCAAGAACATCCGCAATATGAACAGCTTTTAAAGGTTCGTTTTGCTTTTTTATTACTGCATCTAAATGCATCAAGCATTGATAATCGGTAGAGATAATTACTGTTGCTCCAGCATTTTTTACGGTTGTTAAAAACTCATTCGCCATCTGCACACTTAAGGTTTCGTTTCTGCGATCTAAACCACCTCCCATACCACAACAGGGTAAAGAGTTATTCAATTCTATCATCTCCAATCCTCGTATGTTAGAAAGCAAATGTCGTGGAGCTTCTTTGATTCCTAATTCATGAATGGCAGGACAAGCATCCAGAAAAACTGCTTTTGCTTCATAGCTTGCGCCAATATCAGAAACGTTTAAAACGTTCACAAGAAAATCGGATAACTCATACATGTGCTTTTGCACAAGCTTGTATTCATTATGCAATGCAGAATTATGAAACAATGATGGATACTGTGTTTTTACTGTTGCCACACAAGCAGCTCCAGGGCAAACAATATATCTTTCATCTTGAAATTCTTTGATGAGCTTCTCTCCTACTTCTTTGCAGTGATCCCAATAGCCATCTTCAAAAGCAGGACGACCACAACATGTTTGCTCCGTATTGTAATTAACTCCACAGCTTAATTTCTCTAACACCTTCACCATATTTTGTGCAGTGCCTGGATAAAACTGATCTACATAACAAGGAATAAATATATCGACTATCAAGATGTTTCGTTTTTAAAAGTATTAGCTAAGCAACTATTGGATTTGATGTATTCAACTTTTGAATTCGCATCAACAAAATTATACCAATTAAGAAGAATAATGCAAGCATCACAATTGAATCGCGCATGCTTCCAGTAAACTCATTGATATAACCAAAGATAAATGTTCCCAGTACAGTTCCAACCTTATCACAAACATCATAAAAACTAAAGTAAGATGCGTGATCAATTGTTTCTGGTAATAATTTAGAATATGTTGACCTTGATAAGGCTTGTATTCCACCCATCACTAATCCAACAACTGCTGCTAATCCAATAAACATTGTTTGTTCATCGACACCATATTTTTTATTACAGAAAAATGCTGCGATACAAATAAATATCCAGATAACAATAGCAATTCCTAATGCACGAATATTTCCGAAACGTTTTGATAAGCTGCTAAAGAGATAAGCACCACCAATTGCAACAAACTGGATAATCAGAATTATCATAATCAGAATATCTGATTTCAACTTTAATTCACTTGTTCCAAAAAGTGTTGCTACATACATTACAGTTTGCGTTCCCATATTATAGAAGAAAAAACATGCAAGGAATCTTTTTAGCCGTGGTGTATCCTTCAATTCAATCCATACTTTTCGCAACTCGACATATCCTTTAGAAAAAATATTTCCTTCAGGTTTTCTGTTGTAAATATTATCTGGTAAATTATTAAAAGTAATTTGTGCGAATCCAAACCACCATACACCAACTAGTAAAAACGATAAACGTGTTGCATATCCGCTTTCGATATTTCCATACCATTGTGGGAATAGAATCATCGTTAAACAAAAGATGAGTAACAATGAACTTCCAATATATCCTAATGCAAATCCTTTTGCGCTAACGCGATCTTGGTCTTTAGGTTCGGCAATTTCGGGTAAGAATGCATTATAGAATACAATACTTCCTGCGTAACCTATTGCTGCTAATCCAGAACCAAAAACACCAATCCATAAAGTATCCAAACTTGTAAAGAAGTACAACGATGAACATGAAATTGCGCCGAGTGTGCTAAAGAAAAACATGAATTTCTTTTTATGGCCACCATAATCTGCCATTGATGATAACATTGGCGATAACGCTGCAATAATTAGGAAAGCTAATGAGATGGAATATGTTTGCAATGAATCACTATTGAATGTTCGTCCGAGAAATTCCACATCGGAAGAATCACCTTTTTTAGTAATTGCATTAAAATAAATCGGGAATAATGCAGACGTAATCACTAATGAATATGCTGAATTTGCCCAGTCATATATCGCCCAGGAATTCACTAGTTTCTTATTACCTTTTTCTATTTTTTCCATATCGCGAATGCCTAAAAATAAATAAAATTTAATCGCAAAATTAATTTCTCAATTAGTGGATCATAACAAAGGAATTTTAAGGCACCCAACTAATTGTTAAACGCAGACGAGTTTTGTCTTTAACAATATCGGCTGTAGTTGGATAAGGATAAGTAGCAGAAACATAATCAGTGATATTGAAATTGACGAATCCCATGATCATTTTATTGGGAAAACTAGTACTATCATAATCGAAAATTTCAATTTTTACAGCGCCATCTAAACTCGTTGTTGACAATGGCGGAATAATGCTAATATATCCGGTATCGGTATCGTACAAAACAACATTTGGTCGTAAAATAATTCCATTTGGAAATGTAATATCTGTAGTAAGATCAGGCTTATCATTTCCTGGATCCCAAGTTATATTTCCTGGTGCATAAGGTTCTGTTTCCAAAATCCGTATTGCATTGAGCTGAAATTTTCGATAAATGGTTACTGGAATTTTTCGTGTTCTAGTGCCTGTTCTATTGCCTTTAGTTGCAGAAATAGTGACATTAAAATTTCCATAACGATGGTATAAATGGTTCACAGAAAATCCGGTTGCAGTTGTACTATCACCAAAATCCCATGAAACAGTTTCTGCGCTATCAGGAATATAGGCAGTGAAATGCGCCGTTCCAGGCAAACTAGCTACTCCCGTGTTACCAGATACTTTCATATCAACATACAACGGACTAGGTGCTGCATCTTCGCTCTTTTTGCAAGACGAAATTACAACAGCTAACGCAAAAATGTAAAGGAGTTTTTTCATGATTTAAAATTTTGGTAAAGGTAAAATGAGAACTGGTTTTATTGAATAACTAAACATTTCTTTAATCATCAAATATATTATAAGAAAACGAAAGCCGATCTTTACGATCAGCTTCCAGTATTTTATTTAATGATTATGCACCAACTTGTGAACGAATAATATTCAATGCGCCACCCGCTTTAAACCACTCTATTTGATTTTCATTATAGGTATGATTCACTTTAAATTCTTCACGACTACCATCACTATGATTCAATGCAATTGTTAATTGAACTCCGGGTGTAAAACTTGTTAAGCCCAAAATTTCAAAAGTATCATCTTCCTGAATTTTATTGTAATCTTCTTTATTTGCAAATGTTAATGCAAGCATTCCTTGTTTCTTCAAATTCGTTTCATGAATACGAGCAAATGATTTTACAAGTATTGCACGAACACCTAAGAAACGTGGTTCCATTGCTGCATGCTCGCGACTAGATCCTTCGCCGTAATTTTCATCACCAACAACGATTGATCCTACATGAGCAGCTTTGTATGCACGTTGAACAACAGGAACAGCATTGTAAGTTCCATCCAATTGATTTTTTACGCTATCAGTTTTCTCATTAAAAATATTTAGCGCACCAATCAACATATTGTTGCTGATGTTATCTAAATGTCCGCGGTATTTTAACCATGGTCCAGCCATCGAAATATGATCGGTAGTACATTTACCTTTTACCTTTATCAGCAATCGCAATCCTTTCAAATCGATTCCTTCCCAAGCAGCAAAAGGATCTAATAATTGCAAACGATCAGACGTTGGACTTACTGCAATGGTAACATTACTTCCATCAGCAGCTGGAGCTTGATAGCCTGCATCTTCAACTGCGAAACCTTTCGGTGGCATTTCTAATCCACTAGGCTCATCAAATTTCACCTTCTCCCCTTTTGCATTTGTTAGTGTATCTGTTAAAGGATTAAAAGTTAAATCACCAGCAATAGCGAGTGCAGTAACGATTTCAGGAGATGCAACGAATGCATGTGTATTTGGATTTCCATCATTACGTTTTGCGAAGTTACGGTTGAAAGAAGTGATGATAGAATTTTTACGAGTAGGATCAGAAGTATGACGAGCCCATTGTCCGATGCATGGACCGCAAGCATTAGCAAGCACCATTCCTCCCATGTCTTCAAATATTTTTAAGAAGCCATCACGTTCAACAGTGAAGCGCACTAATTCAGAGCCCGGAGTAATTGTAAATTCACTCTTTGCTTTCAACCCTTTATCAACAGCTTGTTTTGCGAGAGAAGCAGCACGCGAAATATCTTCGTAAGATGAATTCGTACATGAGCCAATCAAACCAACTTCTAACTGAGCAGGCCATCCGTTTTCTTTAACCGCAGCAGCAAATTTACTTATCGGCCAAGCTAAATCTGGAGTAAATGGTCCGTTGATATGTGGCTCCAATTCATCTAAATTTATTTCAACAACTTGATCAAAATATTTCGAAGGGTTTGCATACACATCATCATCCGCACGAAGTGACGAGCGAACGCCATCTGCTAAATCAGCAACAGCGGCACGACTAGTTCCACGTAAGTACTCACCCATTTTATCATCATAACCGAAGATAGAAGTAGTAGCACCAATTTCAGCACCCATGTTACAGATAGTGCCTTTACCTGTACACGAAAGACTATCTGCGCCTTCACCAAAATATTCAACAATTGCATCGGTACCACCTTTTACAGTGAGAATACCAGCAACTTTAAGGATAATATCTTTTGCAGATGTCCAGCCATTTAGTTTACCTGTGAGCTTTACGCCGATAACACGAGGGAATTTTAACTCCCAAACCAAACCAGCCATCACATCGCAAGCATCAGCACCACCAACACCGATAGCCACCATTCCGAGACCGCCAGCATTCACCGTATGACTATCCGTTCCGATCATCAATCCACCAGGGAAAGCGTAATTTTCGAGAATCACTTGGTGGATAATTCCAGCTCCTGGCTTCCAAAAACCGATACCGTACTTGTTCGAAACGGAAGAGAGAAAATCGAATACTTCTTTATTTTTATCGAGTGCTTTCGCAAGATCTGCGGTTGCGCCTGTTTCAGCTTGGATGAGATGATCGCAATGCACGGTACTTGGAACAGCAACCTTCGGACGACCAGCCTGCATAAATTGAAGGAGCGCCATTTGAGCCGTTGCATCCTGCATTGCCACACGATCAGGATTGAAATCCACGTAGCTTTTCCCTCGCTCAAAAGAAGTTCCTGGTATCGCCTCACTAAGGTGAGAATACAGGATTTTCTCTGTTAACGTCATCGGACGATTTAGCAGCTTGCGTGCATTTTCGATTTTTGCTGGCATATTTGCGTATACCGTCTTGATCATGTTTAGGTCGAACACCATTTTTTAATGCGGATTTAAGAGTAAAGAATTCAAAATTTATAAGAACATCCCCTTGCAGGAATCATTCGGCGAAGGTAAGAAAAACGGATTGTTTTTTATGGATTATAGCCTTATAATTTTGAGATGATTGAAGAATTGAAGTTACCCCTTTCCAAGGCATCAAATAGGATTTAATTTTTAGAAATCAATTAAACAATAAACTAAATTGTTTGTCGTTGGGTAATCCTTAAACATTCTAATCTATCTTCATATATTTGAAGATGCTTATTCACCTTAAAACATAAATTTTAAAATTATGATAAATAAACTTTACATAAGAAAACGTTTTCGTTATTTGATTATTATGATGATCCTTTTGTTGAACGGGATATCGAATGAGAGCAAGGCGCAATTAGTATTGGTTCCTGATAGTAATTTTAGAAATGATTTAATTACACAAGGATTTGGAAGCTGCTTTACGGGGAATTACATTGATTCAACTTGTTCAAAGGTACGAGGATGTACTTTTTTAGAATTATACTATAATAACATAAATGATATTACAGGAATTTTAGCTTTCAATAATTTGACAACTCTAAGTTTTTCGAATATTAGCTTGTCTTATTTTCCAATATTGCCGACCTCTTTAATTGAATTATATTGTTCAAATAATAACCTTACTAATATTACAGCATTACCAATTAATTTAGAAATACTAAATTGTGAATATAATCAACTCTCTTATCTACCTCATTTACCAAACAATTTAATAAAACTAACTTGCAATAACAATAATCTGAACTATTTACCTGCATTACCAAACAATTTAGATATATTATGGTGTGCAGCCAATAATCTAACGTACTTGCCAACATTACCAATTAATTTAACCAATTTAAATTGTGAAAATAATCATATTACGAGTTTGCCAGCTCCTACAAATTCGCTATTTTTTTTAAATTGTTCTAGAAATAATTTAACAACTTTACCCACATTACCTGCTAGTATTACAGAATTTCATTGTGATTATAATGTGCTTTCTGCTTTACCAACACTTCCAAATATGATAGAATTTTCTTGTGCGAATAATAAATTAAACTCTTTACCATCGTTACCAATTGGGCTTGAATATTTATTTTGCACAAATAATTTACTATTAAATATGCCAAGTTTACCTAACAGCTTAAAACAATTAGATTGCAGTTTTAATCAATTAACTTCTATTCCTGATCTACCAGACTCACTTCAAACACTATCTTGTGATAACAATCCAGATCTTACTTGTCTACCACATTTAAATAATCTTTATGGTCTATCCTTCTCAGGGACAAATATTCATTGTTTACCAAATTATCCAAATGTTTACACCAGTTATCCATTATTAAGTTCTTTACCTTTATGTGGCTTTTTCGATCCAAATGATTGTAATATAAATTGGAATATTTCAGGGAAAACTTATTTAGATCAGGATTCAAATTGTGTATATAACACTAGTGATTTTAATGAAAGGAATTACAAAGTTCAATTATTCAAAAACGGAAATTTAATTCAACAAGCGTTCACTGGTGAAGAAGGATATTATTCATTTGATACAGATAGTTTAGGAATTTATGAAATACAATTAGATACAACTGGAATTCCTTTAGATATTGGATGCCCGATATCATTTACACATACTGATACTTTAGTTCCTAACGATACGTTAAAGTATTATAGAGATTTTTCTATGAAATGCAAAAATGGATTTGATTTAGCTGCATGGAGTATTTATGTGGAAGCATTTCGGGTTGCTCACACTGCAGATGTATATGTTAGCGCTGGTGATTACTCAAACCAATTAGGAGCACATTGCGCAAATGGGATTTCTGGAACTGTCAATATTGTTTATAATGGAGCGGTAAGTTATGTTGGTCCGATGAGTGGGGCTTTAACACCAACAAATATTAATGGAGATACACTGACTTATACTGTTGCTGATTTTGGAATAATTAATTATTCAACTGCATTTAATTTTATTTTGGCTGTAGATACCTTAGCAATTTTAGGTTCACCCGTTTGCATTTCAGTTGCTATTTCTCCTGCATTAGATAATAATCCTGCAAATAATTTTATTTCACAATGTTTCACAGTACGAAGCAGTTTTGATCCGAATGAAAAAATTGTTAGTCCAGCGAATACAGTTGATATTAATGGTGATCGTTGGTTAACGTATACTGTAAATTTTCAAAATACAGGAAATGCATCTGCAGAACATATTTACATTACAGATACTTTGGATACAAATTTAGATTGGTCTAGTTTTCAATTGTTGGCTTATAGTCATCAGCCATATGTGCAAATTTTAGAAGGTGGTGTTGCCAAATTCAATTTTCCAAATATTAATTTACCAGATTCAGTTTCTAACGAACCAGGAAGTCATGGATATGTGCAGTATAAAATTAAAGCGAATGATAGTTTAACAGCAGGAATATCAATTTCAAATACTGCAAATATTTATTTTGATTATAATGCTCCTGTGATTACGAATACCATTACCAATTCTGTTATTAATTGTGGACAAAATATTCAAAGTAGTTCGGTTTCAATTTGTGATGGTCAAACATATAATTTCAATGGTTTAATTTTAACTGCATCTGGAAATTATTCTCAAAAATTTATTTCAAATTCAGGATGTGATTCGATAGTTAATTTAAACTTACAAGTAAATCCTAAATATTCAATTAGTATTACAGAAAATATTTGTGATGGAGATTTTTATCAATTCAATGGTCAAAATATAATGTTGCCTGGTGTTTATTTTCTTAACTCTGCTACTTCATTAGGATGTGACTCAATAGTAACTCTAACATTAATCGTTGATCAAATTAATACTACTGTTACGCAATTACAAGATACCTTATTTGCCTCCGCAACGAACGCCTCTTACCAATGGATTAATTGCACAACAGGAAATATAATTGCAGGAGCGACATCGCAAAATTATTCGCCAACAATCAGTGGCAACTATGCTGTTATAGTAACTTTAGCAACCTGCACAGATACATCATCATGTTATTATTTAAGTTTAACAGGCATCAATGAAAATTATGCGAGTGAAATACAAATTTCACCTAATCCTTCTAGCAATGAATTTGTAGTTTATTGTCCACAACAGTTAATTGGCAAAACTGTAACATTTAACATTTACGATGCTTATGGAAAATTAGTTGATGAACGAAAATTGAATTCTCAAAATACAATTATAAAAGCATACAGTTGGGCGAAGGGAATCTATTTTATGCAGATAAAAAGTGAAGGGAATGTTATTGTGCGAAAGTTGGTAAAAAATTAAATTAGTCAATATAATTTTACAGTTAAAATATTTTTCAGCTAATACGAATTTAAATTAGAGAAGGAAATTGGTTTACAATCCACGAATTCATAACCGTAAATCCCTAAGGTTAAAAGGGTATGATTATTCCCAATCAGGAGCATATTTTATCACCATGTGTGTTCAAGACAGGAAACATATGTTTGGTAAAATTGAAGATGATGAAATGATTTTAAATGATGCAGGAATAATGATCAAAAAATGGTGGGAGAAATTGCCTGAAAAATTTCCAGATATTGAATTAGATGTTTTTCAAATAATGCCCGATCATTTTCATGGCATTATTATAAATACAGGCGTTGGTATTGCAGGGATGAACCCATGTGTTCAGCCTATGCAACAACCGCCAAATAATAATTCAAACAATACATTACAAATGGGGCTGACACATGGGTCAGCCCGAACGGGGAATGCAGAAGGCGAAACGGGGATTTCGACAGATGTCGAAATGATTTTTGACGAGCATAAATGCTCGTCGTTATTTCAATTAATTCAATGGTTTAAAACAATGTCGACAAATGAATATATACGTGGTGTAAATACATTAGGATGGCCTAGATTCAATAAAAGATTATGGCAACGAAATTATTACGAGTGCATCATAAGAAATGAACCATCGCAACAAAGAATTGCAAATTATATCATTAATAATCCCGCGAATTGGAATAAAGAAAAAAAATGAAAAATGAAATTGTGTTTTAAATAAAAAATGCGCTCCGGAAAAAATCCGAATCGCATTTTTTTTATCTAGCCTAAAGAAATTATTTTACGCCACCAGGCTTAGTATCTTCAAAATTTTTCTTGATAAATGCAATCGCTTTTACATGCGCATCTTCTGATGAAACTTTATCGTATTTGGGATTGCTCGGATTTGCAAAAGCGTGATCAGCTTCGTATTTATAAACAGTTAAAGACTTATTTAATTCCTTCATCTGGATATCGAACTTGGCAACAACTTCTTTATTGATCCATTGGTCCTTATTCGCAAAAATTCCCAATACAGGCGCTTGCAATTTTGAAAGTTTGTCTTTGTCTGCTTCAGGCATTCCGTAATACATCACACATCCCACACACTGCGGGCCAGCCATTAACGCCGCTTGCATACTCCATCCTCCACCAAAACACCATCCAAGTGTTTGGAGCTTACCGAATTTTCCAGAATAATCAATAGCCGCGCTTATAATTGCACGTGCGCGATCCTCTTGCATCCCTTTCATAAATTTCGCCGCATCTTCTGGCGTTGAAGCAACGTTTCCATCGTATAAATCCAAAGCTAAAACAGTATATCCTGTCTCCGAATGCACTCTTTCGGCTTCTCGCTTTATATAATCATTCAATCCCCACCACTCGTGAAACATTAAAATCACCTTCCCTAGACTTGGACCAGATTTAACTTCAAAGACCTTCGCTTCCTTTCCATCAGGGCACTTTATACTAACCATTTTACCAATGGCAGGAACATAATCAAATGGTTCTGGAGCTAAATGAGAAGCCACAAAACTTGGGTCGTTACTCAAATTTGCAAATGCAGTTGATGATGATTTAGAACAACAAGAGTGCTGTGCATAAGCTTGAACGCTCAGGAAGAAACTGATTAACAGAATAATTTTTTTCATGATGGATAATTTTTTCAAATGTATTTTCTTTTTTTTGTTTTAACTATGAATCCTAACACATTTCAGCACGAAAAGTTAAAAGCAAAATTTCCTAACCACAACGTTTGCAATTTATAATAATATCTATGAAGAGAAAACTCTAAAACTGTAAATTATCTACAATAATTCAATCATTCATGGTTTGGAGTAAATTTTTAGTGATTTTTCCTTAATTTCGGCTACCTTTTACACACAAAACAAAAATTATGAATTACTGGCTTATCAAGTCAGAGCCTTTCAAATACTCGTGGGATCAATTTGAAAAGGATGGCGTTGCGCACTGGGATGGTGTTCGCAATTACGCTGCTCGAAATAATCTTCGCTCCATGAAAAAAGGCGATTTAGTATTATTTTATCATAGTAACGAAGGTCTTGAAATAGTTGGAATTGCTAAGGTAAGTAAAGAGCATTATCAAGATCCAACTACGGATAATGTTAATTGGCTTGCAGTAGATTTTAAGCCTTTCAAAAGATTAAAATATTCTGTTACGCTCAGTGAAGTAAAAGCCGACAAACAACTTTCCGACATTCAACTAGTAAAATTAAGTAGACTATCCGTGGCTGTAATTAAACCTGAGGAGTTTGATAGAATACTCGAACTAAGTTCAAAAAAACATTGATTACAAATTATCATCTTGATTATTATTGACGAAATATTTTATGCATAAACAATTACTATTTATTATTATTTCTCTTTCTGTTTCATTTTCGCTTTATGCACAGACACCACTTACAACTGGAAGTGTTCATGGATTTGTTTATGAAAAAGAATCGGGTGAACCAGCAGTTTTTACAACCGTATATTTAAAAGGAACAAAGTTTGGAACATCGTCAGATGTAAATGGGTTTTACACTATCTCTAGAATTCCTCCAGGCACTTATTTGTTAAGTGTTACTACTGTTGGATATGACACATTACAATCAGAAATTATAATTAATGCGGATCAGGTTCTTAGTAAACAAGTATATCTTAAAAAGTCCATTATTAATTTAAAAACAATTGAGATTTCTGCAGAGAAAGATGCTCAAAGAAGTGAAGTAAGAACATCTGTTACTAAAATTACACCTAAGGATATTAAATCAGTTCCTGCAATTGGTGGCGAACCGGATCTTGCGCAATATTTACAAGTTTTACCTGGAGTAGTTTTTAGTGGAGATCAAGGAGGGCAACTTTATATTAGAGGTGGAACACCAGTAATGAATAAAGTTTTATTGGATGGAATGATCATTTATAATCCTTTTCATTCAATAGGATTATTTTCTGTTTTTGATACGGATGTAATTCGCAATGCCGATGTTTATACTGGAGGATTTAGTGCAGAATATGGAGATCGTATTGGATCGGTAATGGATATTACTACGCGTGATGGAAATAAAAAACGCTATTCAGGAAAAATTTCTGCAAGTACTTTTGATGCAAAAGTTTTGTTAGAAGGTCCAATTATCAAACAAAAATCAGAAGGTAAAGGAAGCTCTTCTTTCGTTGTATCTTATAAAAATTCCTATTTGGATCAGTCATCGAAAACGTTATATAAAAATGCAAGTCAAGATGGATTGCCCTATAGCTTTAAAGATCTTTATGGAAAAATTTCTTTTAATGGTCAGAATGGTAGTAAGCTAAATTTATTGGGCTTTAACTTTAAAGATGATGCAAACTATCGCAACATTGCAAAGATAGATTGGTTATCAAAGGGCTTCGGAGCAAACTTTATTCTTGTACCAGGAGGATCATCAACATTGATAGATGGTGTATTTGCTTTTTCACAATATTCGATCTCACAGAAGGAAGCGAATGATGCCCCGCGTACAAGTGATGTGAATGGGTTTAACATGGATATGAATTTTACGAATTTCATTAACCGTGATGAATTTAAATATGGATTTGAAGTAGAAGGATTCCGTACTGCTTATGAGGCATCTACAATCACGGGATTAAAAAATGAGCAAATAGAAAATACAACAGAGTTTGGCGCATTTTTCAAGTATCGAATTTCTAGAGATAAAATTGTTATTGATCCAAGTTTACGTTTACAATATTATGCATCACTCGCTGAATTTTCTCCTGAACCGCGCTTAGGAATTAAATGGAATGTGAATGATAAATTACGTTTTAAATTTGGTGCTGGTATGTACTCTCAAAATTTAATTGCAACAAGTTCAGATCGCGATGTTGTGAATTTATTTTATGGATTTATTTCAGGACCTGATGAATTACCTAAAGAATTTAATGGAAAACCTGTTAACTCGAAACTTCAAAAGGCAAGAGATATAGTTATTGGTACAGAAATAGATTTATTACCTCATCTCGACTTAAATATTGAGGCTTATTATAAAAAATTTACCCAACTAACGAATATAAATCGTGATAAAATTTATCCAGATAATGGTGACTACGATAATCAACCTGACTACCTTGTTAAATCATATATAGTAGAAACAGGTGATGCAAAAGGTGCTGATTTTGTATTGAAATATGAATTGAAGAGGATATATTTCTGGGCGGTATATTCGCTTGGATATGTGAATCGTTATGATGGGATCAGAACTTATACTCCACATTTTGATAGACGACACAATATAAATTTGGTAGGTTCATACACGTTAGGGAAAAAATTGGATTGGGTTGTAAACGCCCGATGGAATTACGGCTCTGGATTTCCTTTTACTAAAACTGCTGGATTTTACGAATACCTCAACTTTGCAAATGGACTTTACACAAATGTTAATCAAGATAATGGCTATTTAGGTATTGCGTATGGTGATTTGAATCAAGGACGATTACCTGATTACCACAGACTCGATATAAGTTTAAAAAAGACATTCGCCGTCGGAAAGAATTCGAATTTTGAAATCAATGGCAGTATTATTAACGTTTATAATCGACAAAATATTTTCTATTTTGATAGAGTGCGATTTAAACGAATAAACCAATTACCAACAATTTATTCTATCGGCGTAAATTTAACGTTCTAATACACCGTTTATTGAAGTACATTATTTATTTTTATATTGTTCAATAAAATGATCGATACAAATACGGTTGTTCGCCCTACGCAACAATTTTATTGGCTAAGTGTATTGCTATTTCTAAGCGTTGCGCTTTTAGCTTGCAGGTTATTTGGTTTTAATGGGCTTTATGGTCAGGATAGCCATGAATATCTACGGTATGCGAAGGCAATAAAACTTTATCTTAATGGTGGTTCAGATGCTGGAAATTTTTTCTGGCCTGTTGTTTATCCATTTGTTGGTGCATTACTTTCATTTGTAGTACCAATAAAAATTTGCTTGCAAGTGGTCAGTATTTTTTCTGCTGCTGTATGCTATGTTTATTTCGGTAAATCACTAAATCTATTGTATCCAGAAGGAACACAACGACAACGATTTGCATTTGTTTGTTTATTATGCTCACCATTTTTTTTACGCGCTTCTGTACTTGCAATGTCTGATATGCTGAGTTGCGCTATACTTTCTGCTTTTTATTTTCACATTATAAAAGCGGAAAAGTATCATAATAAAAATTCACTAATCATTGCAGTGATACTTGCTATACTCGCTATTCAAGTACGATATGCTTCGATAATTTTATTGCTTCCGATCATTCCAATACTTATTAAAAACATACGCAAACATCACGAAATTTCTTTGACTATTTTAGCTGCAATTATAATATCCTTGTCTCCATCTTTTTTTCTTCGACCAGAAATTAATACTGGATTTTTGCATCATCCATGGTTGACAAATTGGTCGCCAATGAATTTATTTAAACAAGATTTCAATAATTTAGATAGTACCTTACATTACACTTTTCCCAATGTTGTATATGTTTTAGCGCTCTTTGTGCATCCAGGATTCTGCTTCTTTCTACCTATAATGTGTTACTATTTGAGGAAAAAAATACCCGACATCTCTCCTTGGTGGTATGCAAGTATTCTAGTTTATTTAATATTTCTTGGAGGAATTCCATTTCAAAATCTACGCTTTTTATTACTCGTATTTCCATTGATTCTTCTCATTATCTATCCTGGATTTGAACTGGCATTTTATCATTTAAAAAACAGGTCGGCACGGTTGTTTCTTTTATTAGGAATCTTCATTATTCAAGCAGGATTTGCTTATCGTGCAATTCGACCGTTCTATCGCTTCCAACAAGAAGAGATATCTATTTCTAAAACACTTAATGAATTACCAACCTCAACTGTTTATACTTTTGCAATAGATGGTGCATTGAGAAGCTATGAAGTAAAACATGAAATAATAAATATATGGTCGATGAAAGATGCGCCATTAACGAGTGGTAGTTTATTTTTATATAACCCGACAAGGTTTAAGGGTCAATTTAGAAATACACCACCAGGAATAATATACACAAATTTAATTCAACAAAATAAGTTGAACTATATAAAACCATTACAAAATGGATGGCAACTATACAAAATCAAATAAACATTTAGTATTTATTTCCCCAGGATTTCCAGATAACGAAGCAGATGTAAATTGCTTGCCATGGCTTGCAGGATATATTGTTGCACTTTCTAATGAAATCGGAGCAGAAAATATAACTGTTTTATCTTTGCAACATCCCTTTAAAGAAGGTTGGTATACGTGGAATAAAATTAATGTATATAGTGCTGGTGGACAAAACAAAAAAGGAATTTACAGATTTTTTACATTTAGAAAGATAAAAATTGCATTTCAAAAAATACGAAAACAACATCCTGATATTGTAATTCATAGTTGCTGGTTAACTGCTACTGCTTATATCGGAAATCAATTTTCAAGCAAATATGGTTATCCACATATTGCGAGTATATTCGGACAAGACGCATTACCAAGTAATAATTATTTATCCTTACTTAATAATACATCAACAAAAATAATTGCTAACTCAGCTTTCTCTGCGAATATTTATTCATCAAGTACAGGAAAAAAAGCAGATGCAGCCATTACGATTGGAATAAATCCAAATGTGTATAAGCCATCAAAACCAACTGAAACGCAATATGATTTAGTTAGTGTTGGAAATTTATATGAATTAAAACAATATCATATTATCGTACGACTTGTAGAGCAATTAAAAATTAAATTCCCTAAACTAAATGCTGCCATAGCTGGTGATGGTCCAGATAAAGAGGCGCTACAATTAATGATTGATGAAAAAGGTTTGAATTCAAGTATACATTTAGTTGGAGCAATTCCTAATCCTGAAATATTAAACTTCATTCGCAAAGGAAAAGTTTTTGTACATCCTAGTCGATATGAGGCATCATCACATGCAATGCTAGAAGCGAATTATGCCGGCTTACCTGTGGTATGTTCCAAGGTAGGATACTATCCAACTTCTGGTTATGTTTTTCAATGCGATGGTTATTCTGCAATGCATGATAAAATTGTAGCTTTGCTGAGTACAAGACTTCGCCTTCCTCCTGCAGAAGTACCAATGATTAATGAAACTATCCGCCGTTACAGAGAACTTTACCAATTCTAAATATAAAGAACGACTAAAGAATATTCTTCTTAATGGAATTAATGCTGGGATAACACCTATTTTTAGTTTAGTAATTTCATTGGTAGTTGTTCGTACTTATGGTCCATTATTATGGGGTGATTTTGTACAAATTCTTTTGTGGTTAAATGTTGGTGCTCATTTAGCTTCTTTTGGTTCTAAAGAATTTTTACTACGAAAGTTTAGCAACGAACCTTCGCAAACCTCCGAACTTTTTCGATCTTCCATAAAAGCCCGATTCCCACTCGTAATTGCAATTGCACTAGGATTTGTTGCATTACCCTATTTCGGATTAGATCGTTCACTGTGGATGTTCTTATGGCTATTCTTTAGATTTATTTATCAATCATACGACGTCATTATTATTTGGAGAAAGAAATTTGAATTCAGCATTCTTGTTGAAGCAAGTATTGGATTAATTTTATTGCTGATTCTGAAATATTGGCAAGGAAATATTTCTTCTCTAAATTTAATTCAATGCTTTGCAATTGCTGAAATTGCTAAAGCATTATTCATGATAACACTAAATTATCAAGAATATCTTCCTTCATTTAAAATAGTTTTAGACATTACACAATTAAAAGAATCATCACTATTTTTTTTTATTGGTTTTGCTGGATTATTACATTCAAGAGTAGATCAACTACTGGCAACGCATTATTTATCATCTACGAATCTTGCATTTTATCAGATTTTAATGAGCATGTTATTGTTATGTCAGTCGATTGCTCATTTTATTCTTCAGCCATTCGTAAAAAATTTATATCGCTTAAGCGAAGAAAGTATTAATAAAATTGCATTACAATTGTTATTGATTGGAGGATTATTATCTCCAATCTTAGTAGTAACGACTGGTTTTATCCTCAACTATTTTTATCATTTTGAAATTACAGGACAAATCATCATTTCAGGATTTATTTTCATAGTTCCCTTTTTCTACAGCTTAGCATACATTTACAGCCTTTACAAAATGAATGTAGAAAAGCAAGTGTTGTGGGTAAACTTTGCTGTGATAATTTTAAATATAGTTGTCCTTCCATTTGTATTTCCAATGTATGGAATTAATGGAGCAATTATTTTCGCAGCTTCACTTCAAGTGATACAGGCAATTGTATTTCGAGTATTGGCAAAACGAGCATTTTAAATCGTTTTGATAAAAAATTACTTTGCCTCTTAAAACTAATTTATAGTATGAATTGGTAATATGCAAAAACATCCGTGCAAGAATTTTCTTACATGGATGCAGGCTATTTTATTTTTAATTATCTAATCGTAACCATTTCACGGTATTTTGGAAGTGGCCATGACTCATCATCAACGATTAATTCTAATTTATCAACGTTATAGCGGATGGTTTCAAAATAAGATTTTACTTTTTCGCAATAAGCAATCGCACGCGAGCGAAGATTGTCAATTGAATTTGCTTTTTTACGGACATCTAACATTGCATCAACATTTGCTTTGATAATAACAATATGGGCAGAAATTTCTTTTATGATTTCTACTTGCGCGGCGTACGTTTCTTTTGCTAATCCGATTTCTTTCATGCCACGAACATTCTCAATAAGTAATGTTTGATACTTAATAGCAGCAGGTAAAATATGATTAATTGCAACAGATCCCATCACGCGTGATTCAATTTGAATTTTCTTGATATATGTTTCAAGCATGATCTCATGACGTGCTTCTAATTCACGGTGAGTGAAAATATTATTTCGCTCAAACAAACTCATTGTTTCTTTACTCAAAAATGCATCTAACGCAACAGGAGTTGTTGTTACATTACTTAAACCACGTTTTTTTGCTTCTTTCTTCCACTCTTCGCCATAACCATTTCCTTCGAAACGAATTGCTTTTGATTCAACAATGTACTTACGAAGAATTTTTAAAATCGCCTCATCTGTTTTCATTCCTTTCTTAGTCATACTCTCTACTTCAGTATGGAAAGTTTTCAATTGATCAGCAACAATAGTGTTTAAAATTGTCATTGGATGTCCGCAGTTTGCAGAAGAACCTACAGCACGAAATTCAAATTTATTTCCTGTAAACGCGAAAGGAGAAGTACGATTACGATCGGTATTATCTAAAAGTATTTCTGGAATTTTCCCGATGTTCAATTTCAATGCTGTCTTTTCTTCAGGAGTCATCTTTTTATCTTTAACAGATTTTTCGATTTCATCCAACACAGCATTTAATTGTCCGCCAAGAAATATTGACATGATAGCAGGAGGTGCTTCATTAGCTCCTAAACGATGATCGTTACTTGCAGAAGCAATTCCTGCACGCATCAAATCAGCATGATCATGAACAGCTTTTATAATATTGATAAACAT
>JAYVOC010000136.1:0-9365 GCA_043758125.1 Bacteroidota bacterium | reverse complement strand
ATTTACAAATATCAACTTTCCTTGCAGATTTTTATACCCTTTTTATTACAAGTTTTCAACTTTTATAGAGTGAAACAGTCTGTTGTTAAGGATTAACTATTTAAATTCAAAATTCACATAAGCCCCTCACAAGTAAAAGATAAATGCGTTTCATTAGTTATTATTAAATGGTCTAGGATTGATATTTTATCTTCACTATGACATGGTCGATAGACCTTTAGATCAGATTCTTCAAAGAGATATATAGTTAGGTAATTAAATTAATAAATAAACCTTTGCAATGTTCTATTTGTAAAGAATTGCAGTCGTAAATCGCGAAGATAAGAATTAACAATTTTTGTTCAGGGTTCTCAGTCAATGCATCTTAAATATTAATTAGAGGCAGTGAGATTTAAATCTCACTGCCTCTAAGAATTAATCTAATCTAATAATAAACGCATATGTGTTTTTAAATTAGATTTTAAATCAGTTATTATTACTATGTATAAACCAGTTCTAAAAGCAGATGTGTTAACAACAGTTTCATAACTAAAGTGATTTGAATAAACTACCTCTCCAATCGAATTGATTAATGAAAATTCACCATTTTGAATTTCGCTATTTATAACAACGTCTGCTTTTGTTTGAACAATTTTAATATTGTTATCGAAACTTGGTATTTTCATATCTGAATTTAACGTATCTGATTTAGAATTTTGAATCGAATGACTTAGTCGATTTGATGAATTTTCTAATCTGCATTCCTCCATAACATCGGGTATAGATGAAAGAGATACTGATCCATTTAAAACCGCATTTTCTTTGTTAATAATACATTCAAAATTTTGCAGCATTTCCATATCATCATCTTGAGTCCAACTTGTCATTTGCGCAAGCACATTTAAAGCTAATTGTCGACGATTTGCTAATCTATAAGTTTGCGCCTTCTCTATATTAAAATGAAATTTGTCAAAATAATCATTACCGCTAGTTGCAATTTCAATGAATTTATTTTGAACCTCTAATACTTCGTTAACAGCTCTTGGTAAATCACCTTCTCTTATATCAATTTGTTCATATTCAATTGCACTTGCCAGCGCCTCAATCATTTTAAAATAGTCGAAGTTCAAAATAAAGCGCTCGTTTCCTGTGGTCGAAAAATTATTCATTAAAATCTGGTAA
Source organism: Bacteroidota bacterium (assembly GCA_043758125.1). Lineage (GTDB taxonomy): Bacteria > Bacteroidota > Bacteroidia > AKYH767-A > OLB10 > JANXSD01. Next base: position 8,204 of record JAYVOC010000136.1, on the reverse strand, counting down.
TATAGTTCAACAGACCTACTAAAGTTATTAATTGAGTCGCTCTGCATGAGAGCTAAAATTTCCCTAGACGCATCATTTAATGGTTCATTAAAATCTTCAGAATTAACAATTGGGCATTCAGGACAATAAGACAAAGCATCTTTGGATATATCACATAGTGGTCCAGTGCAAGGAGGTATCGCTTGTCCGCATGTTATTCCTGAGGAAAGCGGAGCATTATCAGAAATTAGAATATTAGTTCCATTCATATCAACTACATTATAATCACTTGTAGAAAAATTAGCGGAATTATTCCATCTGTTATTGTTTGTAATAATAGGTATAGGACCATTAGACGATATCACTCCTGCTATTACTGTTTGAGTTTGGGGAGCTAGTGGTGATATATCATTAAAACCTTTATTCAAGTAAATATAATTTGCCTGAAGTAGTTTTATTGTAAGTCCATTATTGACTGCCGTAACTTGAGCACCTTTAGCAGCAACATTGCCATCCATTAAAAGAGCTGCCCGCTTGTTGATTTTAAATCCTGCAAACGTATTATAAGAAACAGACCCGCAATGCACAGAGGCTGGAACACCAGAAACATTTATTCCTGTTTCGTTACTATTAATAAATGGATCTTCAATATACAAAGGCGCCGATGCATGACCATTGTAGTTAATTCCGGTGATGTTTGCATAATTTGTAGATCCTCCTACTTGACCAGAAAACATTTTAGAAGGAAATGACATAGCATTAGCAAACCAGCCATAAGTATTATTATACATATGGCAACCCACCAAATTCAGACCTTTATCAGTTGTATAAATTCCAAAAGTATTTTGTCTAAAAATAGAATTTGTAATCGTCAATGGCGCTCCCCCATAAGTTAACAATGCGTTTATCCCATATCTTCCATACTCGAATGTGCTATTATCTATAGTAACATTTGGTTGGCCAAAAAGTGTTATACCTCTGTGTTGATTATTTATGCCAACTACAGAACTTGTAATTCTTGAATTTGAAAAGCTTATTATTGTACTTAGACCATTTGCTTGCCATCTAGACCCGCTCCCAAGTGATATTGTTCCCGTAGAAACTTTAAATGAAATAAGTGCGCTTGGTGCATACATGGTCTCTTGATCAATAAGGAGAACTTTACGGTTCCTATTTGTACCTATAAAGGTCATAGAACAATTTGCACCTGCAATTATATTGTCTGATGGGAAATTAGTAGTATATCCAAACCTTACATAACCATGGGCGATGGAATTATGCCCAAATGTGAAATTTGAATTATCTTCCAATTTTAATTTTCCTTGAATGTCTAAAACTGAAGTCGAACCATCGATATATATTTCTGCATTGGGATGATAATCCAATAATGCATCTGCAATTTGATCGCCTTCAATTATTACTTGTCCTCCATTTTCAATGTTAATTCTTGATTGAGGTTGCATTTCAAGAACTGACCCACGCTTTATTCGTAGCACCGCACCACTATTAACATTTAAAATAGAATTAGATTCAAGACGAAGCGTACTTCCATTATCAACTATCATGGAAGAGTTTGGCTCTAAATTAATAACAGTTGAACTTTGGCAATCTAAAACAGAAGGATTGATAAATGGTGCAGTACGTGTTCTGTTGGGAATTCCGTTTTTATCAAGCGTTAGTGTTTTACCAGTTTTAACATTTACATCGTAGGTGGTTCCAATCTTTGTCAACGAAATTTCTCCGCACCAACGTACATCACGATTAATATCTGTTTCATTAAATCCAATTTTTAAATGTATATCACCATTCGGATCTTTACTAAGAATTCTAATAGAAATTCCACTCAATAATGTGGGTGTAAGATGATCGGTTGGTGGATCTATAAATTTAGGATAAGAAACTATTGTAGGATTTGAGCTTAAATCCAAAACATCCCCAACTTGAAATGCATCACTTCTACGATTAAAATTTGTTATTGATTGACTATTTCTTCCACCTGTATTTGCATATAGCATATTTGTACTGCTGCCGTTTGATTCTCTAATAATAGAATAATTTTCTATCTGGCCTCCATTATAATTATGAGTCCGAAGTATCATCCCATCGTTTGAACCTGCAATTTGTTCTGGTTTAGGATAATCATCTAACATAGATACCCAAGGGTTTATTCCCGATATAGGATTTTCTGCACCTCTATTAAATGTAAAAAGGACATTATTCCAATAATCCGACCAATTTCTATTTGGAGCAACTGTAGAGTGTGAATAATCGAAATTTCCTTGAGCATTTATAGGTCTTATTCCATTGACGACATTTTCGTTATAGGCAAATGTTGTTGAAATATTTGAACGAGAATCCAACATTTCTTCATTATACATATAAATACCAGGATCAATATCAGGTATAATTTCACCCCCTGCTGAAGCAACTTGGCCTGCCCATGGCTGATGATCAAAAATTGATAGCGCTTGATGATTTTCTATCCAAACATATTGATCAGTAGTATTAGGTAATTTCAATCTAATAGCATCTCCACTTGTAGCAAAATCGCGAAGAATATATTCGCCATTGGAAGTAAGCGAAGCAGAATTTAATATATCGGAATTAACTGCACTCGGACCAGTAACAAGCTCTGACCAACCTGAGATCCATCTTTCCCAACTAGAAGCACATTGATTTAATTTAAAACCACCTCCTGTCATAACACTCCAACCATTCATACCATAAAGATGAAAACCAGTTGTGCTATTATTTCCTAATATATGAGGCATTGAAATGAGTTCATGAGCAAGTTCATGATAAAATAGTGGTTTGGGATCTTCACCCGGACTACAAAAAGTGAAACCTGCACCATCAAATGTATAACCATTAAAATTGATTCCCGATAGACCATCCAAGACAGAATATCCTCCACTACCTCCAATGAAGTTTAACATATTCGAAGTTGGTTGAGGAACCCAACTAGTACTGTATCTGTAAATAATAATAACGTAATCAGGTTTGTTATCCGGAGCCGAGGTGCTGTTATCACATTGAAAATTTGGCCAATTTTTTCTTGAGTCATAAGGTGCCCAATTAAAAGTCGGATATAGAGTTTGAATTTGTTGAATTACTTTCTTGTTACAATCACCCCACGAACCTGCTCCACTAGGATTAATATTAATTTTTACTGGAATTCCAGTTGCAGGATCTTTAAAAACATCACCCATTAATCTGAAAGTACCTTTTGACATTTCATAATAAAATCGAGATATACTTTTATTTGTGGTGTTTGATGGAATGGCATAAGTTGAAAAATCGCTTGTGTTGCTAAAGATTAATGATGGAGCAGATCCAGTGACAGGATCTAGGTATGAAGGTACCGAGGTATTAGATGAAACGGGCCAAGTAGAAAAGCTATTGTTATTATCGTACTGACCAAAACCTGCAAAAATGATAAGAGCTTTTAAATCACCTTTAGGTGTAAATACCTGTCCATTTGGGGAATAAATTGGTCCGGGACTCGAACATGTATTTTGAACACTAAAATTTGGTATATAATTACATTCTTGTAATGGAACTCCGGTTGATCCATTAAGAAAAGAACTTTGAGCACTTGATAGAAAGCAAAATATAAAATTAAACGAAAAATAAATTAATATTTTTCCTGATAAAAAAATTAAACGATTGGTTAGGTTTCGCTTCATAATATTTATTTTTAAAGTTAGAATAATTCAATTTGATTAATAAGAGTTTATAAATGCTGAATAATAATTTTTGAAGTAAATCTGTTACTGTTATGGTTGTCTGAAAAATTCAATAAATAAATTCCATCGGAAATGTAATCAAAATTAAATAGGTCATTCCAAATTGAATCTACTCTTTTAGAGAATAGAAGCTTGCCTGTTATATCAGTTAAAAAAATTGTTCCTGAAAATGTTTCTTTAAATTCAATATTTAATTTTGAAGACGTTGGATTAGGATAAACTTTTATCAAATTGCTTTCGATAGTATGTTCTGGAACAACATTTACTAAACCATTAGAATTTGTTTTCACCAGCCACATTTCTGGAACATTTGTGGTATCAGGATTTCCTGATTGAAACATTACGAAGCCGCCATCATTATCTTGAATAACGCTTACGCAATTATCAATATTTGCGTTGTAACCTTGCCTGAATTGAATATTCCCTAGCGAGTCTGTCCTTAGTAAATAAACAAGATTTACTAAGGAATTCTTTAACTTTCCACATTCAACATAGCCTCCATCTGTTAAGGCCTTAAAATCTTGCGGTGTTTGAGAAGTGAAACCAGGTTCTAAGTAATTCGCAATTGGATGAGTCCATAAAGAATCAAAATTTCCATCTAATTTAATTAAGGTATCACCACTTGCGACAAGGTAAGTGAGATCATTGTATAATTTATTTACATCCGCAAACTCACCATTCATTCCTGAATAATAATGATCATTTGAATGCAATAAGGATGGAGTTAAACTATAAATGTTTTGGAAATCATAAGTTCCACCTGAATAGGGCACTCTGCTAATGATAGTATTTCCATTTAAATCATTTGTTAAATGACAATATTTATATGAAAATGTATCGGAAAGAGTACTTAATAAATTTCCAGAAAAATCAAATTGATTTAGACGGTTTTCTGGAGATAGCCCTCCAAGAACTAATAGTGAGGAATTATCAAAAAATTGAAGTTTAGAATATCGATTATTGAAAGTAGCAGATGCAAAATCAAAAAAAGAATATGTCCATAGCGTGTCTCCAATTAAGTCAGTAAAAAAAAGCAAGCCATTGGGAGCGTAAGTAAACGGACTATTATAAAATGATGCAAGAACTGCAAAACCTACTCCTGGAACTTCTATAAGTGATTCACCAATATAATAAGTCGAATCTCTAAATGATAATTTCTTCACCCATTGCGTAATCCCGGAACTATCACATTTTATTAAGCTCAATTTTTCCTCGTAACCATTAAAATCTGTTACTGCTACACATGCAAATCCATTATCACTTGTTTTTATCATTTTTGTTGGAAAACCCCGAAGTGGTAATTTCTGAATCCATGAAGTTTGAGAGTATGAATGGAGAGAAATTAAAATATTAAAAAAAAGTAAAAAATAATGTAGTAAATAGGTTGTTCTAAATTTAATCATAAGATGAAATTTTGTCCAAATTACAAATTTTCTCTAATAAAATTGAATAATTGACACAGAAAGTTGAAAGCTGCTGCATTCATTAAGCTGTTAATTGCGACGCCTGTTGATCCTTTTAGGTAATTGACGTCATTCTAAATTGATTTTTCATGTGTGAAATAACAGGTTCTATTGAAGCCCTTCTTCTAAATCGGGTTCTCATTTTTTGTTACTCATAAGTTTTCTTTCCCCTACATAAGTAAATTCAAGAAGATATAATCCAGCTGGTAATTGTTTTGTATTTAATAAATGTTGGAAATTAAAATCATCACTATCTTTTTTAAATTCGTTTGGATCAAAGTTCATCTGCTTAACTAGAATGCCCGAGTAATTGTAAAGGGCTACAAATATTTTCTCTTTACCATTTAAAGTGCCTTTTAATTTAAGCATACAGTAATCTGACGAAGGATTGGGTGAAATTTCAATATTAAGTTCCTTAAATTGTGAAATATTACTTAATCGAGATTCTACTACACATTTTTCAATACAATAACCATTCGCGACATAACTATTTAAATCTGATAAAGAAATAAAAGCAGAAATACCATGTGCAAGTTCTATACTGTCAAATTCTACAATCAAAATATGCTGAGGTATAATTTGAATATAGGAAACTGCATGACTTGAGTTTAAGAATTTGAATGAATTAATATCAAGATTACTATTAATAAAATCTCTTAAAATCACTTTATGTGCATTTGTAGATCCGGTATTTGTAAAATGAATCGTGTAGGTTAGTTTTTGCTTTTTACTAATATTTCCATTTGGCCCACAACCAACAGGATCAACATATTTATCATTTGGATCACAAGAACATGAAACTAAGTCAGAAAAGTTACCACCAGCTCTTGTCCCTTCATTAAATTTAATTTCATCAATAATAAAGGAATTGCCTTCCATTTTTGTCGATATCATAATTAATAATTTATCAATCAATATATTATGTTACTATTTGCATGAATTTTCAATAAAATATATTGCATTTTGTATCTTTTTAGAGTATATTTGCAGTAGAAGGTAAAAACATGTCTAAAGTCACTGAACTCAAAAAGCACCTCAAGCGAGGCCAGGTCTATCGGCGCTCTGATCTTACCCAATGGTCAAATGCGGTAGATCGTCATGTCGTTTCCCTTGTGAAAGATGGGACGCTGCAAAAGCTTTCAGTTGGTCTTTATTATTATCCTAATGAAAGTGCTTTTGGTAATACACCTGCTGATGAAAAAACACTCATTAAATCCTTTTTAAAAGATGATCATTTTCTTGTTACTTCTCCAAATGATTATAACAGTCTTGGAGTTGGAACAACGCAACTCTACAATAAGAGAGTAGTATATAATCATAAAAGGCATGGTGAATTTAAGCTTGGAAAAAAAACATTTACATTTCAAACAAAACATCGTTTTCCTAAAAAAGTTACTCCTGAATTTTTACTTGTTGATCTGGTAAGCAATCTTGACAGTTTAGCCGAAGATCAAGAGTTTGTTTTGAAGAATGTTTCTAATAAGCTTAAACAAATGGATCTGACCAAGCTTAAAAAAGTAATAAATGAATATGGTAGCGTTCGTGCGAAAACGCTTCTAACATCACTTATAAAACAAAACGAAGAACAACATGTCTAAAGATTACTTGCACAATCTAGATGAATTTCCACAGCTATTGGAAATCATTTCAGACGAAATGAATATCATTCCTCAACTTATTGAGAAAGATTATTGGATAATGCATGTATTGTACGGACTAAAACAGCAAGGTTTTGAATTCGAATTAAAAGGTGGAACATCCTTATCAAAAGGATATAAAATTATTGATCGTTTCTCAGAAGACATCGATATATATATCAAACCATCATCAAATAAAAAGGTTGAAACTAATCCTAAGAAAATTAAGTCAAGTCATGTCGAATCACGCAAAGATTACTATGACTGGCTTGCTGCGAATATTCACATAGATGGAATTACTTCCGTTGAACGAGATATAGTTTTTGACAATGCGCAGACTTACAATAGTGGTGGTATTCGATTGAACTATATAAGTGTGACAAATTCTATTGAAGGAGTTAAGACAGGAATTTTGTTAGAGGTTGGCTTCGATACAGTAACCCCAAACAATCCACTAACAATTAGTTCATGGGCTTTTGAAAATGCGAATTCATATACAGAAATTAATATAAAAGATAACAGAGCAATTGATGTTCCTTGTTATCATCCAGGATATACTTTCGTTGAAAAATTACAAACGATCGCAACTAAATTTCGCAGAGAACAAGAAACAAAAACTGAGTTACCCAATTTGATGCGTCAATACTATGATGTATATTGTCTTCTTGGCAATAATAAGGTTCAGGAATTTATTGGAACACAAGAATATCTTGATCATAAAAAAGCACGATTTCCGAAGGCAGATTTAATAAAAATACTTGCTGAAAACGAAGCATTTCTGCTATCTAATGAAGAATTAAGAATGAGATTTGCAGAACGGTATAAACGGACTGCATCATTATATTACAAAGGACAACCAGCGTTTGAAGATTTGCTAACAAGAATTAACAAGGTACTTGATCGTCTATAAGAATTTACAGATATAAATTGTACAAGAATGCAGAATCATCTGCAATCCTAAATTTTACTTCGTTTTATCACTTAAAGATAATAAAATTGTCTAAACAAGATTAACAGGATTACAGTGATTTACCAAAAAGTACAATACTTCTTGGTAAACAGGATTAAAAAAATAGAATAACTATTCCTTAATAATTTTCCTTGTAACAATTTCATCCTTTGTTACCACCTTTACAAAATAAACTCCTGAACTTAAATCTAAAATTTATTCTTTCATCGAATAATAACAACATTGCCACTATAAACTTTGTTTGTTGTTTGAATTGTAATGCTGTAAGTGCCTTGCACTAGAGAATGAAGATCTAAATTGAATTGATTGTTTTTAATATTTTCTTTTGTTTGATAAACTATTCTTCCTGATATATCAAAAAGAGAAATTGTTGTTGTTGTTTCTGGAATTATGGTTTCATCAAAAACAA
>JAYVOC010000135.1:0-2538 GCA_043758125.1 Bacteroidota bacterium | reverse complement strand
GAAGTTACTATGACTATTTACAGGGATAATAGAGGCATTCCTGTAGGTAATACAGAAGCAATAAACTACGATTCAGCAGGAACAAATATTGCAATTCATAATGTTCCATGGATATTTGATTCTACGTTTTATATCGGTAATAATGCAGAGAGGTATACTTTTATTGATACAATCACCTTTTCAGCTATTGGAACATATTCAATGTGGTTTGAAAGTAGTGCACGTAATGCTGCAATACTTAATATTCCTAATCCTGGATCCTTGCATTTAAACAATGTAATCTATGTTGATCCTTCAAATTCATCACCTAAGTTTTTAAATGAACCAATCACTGTAGCACAATACAATGTTCCTTTTAATTATAATCCTTTGCCATTTGATGTCGACGGTGATTCAGTTTCTTGGAAGCTCGATACTCCAATGGGGCAAAGTATGACAAGTGCGCTTGTTCCAGAGCCTGGTTACAGTTTACCATCTTCAGATACCTTAGTGCCTTTTGCTCTGGATGCCGTTACTGGTGAAATCACATTTCTACCTAATTTAGTTGGAAATTTTGTCGTTTCAGTGCTAGTAAGTGAATATCGAGCAGGAATTAAAATCGGTGAAATTCGTCGCGACATGCAGATTATAGTTTTGCAATCCACAAATAAAACAGCAATTATTTCACTAAACTCATTAAATGCTCCTTTTTCAGGTAAGAATTATACTATTGCTCCAGGATCTGGATTTAATTTCACAGTAATTGCGAGTGATCCGGATGGCAATGCGATTGATTTTAGTGCAAACGGGGAACCTTTCTTATTAGCAAATAATCCTGCTACCTTTAATTCAACTGCAAGTTCAGGTTCTTCAATTGGAACATTATCTTGGATGCCATCATCGAATAGTGCACGTACTCAGCCATACATTATTGGTTTAAGAGTTTCAGAACCTTTTGGCATTAATGTTTTCTCAAATGATATCAGCATTAATGTGAAAGTATCCAATGCAACTGGCATCCATCAACAACTAAATTCAGCTATAAAATTCAATGTTTATCCTAATCCTACGAGTGATTATATAATGCTTAGTTTTAATTCAGAAAAGAAGAACACAGGAAATATTGAAGTGCTAAATTTAGCAGGACAATCTGTAAAAGAATATTCAAACTTAAATGTTGTAAACGGTTTAAATGTAATTCGTATAGATGATTTAAGGCTGAGCAAAGGCAATTATGTTCTCACTTTAAAAATTGAGGGCGAAAAAGCTGAATCTTCAACAATTAATATTCAATAAATTTAATTATAATTTCCTGTTTCGTCGGATTGTGATATTCTCTCACAATCCGACGATTTTTTTATTAGGAATAGAAAATAGATTTACATGTTTCAACTTGGTTTAATTTATGATGGTTGATGCAACCATATTTGAAATAATGCCGTCAAAGTAATGTGTTGCAAATCATTTTTTATGCATTCTATAAAACTCTATTAATTTAGTAGAATAATGAATACGGATATTATTTTGCAAAAAATTGGGATTACTAATTATTTAATCTACATTTGAATCATCAACCTAAATACACACCCAATGAAAAAACAATTACTCTTTACAATTTGTCTGCTAATTTCGGGGATTGCAGCACAAGCTTCCCACTTAATGGGTGGTCAAATTACCTCCAAAAATGTTGGTGGATTAACTTATGAAATAACACTAACAATTTACCGAGACACATTAGGAATTCCTGTTGATCCTAGTTATGTGATTAATTATTCTGATACTTCAGGTGTTAATCTAACAGCTACAGCTATTACCCCAGGACCAATTGTATTTGGAAATGGTGTGGAAAAATACGTTTACACTGGAACAATTACATTCCTTGCTTCTGGCACCTATGATGTTTGGTTTGAAAACTGCTGCCGTAACGCTGCAATATTAAATATTCCATCGCCTGGTTCTTTTCATTTGGCAAATAAACTTCTTGTAGATTCTACTAATTCATCACCTGAGTTTTTAAATGATCCAATCACTGTAGCTCAATTAGGAGTTCCTTTTACTTATAACCCATTACCGTTTGATATGGATGGTGATTCGATCGCTTGGTTGTTAGATATACCTCAGGAAGGTTTTGGGACAGCGGCATCAACTCCAGCTGCTGGTTATGTATTACCTTCTTCTGATACACTTGTCCCATTTACTATGGATCCAGTATCTGGCGAAATTACATTTCTTCCAAATATTGCAGGTAATTTTGTAGTTTCTATGCTCGTTAACGAATATCGTGCTGGAGTTAAAATTGGAGAGATTCGTCGTGACATGCAAATTATTGTTGTTCCCTCTGTAAATACTCCTTCACCTATTAGTTTAATCTCAACGAATGCACCTTTCTCTGGTAAAAATTATACTATTGCACCTGGAACAACATTCAATTTTACAGTTATTGCAAATGATCCAGATGGTTATGCAATAAATTTCTCTTCTAATGGCGAAGCATATCGATTAGCTAACCCCGCAACATTTACTTCTAATGCTACAATGGGAACAGCTACTGGGTCATTA
>JAYVOC010000134.1:0-6523 GCA_043758125.1 Bacteroidota bacterium | reverse complement strand
TGTATCACGAATGTATTCCCAAAACTGTGTGGGTTCTGCACGCTAGACACTAGTTCCCTTAACCTAAATCTCTGTTTACACAATCTTCTTTATACTACCTGATTTTGATACCAAAATAATTATTAGTTACAAATCCTTCGAAATTAAAAATTTTATTAACCCTAATTTTAAATAGATAATTGCTTAATATGGGATTGGATGTAATATTATTTATACTTTTTGTAGTGTTTATGAGCCTTTTTGGTAGAGCTGAAATGAATAAAAGGCAAAATAGGGAGGAAGAAATAAAGAAGAAAAAGGAGGAGGAAATACTAAAGGAACAAGAAAGAATTATTGAAAAAAGGAGGGTAGCACAAGAGAAAAGAATTAGAGAATGTCGAATTAATTCGAAACTTGTATTATCATTATTTCCAGCAATACAAACTCAAATAGTTGAGATAGAAAAATTGATTAACTACGATGACTATTTTAAATCGTCAAAATTAAATAGTTGGAAAGATAAATCTAATTTATTGTTCAAACAACTTCATAAAATTTCTTTGAAAAACCTTGAAGTATCAAAAGAAATAATAAGTACTTTAGAAAAGTTCTTAAATTATTATAATGATATGGATAAAATAAGGAAAGCCTACAATGAAAACTATGTGAGGAAGGAAATGCAATCCAAAAATCTAGTATTATTTGAAGGTAAAAAGTTAGACGAGAATCAAAGAAAGGCGGTAGTAATTAATGAAGACAATAATTTAATTGTTGCAGCAGCAGGAGCAGGTAAAACGACTGTTATAACGGCTAAAGTAAGGTATTTAATAGAGAACAAAGGTGTTAATGAAAATGAGATTTTGCTTTTATCGTTTACAAGGAAGGCTTGTGATGAAATGAACGAGCGATTGAAATCTATTAGTAGCCTAAAGGCTATTACATTTCATCATTTAGGACTATCGATTATTGGAGATGTTACAAATAATAAACCTTCAATATTTGATGAAAAAAATAATCGAGAGAATCTTAAAACTTTTTTAAAAGGGTTATTAAAGGATCCAAATTATTCTACAATTCTAACAGAGTTCATGGTCTATTATTCAAAGCCATTAAAACCAGTTGATACATTTTCTAATCATGGTGAATATATTGAATTCATGCGCGAAAATGGAATAAAGTCTTATAAAAAGGTTACAAAGTGGATAAGTGGAAGAATGACTATTTTGCGCGAGCAATGCAAAAGTATTGAAGAAGTTATTATAGCGAATTATTTATTTATTAATGGAATCGAATATGAATACGAAAGGAAGTATGAAATAGACACTGCCGATGCAACTCATACCCAATATCGCCCTGATTTTTATTTGACCAAGTATGGTATTTATATTGAGCATTTTGGGCTTGACTTAAATGGAAATGTACCTCGTTGGTTTGGGAAGGATGATTATGATCAGGTAAATAGGCATTACCAAGATAGCAGAAAGTGGAAATTATTCACTCATAAAATATATAGGACAAAACTAATTGAAACATTCTCACATGAGAACTCAAACGGTAATCTTTTAGTGCTATTAGAAGAAAAATTGCGCAACGCTGGGGTTGAGTTTTGTCCAATGACTAATGAAGAAATTTGGAATTATTTGGATTCTGAAATAAAAGAAGATGTTGATGGATTTTATGATTTAATTTCTTCATTTCATTCGTTATTTAAGGCGGGAAATTATACATTTAAAAATTTGAATGGAAATAATTTCGAGCTAAATAGTGTTTATGAAAAAGAGAGAATCACGAAATTTCTAAAATTGTATCGACTTTTTTACAACTATTATAAAAATTTACTTTTAACTGAAAATGTAATTGATTTTAATGATATGATTAATAACGCATATCATTTTGTAATAAGTGGAGAATATAAATCAAATTATAAGTACATATTAGTTGACGAGTATCAAGACATATCAATCTCACGTTACAATTTATTGAAAGCGTTGAAGGATCAAAAAGAAAGTACCACTTTGTTTTGCGTTGGCGATGATTGGCAATCTATTTATCGTTTTGCTGGCAGTGATCTTAATTTATTTACAAAATTTTCAGAGCGATTTGGTGAAACTTCAATTACGAAAATAGGGGAAACTTATAGGTTTAAAAAGGATTTAGTAAAGCGTTCTAGCAGTTTTATACAAAAGAATACTCATCAAATATCTAAGGAAGTAAACACCACTAGAGTTGGTTCTGAAAGTGGAATTCAAGTACATTACAATAGTAATTTGAATTCTGGTAATTTCGACCTGTTTTATAATGTTATTTGCGAAATTGGAAAAGATAATCGTAATACTGCTGAAGTTAAAATCATGATACTTGGAAGATACAGTTATGATATAACTTCACTACTAAAGGAAAGCGATGAAGAAAAAATGCAGACTAAAAAGGTCAAAAATTCCGAGACAGGTGATGTTGAGAATGAATTTATTTTTCCTGAATTCTCAAATCTAAAGGCTCATTTCTATACAGTACATAAATCAAAGGGTAAGGAGGCAGATTATGTTATACTTTTAAATTGTGTAAGTGGAAAGCGTGGCTTTCCAAGTCAATATTCTGATGACCCAATTTTAAATTTGGTTTTGTCAGAAGGGGATACTTACCCAAATGCAGAAGAAAGGAGATTATTCTATGTGGCTATAACTCGAGCAAAGGAAATAACATATGTTTTATCAAATTCTTTTTACAAGTCGAAATTTGCTAAGGAAATCGACGAGAATGAAAGTTTAGAAAAAGCAAATTTGTGTCCAAGATGTGTACGAGGCGAGTTGTTTTTGTCTAAAGAAGGTACATCAAGAAAAGGGAATTGGCAACTTTTTAAATGTAAAAATTTTACATGGGGCTGTGATTACTTTGTATTTAAGAACCCAGATGATGAATAGGACCTTTTGTTAATTTTAATGGTAAATATGTTAAACACAATGCCCTAAATATTCTTTCCGAATGAGCAACAAAACCTCCCTCTTCCATCCCAGCAGTAGAGAATCTCGCCCAGAAGTAGAAAATTTCGCTTTGCTTAATTTACACTTCTGGGCTAAGCCTTTGTACTTGCTTCAAACTTTCTTGCAACATCAAACGCAAAGTTCTCCTCCCTGCACTTGTTTTAAAATACAATTCTCTTCGCATTGCATCTTCTTTGGAAAAATAATATTCGCAAAAAATAACTTGGAAGGGTCTTCGTGGTGCAGTGCTTTTTGCTTTACCTGCTTCATGGTCTAACATTCGCTGAGTAAAATTTGCCGAATATCCAATATAAAATTGATGGTCTTTGGATGAAGTACGTAGACTTCATCCTTTAAATATCAGATTCGAATTTCTTTGATCTCCTTCAAACTTTCTCTCAACATTAATCTTAATGTTCTTTTTCCTGCAGAAGTTTTAAAATATAATTCTCTTCGCATTGCATCTTCTTTAGAAAAATAATATTCGCAAAAAATAACTTGGAAGGGTCTTCGTGGTGCAGTGCTTTTTGTTTTACCTGCTGCATGTTCTTCCATACGACGATCGAAGTTGGTTGTATATCCAATATAAAATTGATGGTCTTTTAAACTGTACAACACATATGTTGTGAACTTAGGGTGTTCCATTTTAAAAATATTTATGACACCCATTGAAAAAGGATTGTCTTATTTTGAATTACTTTAAAAAACAAGGGCCGTCGTTTGACAGCCCTTGTTTCATTTGTTTTCCGTCCCGAAGTACAGAAACTCGCAATGCTCATTTCAGACTTCGGGACGGAGCAGCGTCCAAGTAGCAGTGCTATGCACACTACTTGGTCTGCTGCTCCGCTCCCTCTCCTGGACTCGAACCAGGGACCCCATGATTAACAGTCATGTGCTCTAACCAGCTGAGCTAAGAAGGAATAACCTTCTCTTTGCTTTTCACAAGGAGAAGATTGTCCAACGAACTCAAGCCATTACGAAGTAGACATTTTACTTTACTTCATAACTAAAACACGTGTAGGGATCAAAAAGAGAAGAACAATTTGCCTTTTGAGCAACCGATTTATAAATTCCTTGTTTATCAACAAGGTTTTTATTGTATCGGGCTGCAAAAGTAAGATAACAGAACGGATTTACAAATATCTTTGCAAGGAAAATATAGAAAATCACCTCATGAGTCTTCTTGTAATTGGAACGGTCGCCTTTGATGCCATCGAAACCCCCTTCGGTAAAACGGATAAAATAATTGGCGGAGCAGCTACTTATGCCTCAATATCAGCCTCTTATTTCAAAAAAGATATTAACCTTGTATCAGTGGTTGGGGAAGACTTCCCTTCTGAAATGATTAAAACATTTGAAGAAAAAGGCATCCATACGGACGGTCTTCAGATAAAAAAAGGAGAAAAAACATTTTTTTGGTCGGGGAAGTACCACGAGGACATGAATTCACGTGACACAATCGATACGCAACTCAACGTTTTAAGCACTTTCGATCCAATCATTCCTGAAGCTTTTCAAGATTGTGAGTTCCTCATGCTCGGGAACCTTATGCCGAGTATTCAGATGATGGTTATTGAGCGTATGAAAAATCGTCCGAAACTAATTGTGATGGACACTATGAATTTTTGGATGGAAATCGCAATGGACGATCTTCTAAAAACAATCAGCATGGTGGATGTACTTACTGTAAATGATGCAGAGGCTCGCCAACTTACTGGAGAATATTCGCTCGTTAAAGCCGCGAGAAAAATTCTTAAAATGGGACCAAAATATTTGATCATTAAAAAAGGTGAACACGGTGCATTGTTATTTCATGAAGATCAAGTTTTCTTTGCTCCAGCATTACCATTAGAAGATGTTTTTGACCCAACAGGTGCTGGTGATACTTTCGCAGGTGGATTTATCGGTTACTTAAGTAGCGTTCGTGATATCTCTTTCGAAAGCATGAAGCGTGGTGTTATTTATGGATCAGCAATGGCATCTTTTTGTGTTGAAAAATTTGGTTTAGAAAGAGTAATTAATTTAACGGATAAAGAAGTTGAAGAACGCGTACTTGAATTTGTTGACCTCGTTCAATTCGATATTACATTAGTATAATATTTAATTTATTTTAAATGCAAAAGGCGATCTGTTAAGATCGCCTTTTGCATTTAAAAACTTATTATATGAAATCTGAAACGAGTTAACGAGTTTCTGTACTTCATAGTCTCTTTGCAACTTCATCCCAATTAACAACATTCCAAAAAGCAGCAATATAATCGACACGTTTGTTTTGATATTTTAAATAATATGCATGTTCCCAAACATCTAAACAAAGTAGTGGCGTACCTTTTATTTCTGCAATATCCATCAATGGATTATCTTGATTTGGTGTGGATGTAATTTGTAATTTACCATCTTTATCTTTTATCAACCATGCCCATCCAGAACCAAAACGTGTTTTTCCTGCTTCCGAAAATTTAGTTTTAAAAGTTTCCAAACTACCGAATGTTCCGATGATTGCATCTGCAACTTTTCCTGTGGGAATTCCACCTGCATTTGGTTTCATCATCTGCCAAAACATCGTATGATTATAATGACCACCACCATTGTTACGAACAGCAGTTGGCAATGTGGAAACCATCGCTAATATTTTTTCAAGTGATGTCTCCGTAATTTTATTTTCAGTAACTGCCTTATTTAAATTATCAACATACGCTTTATGATGACGATCATGATGTATCTCCATCGTCATTGCATCGATATGCGGCTCTAATGCATTAAAGGCATAAGGCAACGGTGCTAATGAAAATAGTTGACCATCATTCAACAATTCTTTTGCTAAAACAAATTTGCTTCCGCTTAATACAATTGCTCCTGCAGTTGCAAAACTTGCCGTTCGAAGAAATGATCTTCTGTTGTGTTCGTGATTCATTGTTTTAGTTTGTTCTTAAAAAATGTTAGCATTTATTAACTCAAGTGGATTAGCACTTCATTCTTATCAACTGCTTGTCCTTTCTTCACCACAATCTTAGTTATGGTTACATCAGCAATAGCCTTCAATGTATTTTCCATTTTCATCGCTTCTAAAATCAACAACGTTTCTCCTTTCTTTACAACTTGACCAATACTAACAGGAATGTCAACTACAAGTCCTGGCATTGGTGCTTTAAGATCTGCAATTTTTTGTGAGGTAGTAGCATCTAATCCTAACTCATGCAATAACTCATCATAGCGATCACGTAATTGTACATCGAATGACTTTCCATTAATTCTTAGAATATGCGTTTTAGCAACTTTATTAGATTCTAAAACTTCAATAGTATATGATTTATTATTGAGTAAAACATGGTAAGTACCCGACTTCAACTTTTTCAAGTCAAATACTATTTCCTCTCCATTAAGAAAATTAGATTTGTTTTTATTCTCTAATTGAATACTTGTACCATTATTAACGGTTGCCTTTATCATCATACAAAAGTAACTGAAAAATCTTTATTTTTTGATGAATATTTCACAGTTTAAATCCAACATTAAGACGTTGAAAAGTATGCTAAAATTACTTCTCATGAATAGGTGCAAGC
>JAYVOC010000133.1:0-23873 GCA_043758125.1 Bacteroidota bacterium | reverse complement strand
TAATGCAGGAGCATTTACTTGACCTGTACAACCTGATTGTGTATTTAAATAATACGAGTAAGATTGCGTATTTCCACTCGCGGTTAAATCAGTATAAGTGGTTGTAGCACTTGTTCCGACAGAATCAAACAATACCCAGCCTGAACTATTGTTTCTCCAAATTTCATACTCATTAAAATCAGTAAAAGTTGCAGGAGTAGGATTTAACCAGGTTAGTGCAATTTGTCCGTTTGCTTGAACGCTAACACAACTTAAGGAAGGACTTGCAATTACATTTCCTAATGAAGAGAAAATATCATTATCAGCCGAACTTACAGAAGTACATGGTAAATTATCATCCAATTCAATTCGATATTCGAAAGGAACATTACATTGATTTATTCCATCAATATAAGTTAAAAGAGCCGTTGTGCCTATTTGCGTGTAAGCTCCTGCACCCGTTGGACGACGCATGATACGATAAAGACTTGAAACACTTGGTAAATTTGGTGTTCGCATTGCATTCCAACTAAGATTTGCAAATCCAAATGATGGAGTTGCATTTAATAGCATAGTTGCTAATGTATCTCCCGTTGATCCATTTGTAGCGATTTTAGTGCAACCAGATAATGTTACTAAATAATAATATTGAATGGCAGCATTAGCATTTACAGATGCATCAAGATAGGTAGTTGTATTATAAACATTTATTGTGGCGGATAAAGTATAAGGACCAGCAAATGATGAAGCATGATAAATTTGATATCCAGCAAAGAAATTATTAGGATCTGCTGGTTTTGCCCATGATAGTTGAACATTACCATTTGATTGAACAGCTAAACAACTGAGTTGGGGATTAGCAACGATAGCTCCTAACGAGGTAAATCGATCAGCATCAATAGAAGAAACAGAAGTACATCCTGAAGCATCTGTTATCTCAACTCTATAGCCTATAATAGTATCACATAATACAACGGTATCTTTAAAAGTAGTTGTTAAACTTGTTCCAGCTAAAGCCCAGACAGCTGATGGTGGAATAATTCTATAAATTTTATAGATACCTGTAGATGTTGCCATTAAAGGTATCCGTTGTGCATTCCAATTCAGGGTAGCAAAGCCGAGCGAAGGAGTAGCATTTACCTTCATTGTTGCCAATGTGTCGGATGTGGCTATTGTATCTTCAAATGATGATGGTTTATCGCAACCTGCTTTTGTAGTGATATAATAGTAATTGATAACATTATTTGCATTTGCACCCAAATCGGTATAGGTATTCAATGCATAAGGTTTTATCGAATCAATCTTTGTATAGGGTCCAGCTAATGTTGATGATTGATAAATATAATATTGCTCAAAATGACTTGCAGTATCAGCAGATCCAACCCAACTTAATTGCACATCTCCAGCTGGTTGTAAAACACTAACACATCGCAATGATGGACCTTTTAATTTTGGATTCGTACTCCTTAACCTAGCCCAAGCAATATTGGAAGTGGAGGTACAACCATGTAAAATCGTTGTATCAACACTTTCAACTCTATAATTTATGGTATCATCACAAACTTTAACGGAATCTACATAGAAGTTACCAGTACTAGTTCCAATAAGATTCCAATTTCCAGAGCCTCGAGGAGGAGTTTCTTTCCAAATATAATATATTCGGTTATTCGACTTCATGAAATTCTGGCTAGCCAAAAATTCTGTGCTTGCCCAATCTACTCGATCAAATTGTGGATTCCATGATAAGTTAGCTACTGGAAAAGGCATTGTTTGTGAAACCGTAAGAAACATTGTTGCAATGGTATCACTACTTCCGCTTTGTTGAATATTACAACCAGATCTTGAAGTCATGTAATAATAAACAGGACCAACATTTCCATTTGCATTAACATCCGCATACGAAAAAGTTGCAAGATTAAAAATACTATCTACTAAAGTATAGGGACCATTACGTGTAGTTGATCTCCAAATATAAAAGGCTTTGAAATATTTAATTGTATCCTGAAGTCCAGTGTCTTTTGGATTTATCCACGATAAATCAACTTTACCATCAGTACGAACTGATGCGCATTTCATTATGGGTGGATTAACTGCAGGCGGTGATTTAACAATAATTGTTACTGTGTTAAAATTTAATGCATTGGATGGACAAAAATTATCATATACCTTAATTACAAAATTATAAACTGAGGTAACTCTTGGGCATGTACCACCAATATTACCTCCAAGGTGATCACAATTTGTTACCCAATTAAAGTTCAATCCTCCCACAACTCCAATATTTTTTTGAGGAACTGTTCTATCAAGAGTTGCACAAGGTGCAATAGGACATCCTATCAAAGGATTGGTATAATTTTGTCCAAATTCAAGTCCTGTCGCATCAAAGGACATAGATTGTGGAATGCCCGTTATTGTTAAAATAACATTACCAGCAGTTAAAGTTGCGTTGAAGTTTATTGTAATTGTGTTTGCAGTTACAGCTGTTATAAATGAATTAGCAGGTATACCATTCCCAGCTACTAGCGCACCAATGGGAATTCCAACGGTGGATGTTAATCCAGAAATTACCTTAGTACCTGACACTGTACTTCCAAGTAAGGTGACTGGTTTTTGAGGATCGAAATCTGATGCTATAACACCAAAGGCAACTGTATCACCAGCATAAACTGTATCTATAAACTGTTGCCCAAAAGCAGTGAGTTGTACATTCGTGTTTGGATTAAAAACTAAAGTTGGTGGTTTATTATAAACCGTTGAAGCACCAGAACCTGAAATAATACAGCCATTAGCAATAACCAATTGTATCTCTCTAAAAATTTCGGCAACTTTTATGTTGCACTTGTAAGCAGTAACTTTTGTAACCGTAACAAATACTCCACCAAATCCATTAGCTGTATTAAAAGAAATTATACCTGTAGTAGGGCTTAATATAGCTCCAACATTTGGAGGATTGCTAGGCATTGGGTTAGTGTAAGAATAAGAACCAGCGTATGCTACGTTATTTCCAGGAAAACCATTTTCAAGAGGTCTGCCCCAATCATAAACGAGTGAATCTACTTCGTCATCAACTGCGTTATGACTATAAGAAGTTTGATTTCCAGCGCAAGTACTTAATTGAGGTTTTTCTGCAAAACTTGGTGATGAATCGTAGCAAGGATTTGTATTACTTACACCAAAAGGATACATGATTGCGCGCAAAGTCATTCCTGCATTAAGAGTCAAATTTGTAATATTACTATTTCTGCAACAAGATTGCCACCAAAAATTCCATCCAGTTGCAGGAGGTGTGCCGGAAATAAATATAAATGCGGATTCATAAATTATTTCTTGGGCAGTACTGGAGACTCCAGTGGGGTTAGCACACGTAGGACACCCTAATCCAGTTGGTGAAATTTCTATAGTAGAGATTGGAAGACATAAAATTCCACCACCCCATCCAGGAGCATTCGTTGTTAAAGTGACACTAGCATCCGGAGGAATACCATTGCAATCGCGGTAATATTTTACTTGGAATTTGAATTTTCCAGCATTGGGCCCCGAGCCCGCCTTCATACATTTCCAAGTAATTTCTCCTCCCATCAAGTGGGAAGCAGATGCCTCATAAATTCCCAAGAGGAAAATTAGAGGAAAAACAATTAGTAGGATTCTTTTCATGGATAGGTCAAGTGTGTGCCCCAAACTTACAAAGAATCTTCTTAATTAACAATAGCTTAAGGCCCAATTATCACTTCGGTCATGTGAATAACTTCTAAATAGTGGTGAGCAGTCTCTAAAAGCTCCTCTGAAGTAACATTTTTGAGAGTGTGGAGGTATGCATAGTAATGGTCTAATTCAAGACCATTTAAAACTAAGGTTTTGTATCGATCAGAAAGTGAAAAGGGACCATCGATGCTTCTTTGAAAAGAACCAGTGAGGTAACTTTTCACCAAATTAAGCTCAGAATCGGGGATTACTTCCGTAACAAGACGATTTAACTCAAAGTGAATTTCCTTAATTGCGTCGGAACATACATCCGAACCAACTTCGGTACTTATAAAAAAATAACCATCAAAAAATTGAGGAATAATTCCTGATCCAATGCCATACGTATAACCTTTGTCTTCTCGAATATTCGACATCAACCGAGAACCAAAATATCCACCTAAAATAGTATTTAAAATAGTAAACTTGAAATAATCAGGATGCTTACGATTGAACAATCTTCTGCCAATTCGAATAGCTGATTGAACAGCTGCTTCTTTTGGGATGTGAAGCTTAATAGCTTCTGGTGATGAAGCGATATTTAACTTTTCAACTTTTCCCTTTTTGAATTCAGAATTTTTAATTTTTTCAATGGCAAGTTTAAGTTGTGCATCATTAAATTTACCAGCGATAACAACAGCTACTAATCCGTTTAAATAATTTTTTTTATGAAAAGAAATTAGTTTTTCAGGAGTTAAAATATCAAAATCATTTTCAGAAGGAAAATGTCCGTAAGGATGTTGATTTCCATAAAGAGAATGGATAAAATGTTTTCGTGCTAAAAAGTCAACCTTCTCTTGATTTACCGCCAATCGCTGTTTCCCTTGAACACAAAAAGTAACAATTTCTTTTTCGGGATATGCAGGCTCATTGATGATTTCTAGAAGTACTGGTAATGTTTCTGGCAAAAATCGACTTAGCGAATAAAGACTTACCGATGCAAAATCATTTCCACATTCTGTTTGAAAATATGCGCCGTAGTTGTCTAATGCTTCTGCAATTTCTGCAGAGCTTCTTTTTCGTGTTCCTTCATCAAGCAATTCACTTGCTGCGGATGCTAACATTGGCGACTCTTCTGAAATATTTCCAGCAGAAAAAACTAATTCCACTTTCATCACTTCTTGCGTACCTTCATTAACAATTATTACAGGAATATTATCATTAATATATATAATTTTCGCTTCGGGAATTTTTATATCTGCTGATTGAATCAATTCAGGACTTTCTGTTCTGTTTAGCATAGTTATTTTGTTGCATTATAATAGAGAACGGAACAATTCTCTTGATGAAAAATTTCTTTGGCAATATTCATTATTTCTATAGTACCAATTGCTTGATATTTTGCTATTTGTTGATTAACAAGATTCGCATCACCAATCAATTCATAGTACGCCAGATTTAATGCTTTGGAATCTAAACTCATTTCCGAAAATACGAGTGATGATTCCACTTTATTTTTCACTTTTTGTAATTCTTGTTCGGATATATCATTCTTAATTTTTTCTAATTCATTTAATATAGCTTCTTCAGCATCTTTCATGCTAATTCCATTAACAAGTTTACCTTCGATCATAAATAAACTTTTATCTAAATCACCAAGCATGTAAGCGCTTATGTCCGTAAAAAGTTTTAGTTCTTTAACAAGCCTTAAATAAAATCGTGATGATTTTCCACGTGCTAAAATATCCGACAATAAATCTGTAGCATAAAATTCAGGATCTAATCGTGAACAACAATGCCAAACCATATAAATATTTGAATTCGGAACTTGTTTATTAATTTCTAAAGTTCGTTTTTCAGTTTGCTTTGGTTCGAGAGGTAAATTACGCAAAGGAGTATTTGATACAGGAATTGGTTCGAACCATTTCGAACAAAGCGCTTTTGCTGTTTCTAAAGTGCAATTTCCTGCGAGTGTAAGTATTGCATTATTGGGTGCATACCATTTCTTGAAAAAACTTTTCACATCTTCTAACGTAGCATCTTCAATATGTGAAATTTCCTTTCCAATAGTTGCCCATTGGTACGGATGTACTTTATACGCAAGTGGTCGTAATGCTAACCAAACATCACCGTAAGGTTGATTTAAATAACGTTGTTTGAATTCTTCAACAACAACATTACGTTGCACCTCTAAACTTTTTTCGGTGAATGCAAGACTTAACATTCTATCAGATTCAAGCCAAAATGCCGTTTCAAGATTTTGTGATGGGATCGTTAAATAATAATTGGTGATATCATTATTTGTAAATGCATTATTCTCGCCTCCTGCCATCTGTAAAGGTTCATCATAATTTAAAATATTTACAGAACCTCCAAACATTAAATGCTCAAATAAATGAGCGAATCCAGTTTTGCTTGCATCCTCATCACGTGCACCAACTTTGTATAAAATATTCATTGCTACTAACGGACTAGAATGGTCTTCGTGAACAATAACAGTTAGCCCATTTGGCAAGGTGAATCGATCAAATTTTATCATAAATTTTTATTCGAATTTTTTTAATTAATTTTTAGATACAATACTAAAATCAGATTACAATATTTGCTAATATTTGTTTTTCACTAACAAACTCATTCCATATTTCTTTCACTATTTCTCCTGCTGGTTTGATAGCATGAATGGAAGCAGCTACTTGTCCAATTTCTAATTCACCTTCGTCGAGATCTCCTTCAAACATTCCTTTTTTTGCACGTGCTCTTCCTAAAATATTTTTTAATTCATCAATAGAAGCGCCATGTAACTCCGCTTCAAAAAGTTCCTTATAAAATTTATTTTTCATCATTCTAACGGGAGTAAGTTGCTTTAAAGTTAAAGTGGTATCACCTTCATGACTATTAACAACAAATTGTTTAAAATGTTCGTGTGCTGATGACTCTGTAGAAGTAACAAATCGAGAACCAATTTGAACAGCTTCAGCACCTAATGCGAAACATGCTAGCATTGCTTTACCACTTCCAATACCTCCTGCAGCAATCAAAGGAATTTCAACAGCATCTCTAATAATCGGAATTAAACATAACGTAGTAGTTTCTTCTCTACCATTATGACCACCTGCTTCAAATCCTTCGGCAACGATTGCATCAACGCCACAATCAGCTGATTTTTTTGCAAATTTTGTATTCGCAATTACATGAATAACGGTAATGCCTTTTTCTTTTAAATGTGAAGTCCATGTTGCGGGATTTCCTGCTGAAGTGAATACTACTTTTACTCCTTCATCAATAATTATTTGAATGTGTTCATCAATATTTGGATAGAGTAGTGGAACGTTAACACCAAATGGATTTTGAGTTGCTGATTTGCATTTGCGAATATGATCTCTCAGCACATCTGGATACATAGAACCAGCGCCAATAAGTCCTAATCCTCCAGCATTACTTACTGCAGAAGCAAGTCGCCAGCCGCTGCACCATATCATCCCAGCTTGAATAATTGGATAGTGTATTTTTAATAATTTTGTAATTCTATTTTCCATTTTTTCAATAAACTATTTTTAATTGAAATCTGTACTTTTCATATAACCCCAAACAATTAATCTCGCTTTAATTCGAGCTAAATATTCTCTACTAATAACCCATCGCGGTGTGCCTCCTGGATAGCCATCAGCTTGAAAGCCTATAGCATTCATCCCACAAGTTTTGGCCATCCAAATGGCTCTTTCTAAATGATCTTCCTGACTAACAATTATTGGAGAAAATCCAAAAGTTTTTTTAAATCTTTTAACGGAATCAAAAGTAGTATAACTATGGTTATCTAAAAGGCAATTTTTAGTGGGAACGCCTCTCAAATTTAATGATCTAAGCATGTCTTCTGGTTCATTATATAAATCACCATCACTCATGCCACTCAAAATAAGTTGTAGTTGAGGATGTTTTTTCCAAACGTCTGCTACTGCATCCATTCGACCAATAAATGCGTAATTAGGACGTGAGAAAGCATAATTTTTTCCTGCACCAAGTACAAGAACATGTCCGAAATCTGGAAGTTTATCGACATTAGTGATTATCCTCGACTGTGCATATAGTCTGATATCCATATTGTTAAGAATCACTAAGCCAAAGGCTATCCATAAAACTAAAATTGTAATGAAAACGATACGCATCGGTTGCGAAAGTAATTAATGATTCATTCAAATATATCGTTAACACAAAAACGATTTATATTTATAATTCTCCATCTCAAATTTATTAGAAAATGATTTGTTTAGTCATAAACAACTATTTTTACCGCTCAAACGTTTATTGTTCATTCAATATTCGAGTTCAAAATCCTTAAATGAAAATTATAATTCCAGTTGCGGGTATAGGTAGCAAGCTTCGTCCGCACACCCATACTCAACCTAAAGCTTTAGTCCCCGTTGCAGGTAAACCAATTCTTTCGCACATCGTGGATTATTTGATTACCGGTGGTTATGATGATTTCATTTTTATTATCGGATACCTTGGCGATAAGATTGAAGATTATGTAAAAACAAAGTATCCAAAGTTGAAATCTACTTTTATTGTTCAAGAACCTCGAGAAGGAACTGGACATGCAGTTTGGCTTGCTCGCGAAAAAGTAAATGCGGATGATGAGTTATTGATTTTACTTGGAGATACTATTATTGATTTTGATCTTAGTCAGTTGATGGCAATGCCACAATCTGCACTTGGTGTAAAAAAGGTAGAAGATCCACGTCAATTTGGTGTAGCAGAAATTGATGCAAATGGATTCATCATTAAAGTGGATGAGAAGCCCAATATTCCTAAATCAAATCTTGCATTAGTTGGTATTTATCATTTTAGAAATGCTGGTAAATTGATGGATGCTTTGGATCACATAGTGCGTAACGACATTCGTCATAATGGAGAGTTTCATCTTACCTATGGAATTCAACGCATGATAGCAGCAGGTGAAAAGATAAGTACATTTCAAGTGGGGAATTGGTTTGATTGCGGAGGGAAAAGCAATCTTTTAGAAACGAATGCTGTACTACTTAAACGAAGTAATGATTTAGATAAGAAGCAATATAATTTTCCAAACACTATCGTAATTCATCCTGTGAGCATTGCACATAATTGTGCTATTTCTGATTCTATAATTGGACCAAATGTTTCGATAGGGGAAAATACAATTGTTAAACATAGTATAATTCGTGATTCAATAATCGGTTCTTATGCGCAATTAGAAACAGCAATTTTGCATCAGAGCATTGTTGGTAGCGATGCATATTTAAAAGGATTGAGTCAGAGTTTGAATATCGGTGATAGCACAGAAATAGACTTCAGTTAAAAAAAAAATTATTCTTCATAACATTAAGATAAATTACAATGATCGAAAAAGACACAGAAATTTTCAAATTAATTAGTAAAGAATTAAAACGTCAGCGTCATGGCATTGAATTAATAGCTTCCGAAAATTTTGTTAGCAAACAAGTGATGCAAACGATGGGAACTTGTCTTACAAATAAATATGCCGAAGGTCTACCAGGAAAAAGATATTATGGTGGTTGTGAAGTGGTAGATCAGATTGAACAAATTGCAATTGATCGCGCTAAAATTTTATTTGGTGCAACGTGGGCAAATGTTCAACCGCACTCAGGTGCTCAAGCAAATGCGGCAGTCATGCTTGCTTTACTAAAGCCAGGAGATAAAATAATGGGATTTGACCTTTCGCATGGTGGGCATTTAACACATGGTTCACCTGTTAACTTTAGTGGGAAATATTTTCAAACGAGTTTTTATGGTGTTGAAAAAGAAACTGGTGTTATTAATTATGATAAGTTAGAAGCGACAGCAAAAAAAGAAAAACCAAAATTATTAATCTGTGGTGCATCGGCGTATTCACGTGATTGGGATTATAAACGATTGCGTGCTATTGCTGATAAAGTAGGTGCATTTTTATTAGCCGATATTGCTCATCCCGCAGGATTAATTGCCAAAGGAATTTTAAATGATCCTATTCCTCATTGCCATGTGATAACAACAACTACTCATAAAACATTACGCGGACCACGAGGCGGATTAATCATGATGGGAAAAGATTTTGAAAACCCATTTGGATTATTAACACCGAAAGGAGAAAAGCGTATGATGACATCCTTAATGGACTCTGCTGTTTTTCCTGGTACACAAGGTGGACCATTGGAACATGTAATTGCATCGAAAGCGATTGCATTTGGTGAAGCACTTACTGATGATTTTATGAAATACACCATTCAAGTTGTGAAGAATGCAAAGGTGATGTCGGAAGCATTTATGGAAAAAGGATATAAAATAATTTCTGATGGAACCGATAATCACATGATGTTGATTGATCTTCGCAATAAAGGAATATCGGGTAAAGTGGCCGAAAATGCTTTAGTGAAAGCTGACATTACGATCAATAAAAATATGGTGCCATTTGATGATAAAAGCCCATTTGTAACTTCAGGAATTCGAATTGGAACACCAGCTATGACTAGCCGAGGTTTTAAAGAATCTCAAATGAAAAAAGTAGTTAACCTGATCGATAAAGTGTTGATGAAACCAGAAGATGAAAGAGTGATTTCGAAAGTGAAAGACGAAGTGAACAGCATGATGGAGAAATATCCATTGTATTAATTTGTACAATAGTTCTGGAAAAATTTCGTTAATGCCCCAAAATAGATTTTATGTTTACAATTCAACGATTAATAGTTTTTCTACTTTTTTTTTCCATAACAAGCAATTCTTATGCGCAGCTAGGAGGTAAAAGCACCTTTCAATTTTTGAATTTAGTTTCTTCAGCTCGTCCTGCTGCATTGGGTGGGAATGCAATTGCTACTCGTGCAGATGATGTAACATTGGTTTGGCAAAATCCTTCGCAGTTGCAATATTCGATGGACAAACAACTTGCATTAAGTTATGTTGGTTACGTTGCTGATATTAAATTTGGTGACGTTGCTTATGCTTATTCATTAGGAAAACTTGGTATGTATGCTACTACTTTTCATTTCGTAAGTTATGGTTCATTTGATCGTACAGATGAAACGAGTACTGTAATTGGTTCCTATAAATCTGGTGAGTATGCACTTGCATTAAGTTGGAGTAAGGCGCTTGATAGTTCACTTTTTATTGGTGCAAGTTTTAAAGGAATTCTCTCTGATCTTGGTGATTATACATCTAATGGTGTCGCTGCTGATATCGGTTTAACATGGACTAATTCTGATAAATTAGTTTGTGCTACATTGGTTGCGAAAAATATTGGAACGCAATTAAAAAAGTTTGTTGATGGAGATCGTGAACCACTTCCTTTTGAAATTCAAGCAGGTATTTCTACACAATTAAAGAATGCACCATTTCGTTTTTCCTTGATTGGCCAACAACTTCAAAAGTTTGATTTAACATATCAAGATCCACTAAAAAGTGGCGTTGATCCATTGACAGGAGAAACTAAATCTGAAGATATAAGCTTTACAAAAAAACTCGTAAGACATATAATCGTAAACGTTGAAATATTATTTACGAAAAACTTTAACGTACGTTTAGGTTATAATTTTCTAAGAAGAAATGAACTTGGTTTTCCAGATAAAAAAGGATTGTCGGGTATTACTGGAGGATTCGGATTTAAAGTGAATAAATTCAATTTAAGTTATGCAAGATCAGTTTTTAATACTGCTGGCGGAAGTAATCATTTTACAATCACTACAAGTTTAAGTAGTTTTAAAAAGCAGAAAAATTAATTTTTAATTGCCTTTGTTTTTGATATAAGAAACTATTGAGAATATTCCAATTCCTAACAACAGTCCACAACTAATTAGCAAAATTATTTGAACATTTTTAACTTGTTCTGAACCTTGACTTCTAGTAAAATTTAAGAATGCAATTGAGCTAAAAATAATTGTTAATCCAGCGAAACGTAATGGGTTTTTATTTATCATTTTTATGTGTGTTAACTAATGTCTTTTTAAAATTCTTCCAACTTCACGTTTAGCTTCATTCTCTTTCATGCTTTCACGTTTGTCGTATAATTTTTTACCACGAGCAATTCCTATTTCGACTTTTGCATAATTGCGATCACCAATATAAAGTCGAGTTGGAATTACTGTTGTCCCTTTCTCTTTGATTTTTGAACGAATTTTTAGCAACTCCTTTTTATTTAATAAGAGTTTACGATCTCGTCGTGGTGGATGATTCGCATAGGATCCGTTATCATAAGGACTGATATGCATATTCTTTATCCACAACTCATCATCTTTAAAAAAGCAATAAGCATCTGTAAGGTTGGCTTTCCCTTCACGAATAGCTTTAATTTCGGTACCTGTTAAAATAATTCCAGCTTCCCACGTACTATCAATAAAATAATTGAAAGTAGCTCGCTTATTAGAAATGTTAATTATTGGTTGCGCCGACATGATGCTGCAAAACTAATGAAAGCAAAGCATAGATGAGTTGATTTTATTTGACACGATTTATTATCGAACAATAAATACAGGAATTTTTACTTTATGACGAACGGCATCGATGGTTGCCCCAAATATTACATCCTTAATTACTTTATGTCCGTGAGCTCCCATAATTAATAAATCTGCCTGGAAATTATTTACCATTTCAGGTAAAACTTTTTTAGGACTGCCGTATCCAATTTCAGTTTCACATTTATATCCTAATGAAATTAGATCTTTCTTATAATACAATAAATTTTCTTGATCTACTTGACTTTCGTAATCCATCGTATCGTTTCCAAGAAAAAAGGCACCAGCAGTTTCGGTTACATGCATCAATAAATAATTAGCATTTTTTCCACCTTGATTAAGTGCATTCTTGATAACCAATTCATCTTTCTCAGAGAAATCTAATGCGACTGCAATGCGATGATAAGACTTCAATTCTAAATTTGCAATTTGTTGAAATTTACCATGTGGAATTGGTGTAATTCTAGAGGCAACTTTATTAAAATAAGGGAACAAAGAAATATAAATTAACATGATACAGCTTATTAAAATTATTGGAATTACTAAATACACTATCCATGGATTAGATGCGGCAGCTGATGTCCAAATGATAATTTGTTGATATACTAATTTAACATTCAAACTAACAATTACCAATGCACATAACCATGCCAAAATTTTTACATAAGTAGGAATTACAAACTCGCCCATTTTAGCTTTGTCGCTTACAAAATGGATCAATGGAATTACTGCAAATCCTAATTGCAAACTTAAAATTACTTGACTTAATATCAATAAACTTCCTATTGCTTGTTCGCCCAAATAATAAATCACTAACATGGCTGGAATGATGGCAAATGAGCGAGTGATAATTCTTCGTAGCCAAGGTGCGATACGTAAATTCAAATATCCTTCCATAATAATCTGTCCAGCTAAAGTGCCTGTTATCGTAGAACTTTGTCCGGAACATAAAAGTGCAATTGCAAATAAAGCAGGAGCCAATTTCGATCCTAATAATGGTTCTAATA
This sequence comes from Bacteroidota bacterium, assembly GCA_043758125.1. Classification (GTDB taxonomy): domain Bacteria; phylum Bacteroidota; class Bacteroidia; order AKYH767-A; family OLB10; genus JANXSD01. Next base: position 10,732 of record JAYVOC010000133.1, on the reverse strand, counting down.
AACGATGTGCATCCATGATATCTGCAACACCAAATAATCCATTTCGGTAAAAAGTACTTGCTGCCAAAACCAAGATCGCAGCATTTACAAAAAATGCTAAGTTTAAAGCAATTGTACTATCGAGAATATTGAATTTTATTGCACGACGAATTTCAGTCGGTATGCGTTCAATTTTTCGTGTTTGAACTAATGCAGAATGTAAATATAAATTATGTGGCATCACGGTAGCACCAATTATTCCAATTGCAATATACAATGCAGCAGAATTTGGTAAAACAGGAATAAATCCACCTAATATTTCGTGGAAAGAAGGCTTCGCTAAAAACATTTGAGCTATAAATGCAAATCCAATTAATGCAACGAGACTAATGATAAAGGCTTCCATTTTTCGAATACCATATTGCAATAAAAAAAGTAAAATAAAAGTATCAAGTGCACAAAATAATACTCCCCATAAAAGTGGAATATCGAATAATAAATTCAAGCCTATTGCCATCCCTAAAACTTCTGCAAGATCACAAGCAGCAATTGCGATTTCTGCTAAGGCATATAAAAAATAATTTACACCACGAGGATACATTTCTCTTGATACTTGCGCCAAATCACGACCTCGAACAATACCCAAACGCGCACTTAAACTTTGTAATAATAATGCCATTAAATTCGACATCATCAATACCCAAATAAGTTGGTATCCAAACTGACTTCCACCAGCAATATCCGTAGCCCAATTTCCGGGATCCATATAGCCAACACTCACCAAATAAGCAGGACCTAAAAATGCAAGTAGTCGTTTTCGAAAACTCATTTTTCCATCTATCTTAATGCTTCCATGAACTTCTGAAAGTGATAGCGGATTATTTAATTTATTCGCCATAATTTTTAACTAAAATATTTTTTGCAACATCATTACTGATACTCAATTTTGTTTTGTTTTTTAATTCTATTTGCATGCTGTGATCGTACTCTTGGATTTCTAAAATGCGCACTGTGATTCCTGGCTTTAAACCTGTACGCTCAAGATATTGTAAAAACGAAACAGAATGATCATTGACTCCAGTAAGTGTGTAACGTTTATCACATTCACCACTTGCTAAGGTCAAACTACTTGGAGCAGAAATTTTTCCTGTTAAATCAGGAATAGGATCGCCATGTGGATCAAAACGTGGAAAGCCTAAATATTCTTCTAAGCGTTTTATTAATTCATCCGAGCTCACATGTTCTAATTCTTCCGCCATGCTATGAACTTCATCCCATCTAAATTTTAACGTTTGTGTTAAAAATACTTCCCATAAGCGATGTTTTCTAACGATATTAATCGCAATTTTTTCACCTTTACGAGTAATGCGTACACCACGATAGCGTTCGTATTCAATCAAATTCTTTTCTGCTAATTTTTTCAACATATCGGTAACAGATGCAGAGGTCGTAGAAAGTGAACCAGCAATAGATGAAGTATTAACTGGTTCAGCCCTTTTTGCTGATAAATGATAGATCGCTTTTAGGTAATTTTCTTCCGTCTCCGTTTGCATGAATTGAAATTATGAAGCAAATATAAAAAATAATTTAGATTAGTCTAAAAATTTAGTTAGATGAATGAAATGATATTAATTACTATTTTCGCTGTTAATGTACAAGTTGATCATTCGCCCACTATTATTTTTGATGAATCCTGAAAAAGCGCATCATTTTACTTTTGATTTAATAAAAATTACTTTCAAAATTCCAGGAGTAAAAACTGTTTTCAATTGGCTATTTAACGATATAAATAGTTCATTTGAAAAGGAGTTAATGGGGTTGCGATTTCCGAATCCTATTGGATTAGCAGCTGGATTTGATAAGGATGCTAAATTAGTTGACGAACTTTCTGCATTTGGTTTTGGGTTTATTGAAATCGGGACGGTAACGCCTGTTCAACAAGATGGAAATCCAAAGCCAAGAATGTTTCGCTTACCATTAGATAATGGATTGATCAACCGAATGGGTTTTAATAATGAAGGAGTTGACGCTGCTGCTAAGAACTTGAAAAGGCGAAAAGGAAAACTTATTATTGGTGGAAACATTGGAAAGAACAAGTTTACATCAAATGAAAATGCTATTGATGATTACTTACTTTGCTATAAATCATTATATCCTGTTGTGGATTATTATGTGGTAAATGTGAGTTCTCCTAATACGCCAGGATTACGTGCTCTTCAAGAAAAGGAGCCACTAACAAATTTATTGCATCAAATTCAATTGTTGAATCAATCGATGTCTAAACCACGGCCATTGTTGTTGAAAATAGCTCCTGATTTATCGAATGAGCAGTTAGATGAAATTGTTGAGATTGTGCTTTTAGAAAAGTTGGATGGCATTATTGCAACTAATACAACAATCACGCGAACTGACTTAAAAACTAATGATAAAATTACGATTGAAGCAGGTGGTTTGAGTGGGAAACCTGTTAAAGACAGAAGCACTTTTGTGATTTCATATTTGAGGAAAAAGGCAGGTAGTAAACTTGTGATTATTGGAGTAGGAGGGATATTTACTGCGAAAGATGCAAAGGAAAAATTAGATGCTGGTGCTGATTTACTTCAAGTGTATACTGGTTTTATTTATGAAGGGCCTGCTCTAGTGAAGAACCTTTTGGCAGGATTAAAATAATTTATAAGTGCAATTACACTCCTTAATAATTGGATTTTACCCTAAGAAAATGATTTTCCTTGTTACCTTTGCTTTCTCAAAAATTATAGAAAAAAAATGAAAAAATATTTATCACTTTACATCATCTTATTGTTGGCCGTTTATGCTTGTAACAATCCCAAGATAGACACTCAAAATCAGGCACCAATTGTTAACACTGATTCAATTAATAATTCAGGCATTAGTTATGGTGAAAAAATTGATGGAAAGAATGCGATTTCAATGGATTCTTTACTTGCTCTTGTTGCATCAGGAAAAAATAAAATTGATTCTGTTAAAGTGGAAGGTAACATAGCAGCTGTTTGTCAAGCGAAAGGATGTTGGATGGATATTGTTCGAGCTGATAGTTCAAATTTGCATGTAAGTTTCAATGAAGAATTTTTTATTCCTAAAAATTCTTCCGGAAGGCATGCTATTTTTATGGGTACTGCGTATATGGATACTACCTCTGTTGAGGCGTTACAACATTTTGCAGAAGATGAGGGGAAATCCAAAGCTGAAATTGCAAAAATTACCTCTCCAGAAATTCGATTAGCCTTTGATGCAAAAGGTGTTTTGATTAGATAATTATCTACTGTTAGTATTGTTTTGAATTAATATTAAACATGGAAAAAGTAAAAATTACAGAGTGCCCTCGTGATGCGATGCAAGGATTGTCGTGGTTTATTCCTACAGCAACGAAGGCGGATTATTTGAATACACTATTAAAAGTTGGTTTTGATATTTTAGATTTCGGAAGTTTTGTTTCGCCAAAAACTATCCCACAATTACGTGATACTGCCGAAGTTTTATCGTTATTAGATTTATCTTCTACATCAACAAAATTACTTGCAATAATTGCAAATTTGAGAGGTGGAGAAGATGCTATCAATTTTAGTGAAATAAACTATCTAGGATTTCCATTTTCAATTTCCGAAACATTTCAACATCGAAATACGAATAGTAGTATAGCGCAATCGTTAGCCACTGTTGAAAAATTACAATCACTATGTTTGAAAAACAATAAGGAATTGCTCATCTACATCAGTATGGCATTTGGTAATCCTTACGGAGATGAATGGAATGATGAGATTGCTATAAAGTGGGTTGAAAAAATAGCTTCGATGGGAATCAAATCTATAGCCTTAGCGGATACTGTTGGTTTAGCAAAACCAAAGGATATAAGTTATATGTTCAATGCGGTGATTCCTGCGTTTCCTGAAATAAATTTTGGTGCACATCTTCATAGTAAAAGTGATAATTGGTATGATAAAGTAGCAGCAAGTTATATTGCTGGTTGCCGTAACTTTGATGCGGCTATGAAGGGATTTGGAGGTTGTCCGATGGCTGAAGATGAGCTTATTGGAAATTTGGCAACAGAAAATTTAATGAGTTTCCTCTACGATAAGGATATAAGTTCCAATGTTAATTTGGAGTACTTCAACATAGCATTATCAAAAGCCAGTTTAGTATTCAGTGAGCCACTTGCAACATGAAACGAATTCCTTCGTTTAACAAAAGTTATTACCTCTTAAAATTTAAATTATCTTGAACATATCTATCAACATGCGTTTTATAATTCTATTAACATTTAGTTTAATTTTTATAAATCTAGGTTCATCAGTAGCTCAAAAAGTAGGGTTTCTTGAAATAAATGGTAATGTTTTGCAAGATGGAAAAGGTTTAGAAGGCGCCGATATTAAAGTGTTAAAAGGATCAGAAAATGTAGATAATGTTTTAAGCTCTAACGGTGGTAAATTTATCATCAATCTAGACCTAGGGCAAAATTACACAATCATTTTTTCAAAAACAGGTTGCATCACAAAGGCTGTTTCTATTGACACAAAAGTTCCTGATGGAGAGCAAACGCAAATCTTCAGTTATAAATTTAAAACTGATTTGTTTAAAATTCCTGATGGTACTACTCAACCTGAAGGAACAGATAAACCCGTTGCTAAATTAGCCTATCAAGAAGCTTATGCTGATTTTGATTACGATATTGAATATACAAAAACACGTAAGTCGGAATTAGAAAATGTAAAGCAAAAAATGGCTGCTGAAGTTGTGAAGCAAGAGGCTGCTAAAAAAGCATTAGCTGATAAAGCAAAACAGGATTCATTAGCCGCTGCAAGAGCAAAAAGTTTAGCCGAACAACAAGAATTAGCTGTTGCTGAAAAGGCAAAACAAGATTCTATCGCTCAAGCAAAAGAACAAGGTCGTCAATTTGGAATTCAACAAGCTGCAATCGATAAAGCTCGTTTGGATTCTATTGCTGCTGCCGATAAAAAAATGTTAGCAGAAAAAACTGCAATGCTTGCAAAACAAAAAGCTAGTGATGATAGTATCGCTCGAATTTTAGATAAGCAACGCCAAGATTCTTTAGCATCAGTAAAACAAAAACAACAATTAGAAGCACTTGCTTTGGAAAAAGCGAAACAAGATTCTCTTGCAACAATTCGTGAGCAATCGCGATTAGCAGATCTTGCGAAACAAGTGCGTGATAAAGCTAACGCAGATTCGTTAGCCTCAGCTAAAGAAAAAGCAAGGTTGGATCAATTAGCACTCGCTGCTGATCAAAAAGCGAAAGCAGATAGTTTAGCAAAAGTAGAATCAAAAGCAAAATCAGATTCGCTTGCTGCTGCAAAAGAAAAAGATCGTTTAGATGCTGAAGCAAAAGAGAAAGCACGACTTGATGAAGTAGCTGCATCAAAAGAAAAACAACGTTTGGCGGATCTAGCTTTAGCTGAAAGAAATAAATTTATTGCTGACTCAACAGCTACTGCAAATGAAAAAACCAAACAAGAGAATCTAGCAAAAGCGGCTGAAGAAAAAGCCAAACTAGAAAATCTTGCGAAAGCGGATGCAAAAGCTAAAGCGGATGCACTTGCTGCCTTGAAAGAAAAAGTAAGATTAGATAATTTAGCACTTGCTACAAGAAATAAATTTATCGCTGATTCAACAGCAACTGCAACAGAAAAACAAAGAGTAGCAGATCTTGCAAAAGTAGCATCACAAAAAGCTGCGCAAGACAGTTTAGCAAAAGCGGATGCGAAATCAAAGGCTGATGCATTAGCTGCTGCAAATGAAAAAGCACGGTTAGATGCAATTGCAAAAGTGGCTGCTGATAAAGCTGCAATTGATGCCGCTAACAGTGCAAAGGAACAAGCTCGATTAGCAGAAGCTGCGAAAAATGCGAGAGAGAAAGTTGTTGCTGATTCGCTTGCTACAATAAAAGCGAAAGCAACGCGTGATTCATTAACCGCAGCAAATGAAAAAAATAAACAAGAGCAATTAGCCAAGCTCGAAAAAGATAAATCCGACAAAGCAGAGAAAGATCGCCTAGAACAAGAAAAGAAAATTCAAGCTGCAAAAGATGCAGTAGAAGCACAAAAACTTGCACAGGCTGAAGCTGAAAAGAAACGATTAGCAGATATAGAAGCACAAAAATTAGCTTTAGGAAAGACATCAACAACACCTAAGAAAAGTGCTAATGATGTGAGTGCATATCGCTTTGATTTCGATAAAGATTTTATCCCAGAAGGCATCAAGGAAGAAACTATTTCAGAACCTAATAGAAATATTTTGAGAACTATCGTAAATTCAAAAGATGTAAAAGCTACATACCTCAAAATTGTTTACGGCTACGGTGGCGTTTTCTACTTCAAAAACTCAGCGAGTATTTCCGAAAATATGTATAATTCAGAGCTTGATAATTATAGAAAACTGCTAAAATAGATTTTGAGCTTTCAAAGGAAACTTTTGAGTAATTAAGTTCAAATATTTGGGAGCCAGTATTTTGTGTTTTTAAAGTTGGAAATGCAAGTTTTCTTAAATTCCTGAACTCTCCGAATTTAGGTAGTATAAAAACCATTTTTCTTAGATTTTTGCTTGAATATGTTTTATGTATATTTTTGTCGAAACTACTATTTTATGAAAAAGGTAAAATCTAATTACATTGCTGTTTTATGTTCTCTAAGTATGATTTTATATACTTCTTGTTCTAATCCCACTAAGGATCATGCAACGGAAGCTAATACAACTTCTTTATCTGATTCATCAAGAATAGATTCTTTAAGTGCTGATAAAAAACAGTTGATTGATTTTAAATTCTCAACTGCTGTAATAAATCTTCCTTCACCTTTTGAAGTTGTTAATGACTTATTCGTTTACAAAGCGCCCTTTAAAAGCGAACTATTAAATCCTTCTACCAACAGCGAAAAGTATTTGGTCTCCTTTAAAAAGGAAATCAATTTTGGAATATTAGGTGTTGATTTATCATACATTAATTTCTACAATCAAAATCAAGAAACGGTAGCTTATTTTAATGCAGTTCAAGGAATCGCTAAAGATTTAAATATTGAAAATGTATTTAATGAATTTGCTGATCGGTATAAATCAAATGCTGATAATCATGATTCGTTAGTTGCAATCGTTGATAATATTTTTAATCAAACAGATGCGTATCTTAAAAAGAATGATCGTTACTTAGTTGCAAGTAATGTTATGGCAGGTGCAATAATTGAAGTTAATTATTTAAGTTTAAATCTCATTAAGGATATGCCGAAGACACCTGAAAATGCTAAGCTATTCGAAAAAGTTTACAATGAAAATGGTGGTATTTTTCATCTTATTAGTCTTTATGAAGAATACACAGATAAAGATTCTAAAGCATTACTTGCTAGCATGAAAGAATATAAAAAAGGTTACGAAGGAATTATTTCTTCAGCAAATGATTTAACACCTGAAAAAATCGAAAAGGCTGTTGTAATGATTGATAAACTTCGAGGTAATCTGATCAAGTAGTTTTTTTTCAACTTTTTTTATTGAAGTAATTGTATGTGTACCCGAATTTTATATTGCATTCAACATGAGTGATAAAATACTAAGGGCATTGATGCAATTATTTGCGATAGTTGCAAATACTGATGAAGTTGGTGTTAAAGGTCGCGAAATTGTTGAACGTTTTTTAAGGCGACAATTACCTAGTAATTTCATTAATAACTATCTTCTTATTTACGATGAATTTTTAAGTAAACTGAAAGGGAGTTCCATTGAAGGAAGAGAGAAAAAAAGAACTTCTGTAAACTCTGTTAAAGTTTTAAGAATTTGTAATGACATCAACAAAGAGCTTGAGCAAAAGCAAAAGATCATTGTACTGATTCGATTATTTGAATTTGTTAATACTGCCATCGAATCTGTTGTTGATCAACATATAGAATTCCTAAATACTGTTTCTGATACATTTGGATTAAGTACGGTTGATCGAGAAAACTGTTTACTCTTGGTGAAAGGTTTAGATGGTGTTCGCGATATTCATGGTGATCATTTTCTTGTAATCGACAATCAGCCTACGCTAACTAGTCATTGTCGTCATGTGGAACGTGATACTCTTTCGGGGAGATTAGTTTTTCTAACATTTCAAGATCCATTTCTAATTGTATTTAATTATTCAGGAACTGATTCTATTGCCCTTGATGGAAGAGAAATAATTCCAAATTCTGTTCATGTGTTTGAGCCTGGGTCGGTAATTCGCGGACCAAAATTATCTCCAATTTATTATAACAATATCATTCATAATTTCAATGGCAATTCTAACTCGCAAGAAATTAATTTTGAGGTCGTAGATCTAGGTTTTACTTTTAAGAAAAAGAAAATAGGGTTATATGATTTGAATTTTTCTACTTCATCAAAAAATCTTGTTGGCATAATGGGAAATAGTGGCGCAGGAAAAACTACGCTGCTCAATCTTTTAAATGGAAGTGTTAAACCTTCAAAAGGTAAAATATTAATCAATGGAGAAGAGTTATATAGCAACAGTAAAAAATTGCCTGGATTAATTGGAAACATTCCTCAAGATGATTTATTAATTGAAGAGTTAACTGTTTTTCAAAATCTCTTTTATAGTTCTAAGCTATTTTTTGGAAATTTATCTGATGAAGAAATTACTGAAAAGGTAAATCGTTGTTTACATTCCTTAATGCTTTTTGAGTCGAAGGATCTTTTAGTTGGTGATCCGCTCAACAAATATATTAGTGGTGGCCAAAGAAAAAGATTAAACATTGCGCTTGAATTAATACGAGAGCCAGATATTCTTTTTGTTGATGAACCTACTTCAGGATTATCATCAAATGATGCAGAGAATGTGATGGATTTATTGAAACAATTAACCTTATCGGGGAAATTGATTTTTGTTGTCATCCATCAACCTTCCTCACAAATTTTTAAACTTTTCGATCATTTACTTTTGCTTGATATTGGTGGTTATCCAGTTTATTTCGGCAATCCAGTTGATTCACTAAGTTACTTTAGAAATCAAATGAGTTTTGTGGATTTCGAGTATAGTGAATGTCCGGAATGTGGAAATATAAATCCAGAAGAAATATTTAGAATCGTTGAATCGAAAACAGTTGATGAATTTGGTAAGACTACCTCGCATCGAAAAATTCATTCTGAAGAATGGTATAAACTTTATAATGCAAATTTTGTATCTAAGAATAAAACTAAGGAACAAAATATTCCACCTACGGGAAGTCGTTTAACGGTGTCGGTATCAAAGCCAATGGTTCAGTTTCTAGTTTATTTCAAAAGGAATTTCTTTTCAAAGATCAACAATCTTCAATATGTGGCTATAACATTATTTGAAGGGCCAATACTTGCCCTTATTTTAGCTGTTGCATTACGTACGCATGATGAAGGGAAAGATTATTTGTTTGGTACTAATCCTAACATTCCGGTTTATATTTTCATCAGTACTATTGTAGTTTTGTTTTTAGGATTAATAACAAGTGCAGAAGAAATAATACAAGACAAGAAAATATTAAAGCGAGAATCATTTTTACAATTAAGTAGGAATAGTTATTTGCTTTCTAAAATTATATTTTTATTTATTGTCTCAGCATCGCAAACATTTCTATACATCGTAATTGGAAATATGATATTAGATTTCAATGGATCGCAATGGCCCTATTTTCTAGTCTTATTTTCAGTCTCGTGTTTTGGTAATTTATTAGGATTGAATATTTCCTCTGGTATGAAAACAAGGGTTGCTGTTTACATTCTGATTCCATTCTTGATTATTCCGCAAATAATGTTGAGTGGTGTAATGGTAAAGTTTGACGATTTAAATCCACTCGTTAGTAATCAATCAGGTGCTCCTTTGATTGGAAATGTAATGGCAACGCGATGGGCTTATGAAGGACTTGCCGTTAATGAGTTTAAAAATAATCCTTATGAAGCAGCTTATTTTGATGTCGATAAAAAATTAAATAATGCTAACTATCGTAAAAACTTTTGGCTTCCAATAATTGAAAATGAAGTTTCCAAAGTGTCAGAAATACTTGCAAATGGAAATAATACAAACGATGCAATAACTTCTTCCAATTATTTTTTAAAGAATGAATTTGGGAGTTTTCAAAAGGAGTATCCAGAAATTAAATTAACAAATGAAAATAAAATCGGATCTCTGAACAACTTTCAGCATTTCAACGAATTAATGAATGCAAATATCGATACGATTAAACAATATTTTACGCGTGAGTATACTGTTGCTGGAAGTTCAAAAGATCAGATCACTGCAATGTTGATCAAGAAACTTGGTTCCACTGAAAATTATCTTCATTTCAAGCATGAATTCAGCAATGCTAAACTGGAAGACTTTGTATTGAATACAAATGAAGTTAAAAGTCAAGTAATGAAAATTGATAATAAAGTGATTAGAAGATTCAAACCTGTATTTATAAATTCACTTGAAAACAGTTTTTTTTCGGCTCCTTATTATTCTTACAAAAAAACATTTTTAGGAATGTCATTGGATACTATATGGTACAACGTAATTATTATTTGGTTGATGACCATCACACTGTATTTCGCTTTGTATTTAGATATTTTAAGAAAGCTTCTAGAAAAATAAAATCTAAATTTGTATCAATTGAAAGGGTAGGTCAACCAGTGCATCGTAATCCTGACCAGCTTCCATCATATCTTCATCGTCTTCTTCATAGTGCCATAAAACGACAACCTCACTTTTTCCAGAACGATTTAGTAGTTCCAGTTTTCTTAAAATATC
>JAYVOC010000132.1:0-13738 GCA_043758125.1 Bacteroidota bacterium | reverse complement strand
AACGGCATTCAGATCTTGTGTGATTGCTCCATTACTCCAAGCATAGGAATAATTTGTTGTGCCTCCAGTAACTGTTAAATCAATTGCACCTGTTGATGCACCGTTGCACAAAACATTCGTAATTGAATTTGTTAGGATTAGTTGATTAGGTTCTGTTAATGTAATAGTAGTTGATTCCGTATCTCCATTATCATCTGTAACAGTTACAGTATAAGTTCCAGCAAGTAGTCCAGTTAAATCTGCAACCGAAGCACCATTAGACCAAACATAAGTATAAGGATTAACGCCACCAGAAGGGACAATAGAAATTGTACCATCATTAACTCCATTGCAACTAATATTTACTCCATTAAAATTGGAAACAGTTACTCCTAATCCAAATGCAAGTGATGCTATTTTATTGGAATGATTTAAGTGCTTTCCATAGAAATCTAGATTTAAACTTGCATTTGCATTTGTACAAAAAAAGATGACAATGCCGCCAAACAACAAATTTGTATTTTTAAGAAATGTTGTACCTAACTTAATTAACAATGACATAGTAGGTGTTTGAAAAATTGAAGATTTTTATGAATTACGGAGTTGCAACTAATGACAAAGGTAAAAAAAGGAAACCGACCTTGCGCATATCTTAAAGAAGTCCTTGCAAAATTCCTGGAAAAATACCCATTAGAAGGGATAAAATTGCTGCAATCGTCAACAATATTTTATGACTTCCAGAAATTTGAGGGAGAACACCATCTTCCTCCTCACGAGGTAAAAACATGGTATAAATAACTCTAAAGTAATAATAAACGCCAATTAATGAGCTCAGAACAGCAACCATTACTAGCCATAAATAACCACTCTGAATTACACCATAAAACAAATAATATTTAGCAAAAAATCCAGCTAAAGGTGGAATTCCAGCCAATGAAAGCATTGCAAGGCACAATAAACCCGCGTTTAAAGGTTGTTTTACTATTAATCCCTTAAGATTAATAATTTTCTCATTGTTATTTGCACCCAAAGTATGCAAACATGCGAATGCTCCTAAGCTAGCTACCGAATAAGCTGTAGTATACAAGAAAATTGCTCCTGCAGAAACATGACTCATCGCAACAATTGCCATTAACATATAGCCTGCATGTGCAATACTTGAATAAGCCAACATGCGTTTAAAGTTCTGCTGCATTACAGCTAAAACATTCCCAACAAGCATAGTGAGAGCCGCGACAAAAGCTAATGTTTCACCCCACCATCCTGATAAATCACTGAAACAAGTTGCGAATAACCTGTAAAATGCAGCGAAGGCAGCTGTCTTTACAATGGTCGACATGAATGCAGTTACGAGCGTTGGTGAACCTTCATACACATCGGGAGCCCAAAAATGAAATGGTGCTGCTGACACTTTGAAAAGCAATCCGACAAGCATTAATAAAACACCAGCGTATACAAACATGGGAAGATGCCCTGAATTATTACTTATATAATTAGCGATTTCTTGCAAATTAAAACTCCCAGAAGCGCCATAAATCAATGTTATTCCAAACAGCAGAAATCCAGTTGCAAAAGCTCCCATCAAAAAATATTTTAGTCCAGCTTCATTCGATCTTAAATCGTTTTTATTACTTGCGGCTAAAACATATAAACTGATTGATAATATTTCGATTCCAATAAATAACATGGATAAATCCGAATAACTGATCATCACAATCGCACCAGTTAAACAGAATAAAATGAGTGCGGCATGTTCTGCCTTACTCGAAGTAGATATAAAATATTCCTTTGACATGATTAGCCATAGCGCTGTTAAAACAGTAACCATTGCTGAAAATGCAATTGCATAATTATCGAAATAAAGCATGTCGTTATAATAACGAATTGCAGTATTCCAATCCATAACAAATAGACCAATAACTGAAACCAAGCCAAGCGCAACTATGGGAAGCAAAAACTTTTTAAAGCCTAACACTTCCGACATCATTGCCACAATTCCTAAACAAGCTAAAACTATTAAGGCATTCATACTTTAGTAGATGTCTTTAATGTGTACCAAGATATCTTCAAGCGCAGGTTGAGCAACAATGAATATTGGCTTTGGATATATTCCTGTTATGAAGATTACCGATACAATAGATACCAGTATAATTTTTTCTATTTTACTTAATCCTGTAAATTCAGCATACTTCGCATTTGGTTCGCCTAACATGATTGCCTGATAGGCACGTAACATATAAACTGATCCGAGAATTACTGTTAATCCTGCGCATGCTGCGATCCAAGCGTTGTATTGATAAATACCATTTAGCAATAAAAATTCTCCTACAAATCCATTGGTGAGAGGCAGTGCAATTGACGCCAACAAAACAATCATAAAAAGTATTGTAAAGATGGGCGAGTTATTCGCTAATCCTCCAAGTTCGGAAAGATTTCGCGTTTTCATTTTGCGTTGAATGATATCAACGATGAAGAACATACCAACAACGTTTACACCATGACTCAACATTTGAATCATCGCACCTTGCAATCCTTGAATGTTTAGCGATAATATTCCTGCAGCAATTAAACCAACGTGTGCAATAGAAGAGTAGGCAATTAATCGTTTAAAATCTTTTTGAACAAACGCCATTAATGAAGAGTACACAATGCTAATAACGCAAAGTATCATTGCAAAATGGCCCCATTCGCTAATTCCAATTGGAACTATCGGTAACATCCAACGAATCATTCCATAAAGTCCCATTTTCAACATTATTCCCGACAAAAGCATGGTTCCTTGTGTAGGAGCATCTGTATAGGTATCAGGTTGCCAAGTATGTAACGGAAAGATTGGAATTTTAATGGCGAAGGCGATAAAAAATGCCCAGAACAACCATCCTTGCGCTTCAGGTGTTAGTGTTAAATTATAAAATGCTTGAATATCGAATGTATGAATACCTGGTGTTTGTAGATAGAGGTAAATCAATCCAACCAACATCAATAAGCTTCCTGCTAACGTATAGATGAAAAATTTTAAAGTAATTCTTACTTTATCCTTTCCACCCCACATAAGGCAAATAAAATAAATTGGAATTAATGCTAACTCCCAGAACACATAAAAGAGAAAACCATCTAATGCAGTAAACACTCCAACTAATGCAAATTGCATGAAGAGTATTAATCCGTAAAATGCTTTGGGGTTTTCGTTTTCATTTCTAAAAGATGAAAGTATAATTAATGGCAATAAAAAATTAGTGAGTGCAACCATCAATATACTAATGCCATCAAAACCTGCTTTAAAAGCGATTCCTAAAGATTGAATCCACCAATAATTAACACCGAATTGATTAGCGATATCTGATTTAAATAAAGTAAATGCATAAACAGTAGTTGCTAATTGAAGTAAGCTTACTACTAATGCAAAGTATTTTACCTTATCACGACTTATTACACCGCATAATGGTGATGCAATAAGAGGAATGAAGAGCAGGAGTAATGTCAGCATGCCGTGTTAGTGAATCATAGTTAATGCAACGAGTAAAATAATTCCGATAACCATTCCAAAAACATACGTTCCGATACTACCAGTTTGAACATAACGCAAAAGTGAACTAATTCCATTTAATACGTATCCACATCCATTTACAAAACGATCAATTACTCCTAATTCGATGCGCTTGTAACTAAAACTTGCAAACCAATCGATAGGTTTTGTTATGAGTGTAGAATATATTTCATCGATATAATATTTATGAGAAAGTACTTTTTGAAAACCACTTAACTCACTGTCATTTGTTTCCGGCATCGCGGCTTTTTTAACGTAATAATTGTAGGTCATTGCAATTATTAATATGACCATCGTTAATGATCCTCCCATCACCATTATCTCTGAAGACTCTGGCAACATGAATTCTGCTTTGCGATAAATAATAGATGATAAAAACTCACTAAAGTAATGTGGTGCGTGGAAAACTTCTGGCATTCCTAAAAATCCTCCAACAGTTGAAAGTACTGCAAGAATTATCAACGGAATTGTCATACTTGATGGCGACTCATGTAAATGAATACGTTGTTGTTCCGTCCCTCTAAAAGTTCCGTAAAAAGTTAACCAATACAATCTAAACATATAGATGGCCGTTAATGCTGATGTAAACATTAATACCACAAACATGAATGGCGAGAAGGCATATACTTTTGAAAGAATTTCATCTTTAGAAAAGAATCCTGCAAAAGGAAATACTCCGGCAATTGCTAATGTTCCAACCAAAAAAGTGATATGCGTTATTGGTAATTTCTTTTTTAGTCCGCCCATGTAACGGATATCTTGTTCTCCACTCATTGCATGAATTACTGAGCCCGCACCAAGAAATAATAATGCTTTAAAAAATGCGTGCATCACCACATGAAACAATGCTGTATCATAAGCGCCAACACCAAGTGCAACAAACATGTACCCTAACTGACTAACCGTTGAATACGCCAATACTTTTTTAATATCATTTTGTTTCAAACCAATTGTTGCAGCGAATACAGCAGTTGCCAAACCAACAATTGCAACGATCTCTGAAGAGTATGGAGCTAAAGAATACAATACGTTAGATCGAATCACCATATAAATACCTGCAGTAACCATAGTAGCTGCATGTATCAATGCAGAAACTGGTGTTGGACCTGCCATTGCATCTGGAAGCCATGTATATAGTGGAATTTGTGCTGATTTTCCCATCGCACCAATAAACAAAAGAAGTGTTATTGCAGTGATTGCTGCATCACCATCAGGAAAACCTTTAGCAGCATTAAATACTTCTTGATAACTAACACTTCCAAAGGTTGTGTATATTAAAAATATTCCTAGCAAAAATCCTAAATCACCAATACGATTCATGATGAATGCTTTCTTCGCTGCATTATTATACTCCGTATTTTTAAACCAGAATCCAATGAGGAGATAAGAGCATAAACCTACTCCTTCCCATCCAGCAAACATCACGATATAATTTGCACCTAAAACAAGGAGCAACATAAAAAAAATGAATAAATTTAGGTAAGAGAAAAAGCGTGAATGATCTTGCTCATGATGCATGTATCCAATCGAATAAACATGTATCAAAAAACCAACACCTGTAACCACCAATAACATGATTACTGATAATCGATCAATCAGAAAAGAAAAGGGAATATTTAAATCACCAACATTAATCCAATCAAACATTAAAACGCGTTCGGGAACAGAACCTACTTGTCGCATCTCATTAAAAATAATTACTGAAATAACGAATGATAGGAATACCGATAAACTAGCAATTCCGCCACTTAACCTAACCGGCAAACGCTTGTTCAGCATTCCTATCACCAGGAAACCCAGTAAAGGAAAGAGCGGTATCAGCCAAGCTAATTGAATCATGTTTTTTATTTCTACTTTATTTAGTCTTGTCTCGAAGTTATGAGGAGTACGTTGTAACCCAAATCTCCGAACCAAATAATTATTTAATGGCTACTAATTTATCTACCATTTGAGTTTGTTAAGCTCATTGATATCAACAGTACGAATATTATTATAAATCATTACAAGAATTGCAAGCCCAACAGCTACTTCAGCCGCAGCTACAGCCATGATAAAGAATACCATCACTTGACCACTTGCGTCACCATGTTGTGCAGAGAATGCAGTTAGCAATAAGTTAACAGCATTTAGCATAAGTTCGATACACATGAAAATGATAATCGCATTACGACGAAATAATACTCCCATCACACCAATTGTAAATAGCAGTGACGACAGTGCTACATAATAGCTAAGAGGTACGACGTGTAGTATATTATTCATTTCGATGTGTTATTAATCAACACTTTTTTTACCTAGCATTATTGCACCCACCATGGCAGAGAGCAGCATGATAGAAATAATTTCGAAGGGTAATAGATATTTTCCGTAGAGTACTTTACCAAGATTAGCAACGGTACTATAACTTTCGTTTGGTGATGGAGGTCCTAATGTTTCGGCACCTTTTGTTGCTTCAAGTAAAACAAGGAATAATAATCCAGCTAATACTCCTGCGGCAACTTTGATGAGTGTGTTTTTATGAGGCTCCGATTCCTTATTCATATTGATAAACATGATAGAAAAAAGAAAGAGCACCATAATGGCACCTGTATACACAATGATATGTACTGCAAAAAGGAATTGTGCATTTAGTAGCAAGTAGTGACAGCCGATTGTGAAAAAGCAAAAAATGAGATACAATACACTATGTACCGGCTTTCGCGATAACACTACCATCAATGCGCTAAACACTGATAATGTGGCAAGAATATAAAATGGTAAACTTGGTTCCAATGATTTTAGTTGACTTAACCGGGTGGCGAAAATAACACATCCGCCATTACCGAAAAAGTGATTTATATTTTACGATGCGCTTTTGTTCGCTTTCCGATGTCAATTCGCTGATCTGCTTCAACTCCTTCTACTAATTTATCTTTGCCATAGATGAAACTTGCCCTTTCCACACCTGAAGGTACAAGTCTATCAGTTAGGAAGATAGCCTCCTTAGGACAAGCTTCTTCACACAATCCGCAATAAATGCAACGCAACATATTGATCTCATAAATAGAGGCATATTTTTCTTCACGATAGAGGTTTTCTTCTCCCTTTTTTCGTTCAGAGGCCGTCATTGTGATTGCTTCGGCAGGACAAGCAACGGCGCATAAGCCACAAGCAGTGCAGTTTTCACGTCCTTGTTCGTCGCGCTTAAGAACATGCCAGCCACGATAAACTGGAGCCATCGGTCGGGTTTCTTCTGGATAATTTATCGTTACTGATTTGCGGAAGAAATGTTTTAAGGTGATCATCATTCCACCAGCAATTGCAGGTAAATACAATCGTTCCATCAACGACATTTCCTTATTTACTACTATTTTAGATCTATTGGTAAGTTGCATTTAATTTTAATTTTTTTTGATCAGAATCAATAATTAATTTTTCTTTTTCTGAACAATTTTCTTGTAAGGACTTTTTGATGTAATGGTTCCATCGGGCATTCTAAACAGAACTGTATTCATGTACCCAAATACAACAGGAAGACCCAAACTGATACTTTCTTCAATCGCTCTGTTGACACCAATATTCCCGATGGTCAAAAATTCAATAGCATTTCTAAATAAATTCTTGTCTTTAATTTTACTTATGTTAGTATTTGCCATTTTCGTCTAGTGAATTAATAAAGTTATCATACAATATATCATTTGCAATTAAAAAATTTGATTTGTTACCAATTGCTATCATCTCAAATCTATCGGTGTTATTATATAAATGCCATTCATCTGCAATGTTTCGATAATCATTCCAGAAATACTTTCGTCCTCTATAATATCTTCTTATAACGTCTTCATCAGGAACAGAATGACCACCCTTTTTTATTCTATCTTGAATACGTTGAATACATCCCTCTGCACTGTTAATAGTAATATAAATTAATTTAATTGTATAGCCCGCTTTTCGAAACTCTTTCAAAAACCTACCAAGAAATAAACCTGACATAGTAGATTCAATTAATAATGATTTTCCTTTTTTAAACAACTCTTCAATCCGTTTAAAATAAATTTTTCCAGCACTTATATTTCCACCTTTAGAATTGTCATCAGCATTCTCTTTAGCAATTTCGTCGGCATTAATAAAAATATATTTTTTATTTTGCTCAAGAAATATTCTAGCAAAAGTAGTTTTACCTGACCCATTCGGTCCGCCAATAATTACCAGTTCTTTATTTTGCAATTTTTACAATCTATAATTAATAATCTACAATTCAATTCATTTTCAACCTAACTGACCACTTCTCCACAGTACAACAAGTGCGGTAAGCAGAATATTAAACAACGCAAGAGGAATCATAATTCTCCATCCTAAGTGCATCAACTGATCATAACGGAAACGTGGGATTGTCCAACGTACCCACATGAACAAAAAGATAAAGAAGAATATTTTTCCAAAGAAGACTGCCGTTCCAAGCAAACTTAATGCGTTATGTGATAATCCTAAACTTCCAAGAAATGGGAAGTTGTATCCACCAAAATAAAGCGATGCAATGATTGCAGAACTGATGAACATATTAATGTATTCAGCAAATAAATAAAATCCAAGTTTCATCGAACTGTATTCGGTATGATAACCTCCAACTAATTCTGTTTCACATTCGGGTAAATCAAATGGTGTACGATTACATTCTGCAAAAGCACAGATGATAAAAAGTAAAAATCCTAATGGTTGATAAAAAACATTCCAATGTGCGCCATGTTGTTGTTGCACCATTTCACGAATACTCAATGTTCCTGTTGTCATTATTAATGCGATGATTGCAAGTCCCATCGCCAATTCATAACTTATCATTTGTGATGAACCACGAATAGCACCCATCAATGAATACTTATTATTGGATGCCCATCCTCCAATCATAATTCCATAAACTCCAATTGAAACAACACCAAAAACATATAAAATTCCGATATTAATATCAGTAATCTGCATCATGTATTCTTGTCCGCCGATAATTAAACTATTTCCCCAAGGAATTACAACACCTGTCATGCATGCAGTCATCATCATCACACAAGGACCTAAAATAAACAAGGCCTTATCTGCATTGGTAGGAATAATTTCTTCTTTCATAAACATCTTCACGCCATCGGCGAGAGGTTGCAACAAACCAAATGGACCTGCTCTATTTGGCCCTAGTCGATCTTGAAAGAATGCAGCAATTTTTCGTTCACCATAAGTTGAATACATAGCAATCAACAACGATGCAACGAAAACTGCAATCACTAAAACTAATTTGAAGAGTATAAATTCCATAATATTTTATTCGCTCTATTGTAATTCTTCTTTCAATAATTGAAGAAAATAATATTTAACTATTCCTCGTTATGTGCTTTTTCACCAAGAAGTTTTTGATTCGAAACATCAATCTTTAATTGCTTTTTCACTTCGTAATGATTTTGCGCAATTACTGATTGACGATCGATATGTCGTGGACCTTCGATGTTCCAATCTTTTGTTTCTTTTCTTTCAAAACGACATTCATTACAGATCCACTCTTCAACTTCACCATATTTATCTTTTCTTGCGGTAACACGTAAAACGTCATCACCACTTAACCACACAACCGTTTTACCTGAACACTTTGTACAGTTACGATGTGCGTTCATTGGCTTAGTAAACCAAACACGACTTTTAAATCTGAAAGTGCGATCCGTTAATGCCCCAACAGGACAAACATCAATCATGTTTCCAGAAAAATCTTTATCAACTGCTTTCTGGATATAGGTGCTAATTTCTGCAACATCACCTCTTCCTATTACACCATGATCTCGGCTTTCGCAAACTTGTTCAGCAACCTTTACACAACGATAGCAAAGGATGCAACGTGTCATGTGCAATTTAATATTCTCACCGATATCTATCTTTTCAAATTCACGACGTTTAAATTCGTAACGTGATTTTTCGATACCATGACTATAACTTAAGTTTTGCAAATCACATTCTCCTGCTTGATCACAAATAGGACAATCGAGCGGATGATTGATCAATAAAAATTCGACAACACCTTTTCTTGCTTCCACTAAATCGGGAGCTGTAATATTTTGCACTTCCATTCCATCCATCACATTGGTGCGACAAGATGCAACAGGCTTAGGCATTGGACGAGGATCTTTCTCTGAGCCTTTCGTAACCTTTACAATGCAAGTACGGCAATATCCTCCACTCGTTTTCAGTTTCGAATAATAACACATTGCAGGTGGAACAATATCTCCGCCTATCATACGCGCTGCTTGAAGGATACTTGTTCCTTCTGGTACTTCAATTGACTGACCGTCGATGGTGACTTTCGGCATAGTGTAATTTGCTTATACTAATTCCGGCGAGATATTATTCAACCGGTAATAATGATGATCTTCTTTTATATTTTGTGGATTACGAATATACTCTTCGAATTCACTTCTGAAATGTCGAATTGCACTTGCTACTGGCCATGCTGCTGCTTCACCTAATGGACAAATTGTTTTGCCTTCAATTTTTGATTGAATATCCCAAAGTAAATCAATGTCAGAAATGCTTCCATGTCCGTCAAGAATTTTATGCAGAATTTTTTCCATCCAACCAGTTCCTTCACGACAAGGACTACATTGTCCGCAACTTTCGTGATGATAAAAACGCGCGAATGTCCAGAGATTTTTTACGATGCTAGTATCTTCATCCATCGCAATAAATCCTCCCGAACCCATCATTGTTCCTGTTGCAAATCCACCGTCTCCTAATGATTCGTAGGACATTAATCGCGGTTCGCCATTTGCCAATTTCAATATTAATTCAGCAGGTAAAACAGGAACAGAAGAACCTCCAGCAACAACGGCTTTTAATTTTTTTCCATTTCTAATTCCACCACAATATTCATCAGAATAAATAAACTCTTCAACAGGAATTCCTAATTCAATTTCATAGATTCCAGGTTTATTAATATGTCCACATGCTGATATTAATTTTGTTCCTGTACTTTTTCCAATTCCAATTTTAGCATATTCATCACCACCTAATTTTATGATAGGAACTACTGCCATTAATGTTTCCACATTATTCACAACAGTAGGACAATCCCATAAACCTCTTATCGCTGGAAATGGTGGTTTAATACGAGGGTTTCCACGTTTACCTTCTAGCGATTCAATTAACGCCGTTTCTTCTCCGCAGATATATGCTCCTGCTCCACAATGCACATGTAAATCAAAATCGAAACCACTACCTAAAATATTTTTTCCTAAAAATCCAGCAGCATACGCTTCATCAATTGCTTTTTGTAAAATATGATAAACATACATTAATTCTCCACGAATATAAATGTATGATGTGCGACATCCTAAAGCAAAACTTCCGATTGCCATTCCTTCAATGAGCATGTGCGGAATGCGTTCCATCATGTAACGATCCTTGAATGTTCCAGGTTCGCTTTCATCTGCATTACATACTAAATAACGAGGAACACCTTCTGGCTTAGCAAGAAAACTCCATTTCATTCCAGTTGGAAATCCTGCACCACCTCGTCCACGTAAACCTGATTTTTTTACTTCTTCAACGATTGCATCAGGAGTCATTGACAATGCTTTTTTGAACATGTCATAACCACCATTATTTTGATACGTATCCAGTTTCTGAATACCTGCAACGTCAATATTATTTGTTAGTAATTTAATTCCCATAATTTAAAACATACTATTTTAAAGGCTCTATTAAATTTAACCTTTCATTACGTATAATTCTCTCATATAAAGCATCTGAACAAATATCCAATTCATCATTCCATGCTATAGCACCTGTTATATCGATATATGCTTTGTTAAATAAATCACTATTGCCCCATTCCTTAAATACACCTTTACCCACTAAATCAGAAAGGTCAACTATACCTTCATTGTCATCTGAAAACTTTATAAATAATTTAAAACCTGGTTCAGTTCTAATCGATAAAGGCTTTACAATGCTCATAATAATTTAATTTCATTTTTCGCCCAATGTGAAATAGGCTCATTAGTTGTTTGACGATATTCATCAAGAATCGTATCAATTTTTGCAGGGGTTAGAAACTCATGATACTTCTCTCCTACTTGCATCATTGGTGCTGATCCGCACGACGCTAAACATTCTACTCCTTTCAATGTGAACATTCCATCAGCAGTAGTTTCACCTTCTTTAATATTTAATTTTTTACCAATATAATTTACGATGTCTTCTGCACCCGACAACCAACAAGGGCCAGTACGACAAACTTCAATTACGCATTTACCAACTGGCTTCAAATTAAACATCGAATAGAATGAAGCGACTTCATACACTTCTATAGATTGTATCGATAAAATTGATGCAACATAATCCATCACAGGTGCGCTTAACCATCCACCAAATTCTGCTTGTGCAACATGTAAAATTGGCAATATCGCCGACTTTTGTTTTCCTTCTGGATAACGGCTCATCAAACGCTTTACTAATGCGCTTGCATCATCACTAAATTTTATTTCTTCACTCATAAACTACATTTTAATCTAAAATAAATCGTACTCGTAATTATTTATTCAATCATTAGGCATCTAATTCGCCAGCGATCACGTTCATTGAACTCATTGTTAAAATTGCATCACTTAACATCGCGCCCTTTATCATTTCTTGATATGCTTGATAATAGATAAAACATGGTCGGCGGAAATGTAAACGATAAGGAGTTCTTCCACCATCGCTAACAAGATAAAATCCTAATTCACCGTTACCACCTTCTACACAATGATACACTTCTCCTTGCGGAATAGTAGTTTCTCCCATCACAATTTTGAAATGCCATATTAAGCCTTCCATCGTATTATAAACTTCTTCTTTCGGAGGCAAATAAAATTCAGGAACATCAGCATGAATAGAAGTTTTATCTTCTAACTTATCGAGTTTCACAATTGCTTGTCGGATGATACTTAAGCTCTGCCACATCTCTTCATCGCGCACCATAAAACGATCATACGTATCACCATTTGTACCAATAGGAACAGTAAATTCAAATTCGTTGTAAGAGCAATATGGATTCATTACACGCACATCATAATCAACACCAGCAGCGCGTAAATTCGGACCAGTAAATCCATAATCAAGTGCCATTTCAGCAGTGATAGGACCACATTTAATTGTGCGATCCATAAAGATGCGGTTGCGTACAAGTAAGTCGTCGAACTCTTTTAATCCTGCTGGAAACTCATCTAAAAACTTATTAATTCTTTCCCAAGCTACTGGTGAAAAATCACGTTCCAATCCACCAATGCGACCGATGTTTGTTGTTAAACGTGCTCCACATATCTCTTCAAAAATTTCGTAGATTTTTTCTCGCCATTGAAAAATGTATAAGAAGCCTGTCATCGCTCCGCTATCAACACCGATCACTGAATTACAAATGATATGATCAGAAATTCTTGAAAGTTCCATGATGATCACGCGCAAATATTGAACACGTTTCGGTATTTCAATGCCTGCAAGTTTCTCTACCGTCATGTGCCATCCCATATTATTAATTGGCGATGAACAATAATTCAACCTGTCTGTTATTGGAGTGATCTGATAAAAGGGACGACGTTCTGCAAGCTTTTCAAAAGAGCGATGAATATATCCAATGGTAGGTTCTGCTTCAATGATAATCTCACCATCCATCTTCAACACATTCTGGAAAATTCCATGAGTAGCAGGATGCGTTGGACCGAGGTTAAGTGTTGTATACTCCTTAGGTTGAATGACTGTATAATTGTTTGGCATTTTTTTGATCGCTTCTAATTAATTTTCTTTGTTGAAGATTGCATTTTTATTGCGGATAAATTATCGTCCAAACATTTTATCATCTTTATCATAACGGAAAGGATCTTCGAGTGGAAATTCTTTACGCATTGGCCATCCTTCTAATGAATCCATATTTAATATTCTTCTTAAGTTTGGATGTCCTTCAAAACGAAATCCGAAGAAATCAAAAGCTTCTCTTTCCATCCAGTTTGCAGAAGGCCAAAGTGCTGTTAAAGATTTAAACATCGGTTCTGCATCGCTCGTAAAAACTTTTAATCGGATACGATAATTCGATGGCATGTTATGCAATTGATACATCATGGCGAAAGGTTCTTTTGTATCTGGATAATGCAAACCGCACATCGTTGTTAAGTAATGACAATTAATTATTGAATCTTCTTTTAGGAATCGAATAACATTAAAAATTTC
>JAYVOC010000131.1:0-6754 GCA_043758125.1 Bacteroidota bacterium | reverse complement strand
CCTTCGGTAAGTGTTCCTGTTTTATCGAATACAATTGTATCGATTTCACTAAGCCTTTCGAGAGAATCACCTCCTTTAATAAGTATTCCACTTTTTGCTGCTCTTCCGATTCCTACAGATACAGCCGTTGGTGTTGCGAGTCCCATTGCACAAGGACATGATATTACAAGTACTGCAACGCTTCTTAAAATAGCATGTTGTAAATCAACATTTGTAAAAAAATAGGATATTGTAAATGTGAGCAATGAAATTAGAATAACAATTGGTACAAATCGGGAACTTACTAAATCACCAATTCTTTGAATTTGTGGTTTACGAGAAGACGCCCGTTTTACTAAATCAATCATCGCTGATAATACAGTTTCATTTCCTGCTTTCTGCACAAAGAATTTTATGCTTCCATCAAGGATAGTGGTCCCTGCTAATACTTGATCGTTCTCGGTTTTCTCAACACCTATACTTTCTCCTGTCATTGACGCTTCGTCGATGGTAGCATGACCCCAATAAATTTGACCGTCAGCAGGAATTCTTTCACCATTTTTAACTAATACTAGGTCATTTATTTTTAATTGGTCTACACTGATATCTTTTATATGTTCATCTACAGTTAAAGCTTCTGTTATTCTATGGGCAATTTGAGGTTGAAGTTTGGTAAGTTCTAAAAGAGCTGATTGCGTTTTCACTAAACTTTTCTGCTCAATAATATTACCTAAAAGTACTAATGAAATTATTGTTGCTGTAGTTTCAAAAAATATAAAATGATGTATGTTGGCATTTCCAAAATAAAAGTACCATCCTAAGCATGAATAAATAAAAGCAGTAATCGAACCTGTTGCAATCAATACATCCATATTAGGTATTCCTGCCTTAAGTGAACCCCATGCGCTTTTTCCAAAATGCATGATACCAATAATTAAAACAGGGATACATAATAAAAATTGAAATAAAATATTATGTAATAATTCAAAGTGGAGAAACATGTGTAATAAAAGTGGTATGGTAAAAAAGGCACTTATAAAAAAACGAATTTCAAGTATGCTAAATTTAGATGTTTTTGATAATTCGTTTAATGGTTTTTGCCATAAAGAAGCTTTATAACCCAAACTATTGATCTCGTTTATTACTTCAGGAACACCTAAATCATTGCCCAATTCAAATTCTACTTCACCACTTTCATAATGAACATTTACTTTCTTAAGTCCTTTCTTTTCCAGTTGTCGAGTAATTCCTTGAGCGCAACTGCTGCAGGTCATTCCTTGCACAGATAAAAGTGTGGTATTTGCCATTGTTGCAAAGTTATACATTCAACTGGCTTCTTGCATTTTAACTGTTTTAATTTCATTTAGCAGCTAACATTTGAATAAAATAAACAATTCTTATTTGGCTGCATTGTTTATTGTTCTATTTTTGCGCCCTCCTTACGGTGATTGTAGCTCAGTTGGTTAGAGCGCCTGATTGTGGTTCAGGAGGTCGCGGGTTCGAGCCCCGTCTTTCACCCAAAATGTAAAACAGCCTTTCAATTTGATAGGCTGTTTTTTTGTTTAATTGGTTTCTTATGTATTTACAGATATTTTGCACTTTTATCTGCATTATGCCTTACTTTTTTATCCTACTAACTATCTTTGTGATCCCACTAAAAAACTCAATATGCCAACTTCAACGATTAATGAGTCTGGTCAGCAGACCTACCAAAACCAATTATGTGATTGGATAGAACAAGAAAAGGCAGCAATAGAACTGATTCATATCACAGGTGATCTTTGGTTTGATAAATCGGTTGAATTAATCGTTTTTAGAAATCAATTAGTAGATCGTAGTGCTAGTCAAATTCTAAATCTCCATCAATACGCTAAAGATTTTGTAAAGAAACCTATTTCAGTAAATGATACGCTTATGTTAGCGCGTTTGTTAAAAGAAATGGATCTTGCCCCATCACGTATAGACATTGGCCGTTTGGGTGCTGAATGGATTAGCGAAATGTCTGATTTTAATAATGATGCTAGAGCTTTTTTATCAAAAAAATTAATCGACCTCATTGGAAAGGATAAAAGAGTGATGATTCCTCGTGATGTAATCCTCTATGGTTTTGGACGTATCGGACGAATCCTTGCTCGCGAACTAGTTGCACAAGCAGGAAAGGGAGAACAATTACGGTTACGTGCCATCGTTGTTCGTAGTCGCGCTACTGATGATCTTTCAAAACGAGCAGAATTGTTAAGAAATGATTCTGTTCATGGACCATTTCCAGGTACAGTAATAGAAGACTATGATAAAAATGCCTTAATCGTAAATGGCCATACTATTTATGTGATCGATGCTAAAAATCCCGATGAAATTGATTATTCTGCTTTTGGAATTAATAATGCGCTACTTATTGATAATACAGGTGTGTCTCGTGATCGTGATGGTTTATCCAAACATTTAAAAGCTAAAGGAGTGGATCGTGTATTATTAACGGCTCCAGGTAAAGGCGATATTCCAAACGTAGTTTATGGCGTTAACGAACATGATGGTGGTGAAACAGAAACTATTTTCTCAGCAGCCTCTTGTACTACGAATGCAATTGTTCCAATTCTTGCAGTAATCGAAAAAACTATTGGTATTGAGAGAGGACATATCGAAACTATTCACTCTTATACTAACGATCAAAATTTACTTGATAACTATCACGATAAATATCGCCGTGGTCGTTCTGCAGCAATGAATATGGTTATCACCGAAACGGGTGCTGACAAAGCTGTTGCAAAAGTTATTCCTGTGCTTGCAGGTAAACTTACTGGTAATGCTGTTCGCGTACCAACACCTGATGTTTCACTTGCAATTTTAAACCTTACTGTCAAAAAGGAAATTACAAAAGAAGAGGTTAATGAAATATTAAAGGATGCTGCTTTGCGCGGACCACTTATCGAGCAAATTCAATACTCATCTTCCAATGAACTTGTATCAAGTGATTTGATTGGTAATCCTTGCGCTTCCATTGTAGATAGCCCTGCTACTATCGTTTCAAAAGATAAAAAGAGTTTGGTATTGTATATCTGGTATGATAACGAATATGGTTATAGCCGCCAGGTAATTCGTTATTCAAAATATTTGGCTCAAGTAATTAGATTAACCTATTACTAGAAAATAAAACGCCCTGTAGTACAAACTTTATCAAACTACAGGGCTTATTATTTTGGATTCGTGTTAATCTCCCAAATATGATTTTAATATTGTACTTCTGTTTTTATGGCGTAATCTTCGAATAGCTTTTTCTTTTATCTGACGAACACGCTCTCTTGTAAGATCAAATTTAGCTCCAATTTCTTCAAGGGTTAATCCGTGCGTAGTTCCAATTCCAAAAAATAATTTTATCACTTCGCGTTCTCTTTCATTCAACGTATTTAATGAGCGGTCAATTTCTTTTTTTAAGGATTCCGACATCAATTGAACATCTGCACGTGGAGATTCTGAATCTTCAATCACATCTAAAAGGGTATTTTCTTCGCCATTTGCAAATGGAGCATCCATGGAGACATGCCTACTTGAAACACGAAGCGCATCAGATATCTTGTCAATAGAAATTTCAGTAATAGCAGAAAGTTCTTCATGCGAAGGCTCTCTTTCAAATTGCTGTTCGAGCTTACTAAAAGCTTTACTAATCCTACTTAATGATCCTACTTGATTTAGCGGTAATCTTACAATTCGCGATTGCTCTGCAATAGCTTGTAAAATACTTTGACGAATCCACCAAACGGCGTAGGAAATAAATTTGAATCCTCGTGTTTCATCAAACCGTTTAGCAGCTTTAATGAGGCCTAAGTTTCCTTCGTTTATCAAGTCGGGTAAACTTAAACCTTGATTTTGATATTGCTTCGAAACGGAAACCACAAAACGAAGATTCGCTTTTGTTAATTTGTCAAGGGCATCTTGATCACCTTCTCGAATTAAACATGCTAGTCGGGCCTCTTCCTCAGCATTGATCATACCTTCTTTACCGATTTCAGATAGGTATTTTTCAAGTGATGCACTTTCTCGATTCGTAATCGATTTTGTAATCTTAAGTTGACGCATGGGTTTGTGTTTTTATCAAACGAAAATTGCTACGGCCTTAATTCATGTGTCTTACAAATGTAAGGTAATAGTTTCATACAATCTTAAAAAAACTATCAACTTATTTTTAATTCATAAAAGAAAAGCGGAACAAAAAATGTCCCGCTTTTCTTTCTTAAAACCTTAATATTTTTTCGTCAATTTATATGCCGAAACCATAATAAGCACGCATTCCGTTAAAGTAAATTCCTTCAATTAATATTCCGCCAGATTTTTGTTCGAGGTAATTCGTTACATCTTTAGGAGAATTAACAGGTTTATTATCGATAGAAGTAATCACAAAACCCTCTTTAATACCAGCATTTTGTAATTTACCATTTGACAAATCACTAATTTTTACTCCATTTTTAATCCCAAGTTTTTTCTGATCAGCATCATTCAACGACTCAAGTTTAGCACCTAAAACATTCACCACTTCATTCTTGATTACTTTAGTATTTCCGTCTTTATTTCGAAGTGTAACTTCATAATTACGTTCTTTATTATCTCGTAAAACAGAAACAGTTAATTTATCTCCAGGACGGTATCTGCCAATTTGTTCTTGTAGAGCAGGGGTAGTTTTAATTTCAGTACCATTGATACTCGTAATAATGTCACCTTCTTTAATACCTGATATGGAGGCTGCACCGTCGTCAGTGATTCCATTTACATAAACACCATCTAGCGTTGAAATATTTTTTTCTTTCGCAAACTCAGCGTCTATATCACGAATACTTATTCCTATAAATCCTCTTTGAACAGATCCAAATTCAACTAAGTCATTCACTACTTTTTTAACAATGTT
Organism: Bacteroidota bacterium; assembly: GCA_043758125.1. Classification (GTDB taxonomy): domain Bacteria; phylum Bacteroidota; class Bacteroidia; order AKYH767-A; family OLB10; genus JANXSD01. The sequence goes on along the minus strand of JAYVOC010000131.1, from coordinate 1,878 downwards.
TACTGGAATCGCAAATGAATATCCAGCATAGGAACCTGTATTCGAAGCGATGGCAGCATTAATTCCTATTAATTCGCCATGCGTATTTACTAAGGCGCCTCCACTATTTCCAGGATTTACAGCGGCATCTGTTTGTAAAAAGGATTCAATAGGAAATTTCTGATCAGGAAGAATATGAATGTTCCTTCCTTTAGCACTTATGATTCCTGCGGTAACTGTTGAAGTTAAATTGAATGGATTACCAACCGCTAATACCCATTCACCTATTCGTACATCGTCTGAATTTCCATAACCTGCAAAATTTAATCCATGCGCATCTATTTTTAGCAATGCCAAATCTGTAGATGGATCTGTTCCTATTACTTTGGCTTCATAGGAGCGTTTATCATCAAGTGTAACGTTTACTTGTTGCGCCTTATCTACTACGTGATTATTAGTGATGATATAACCGTCTTCTGAAATAATAACTCCCGAACCCGTTGCTTGCTCTTGTGTTCCTCCTGGTTGTTGCGGGGCGCCCCAGAAGAAACTAAATGGATCAATACTATTATATCCAGCTTGCCTAGCATAAGTTGTTTTAACGTGTACTACTGTGGGTATTGTAGCCTCTGCTGCAACAGTGAAATCACCCGGAGAAGCAGTGCCAGTTGAAAAATTAACATTTTGAAATGTTGATGCCGCTATCACAGATGACTTACCCGAATGTATCTGTGAGCTTAATAAATAATGATTATAGAATCCCGAGCCAACAACACTCCCAATTAAGGCTACGAGGAATACTCCAACATACTTTTTCATCTTTTTTGTTTTTTTTAATGATGGTAAGTTTGATTCTATTTTTTATAAATTTAGTTTTTTTATTAACTCGAACAAAAATAAAATTCATTTGGTGAAACTACTATGAATTTAACTTTCTATTAACACTTTACACTTTTAATCATTTTATCTGAAGAATTTGTATTTAGACTCATAAATGCAAAACAAGTTGTTTTAATTAACTTTACAGCGATGCAAATACATTTCTTTAAATATCAAGGCACAGGTAACGATTTTGTGATTTTAGATGCTTGGAATTCTTCTCTCGAGATTAACAAGAATCAAATTGAACAGTTATGCAATCGAAAATTTGGAATTGGTGCTGATGGCTTAATGATTATTCGACGACATCAAAATTATGATTTTGAAATGATCTATTTTAATGCCGACGGACTTCCAGGATCGATGTGTGGTAATGGCGGACGATGTCTTGTACAGTATGCGTTTAACAAAGGTTATATTTCTGATAAAACTATTTTTATTGCTGCTGATGGCGAGCATGAAGCAATTGTTGATTTACAGCGTAATTGGGTTTCATTACGAATGGGAAATGTGAGTGAAGTGAAACTTAGAGAGGGTGGCGATTGTTTTGTTGATACAGGTTCTCCACACATTGTAAGATGGGTAGAAAATCCTGAGATTATTGATGTTCTTGCTGAAGGAAAATTTATTAGAAATAGTATTGAATTCAAACAGCATGGTACGAATGTTAATTTCGTAAAAGTTGAAAATTCGAAATTGTATATTCGCACTTTTGAACGTGGAGTAGAAGATGAAACATTAAGTTGCGGAACTGGTGTAACTGCCTCCGTAATTGCGGCCGCTGCTACCCAAAAAATTGCTTCCGATAACAAAGGTTGTGAAGTGATATCATGTGGAGGAAATTTATTTGTTAAGTTCGAAAAGCTAGGCAACGAGTTTAAAAATATTTGGTTGGAAGGTCCAGCTGAATTTGTATTTGATGGAACGATAGAGATTATATGATTCGAGGAATAAGCGTAATTTTAAGAGCATTAGAACCTAAAGATGTTGATCTAATGATGATTTTTGAAAACGATACTG
>JAYVOC010000130.1:0-2356 GCA_043758125.1 Bacteroidota bacterium | reverse complement strand
AAAAGTTTACAAGAAAGAATGGCGGAACACAAAGGTGAACTTGACGCACTTCAATTACAAATGAAAGAACAGTTTCAAAATATTGCCGCTGATATCGTTTTTAAAAATTCACAACGTATTCAAGAGGAACATAAGGACAAGTTAAATGATATTTTAATTCCTCTGCGTGATAAAATTGAGAAGTTTGAAACGCAAGTGAAAAATACACACGAAGAAAGAATTCGCGAACATCAATCGATGAAGGAACAATTATCCCAATTACAAACATTAAATAAATCTATTGGTGATGAAGCACGAAATCTTGTAACTGCCTTAAAAGGTCAAACCAAAACACAAGGAAATTGGGGTGAGATGATTCTTGAAAAAGTATTAGAACGATCTGGTTTAGTGAAAGGTCGTGAATACCATGTACAATCAAGTATGCAAGCAGAAGATGGCCGAAGACTACAACCTGATGTGATTATTAATCTACCAGAAAATAGAAATCTAGTAGTCGATTCAAAAGTTTCATTGATTGCTTATGAACGCTATTCGAGTGCAGAAGATCCACAATTACGTGAGCATGCTCTGAAAGAACATATTCTTTCTATCCGGAAACATATTAAAGATTTAAGTGGGAAAAATTATCAAAATTTGAATGAGATAAATACACTCGATTTCGTCTTGCTATTCATCCCAATAGAACCTGCTTTTGCTTTAGCTGTAGAACATGATGCCGAACTATTTAATGAAGCTTTCGAACGCAATATTGTTATAGTAACTACTTCTACATTGCTTGCAACGTTGCGAACTATTGCATCAATATGGCGATTAGAATATCAAAATAAAAATTCAGTGGAAATTGCTCGTCAAGCAGGTGATCTCTATGATAAATTTTCTGGATTGGTTGAAGACTTAATCGGCGTTGGTGCAAAGATTAATTCCGCTAAAGATGCATACGATTCTTCAATGAGCAAATTACAACAAGGAAAAGGTAACTTGATTTCTAGAGTAGAGAATCTGAAAAAACTTGGACTGAAAACTTCTAAACAAATAAATAAAAAAATACTTGATCAAACCGAAGACCTTGATATTCCTGAAGAGAATCAAGATAAATTGGTTCAATAATTAAGAATTATAGTATAATGTCAAATATTAAACGGACCTTATTATCAATGTATCTAAGATGCTTTTCAAGGCTCTTTTTAATTTCTATGATCTTATTTCTGAGTTCATGTGGATCGATAGAAAAATTAAGTCATCAAGATTTTGCAGATGAAATTAATTCTTCCGAATCTATTTTGCAAGCGGATTTTCTTATCCTCCATTCTGATTCAATAAAAAGTACTTTATTTTTTCATATTCCAGATCAATCGGCTCTCTTTATGCGTGATAGTGATATGTTCATTTCAAAGTTGAAAGTAACTTACGAAATGCATCTAAACTATGAGTCAAAAGCAATTGTTGATAGTGGGTCAAAATTAATTTTGAAATCCTCATTAAGTAATTCTGATCAAATTAATGACTCTATAGTTTTTGAGATGAAGTATGGCTATCAGTATATAATGAAAGTCACCATAAAGGATTTAAATAGAAATGCAACTATCACACGTGTTTTGTCAGTAAATAAAACAAGTAATTTCACACGACAAAATTACATGCTTTTAGATTTAAATTCTGAAATTCAATATCGTTATTACATTTTAAATAATGAACATTTTAAATTGTGGTCAGCTAATGATTTTAATGAACGCTATTTTGTAAGATGTTATTTCAGGAAATATCCCTTAGCAACACCTCCTTTTAAAGTAAGTGAATTGCAAATTTTTAATTATAAAGCGGATAGTATTTTTACTGTCCATGCCGATAGCGTTCCATTGTTAACACTTAACAGATTTGGTATTTATCATTTTCAAGAAGATACGAATAGAAAAGATGGTTTTACCCTATTCCAATATAATTCCGATTTCCCACTTGTTACGAATCCTTTAGAATTAGTAGAAGCTACACGTTATCTCACAAGTAACAATGAATTTAAGGAACTCATTAATGCATCAGATAAAAAGAATGCAATCGATAATTTTTGGATAAAGCTTGGTGGTAATAAAGAAAATGCTAGAGAATTAATTCGTACTTATTATAGTCGAGTACAAAAGGCTAACACTAAATTTTCATCGTTTATGGAGGGTTGGAAAACCGATCGTGGTATGATCTATATTATCTTTGGACCACCATCATCAGTATATAAAGATGATGTATCAGAATACTGGAACTATACTAATCAATTATACATCCCTGATCAAACTTTTGTTTTCAAAAGAATGGCAAACCCATTTACTGATAATGATTTCAGTTTGATCCGCCAATCCACATTTGA
>JAYVOC010000129.1:0-9294 GCA_043758125.1 Bacteroidota bacterium | reverse complement strand
ATTTTAAATTCAAATCAATTAACGGCAACTGTACCAACATTTTTCGGTAACCCTCCAATACAAATTTATAATCCATCAATTACTCCTTTAGGTAACGATGGTGGATATTCCGATTCGTTGTATTTCTATTCTCCAATAAAGAAAAATATTGTCATTACTGCAATTAATAAATCAAAAAAATTCGGCGAGAAATTACCTTTATTTACAGCTAATGTAACAGTTAATGGACAACCATTAGATTCAACAAATCTTACACTCACTGATTTAGGGTTAGATAATATTCTCTATACAACTCCAGCTACGAGCACTAGTAATGTTGGGATTTATTTTATCAAGCCAGCAGTAACGTCATTTGATGTTGGTTTGTTAGAACTGTATAATTATACTTTTAATAATGGACAATTAGCAATTGAAAAAATGCCATTAAAAATTATTGCTCATGATACAACACTCGTTTATGGTGATGAAATAAATGGACTTGCATTAGGATTTAATTACAATTATGATAATTCATCTATTGATCCAAGTGAACAAACTGCCTTCTTAAATGGCGTGAAAAATATTCATACTTCGGATATGTCGGATGCAGTTGTTTTTATAGATGATAAAATTCAAATCAATCAAAGAGTAATTGCAAGTATTGATTTAATAAATCTAAGTTTTTTAGTTAGTCAAAGAGCTATCGCTAGTCAACGTGTAATTGCTAGTCAAAGAGTAATAGCAAGTAGTATTGTGTTTGATACAACGCGATTAATTGATCTTTCACCAGAAGCAGTTTTCAATTACCAAGTGGATTCTGCGAATGTAACTTTAACAAGTTCTATTCCTATTGCAAACCAACGCGTAATTGCTAGTCAACGTGTAATCGCAAGTGGAACTGCTGTTGTTAATCAACGTGTAATTGCTAGTGGATCACCAATTGTAAATAGTACAGCGGGCTCAAGTACAGAAGCAGATGTAGCTGTAGTGTTGGATGAAAATGATGTGAATGCTCCTGCAGGTGATACGCTTTATGTTTTTAAACCTATAAATTTAATTACCGGTTATAAAGTAGGCTCACATTATATTGTTCCAGGCGCATTCTTATCAAATAATTTTGATGTCAGTTACGATCTTGGTACGCTTACAATACTTCCTGCAGAATTAACTGTAAAAGCTGATAGTAAAAATCAAGCGTGTAATAGTTTGCCAACTTTTACATCTACTATTTCAGGATATCGTTATGACGACAATGCATCAAATGTTATTTCCTCCGGACCGAATTATGTAGTTACGAATTCACAAAATCAAATCGTGAATGGTATACCATCAGGAGGTTCGTATACAATTGTTGCTTCGAATTTACAACTTATTCCTACTGCTAATTATACAATCAATTATGTTAATGGAACTTTAATAGAGCCAGTTGTTTTATCATTAGCAGCAAATGCTATTCAGCCAATTTGTAATTATCAATTTGGAACAGTTTCATTGCAAGCATCTGGTGGAACATCGCCTTACAATTATGGAGGTGCTTCTACTGCAAATTTAGCAGGCGGAACATATAATTATCTCGTTACGGATATGAATGGATGTACTGCTGCTGCATCTGCAGTTATTACAATTCCAACTGCAGTTACTGGAATTACTTCTACCATTGCATCAGGATGTATTGCCTCTGGTAGCGCAACAGTTATTCCTTCAGGTGGAGTCCCTGCATACAATTATTTATGGTCGCCAGGAGGTGGAACTTCTGCAACAATTTCTGGTATTGCTTCAGGATCTTATTCAGTAATTATTTCTGATAAAAATGGATGCACTGGAACGGCAACGGCAATGGTTCTTCTTACCGGATCCGTACCAACGAAGCCAGTATTTAATGGTGATGCAAACGATAATCGATTGTCAGGTGTATGCGGTGGTAATTATGAATATGAAATTAATCAAGTAATTGGTGCAACTTCTTATACTTGGTCGGCACCAACTGGAAGTACCATTACTGATGGACTTGGTCATTCAGGGAATCCGTTAATACTTACAGGAACAAACTCTCAAAGCGAGTACGAAGTTTATATCACTTTCCCTTCAGGTTTTATTTCTGGAAACGTTTCCGTTTATGCTTCTAATGCATGTGGAAATAGTCTGACTGCATCTTTATTAGTACAATCAAAACCTAGTAATCCTGGTACTATAGCTGGGTCTACAACTAATGTTTGTAAGAAAACTGGTGTTACCTATTCTATAGCTTCAGTTACTGGAGCCTCCTCCTACACGTGGACGGTTCCTACTGGAGCTACCATCACAAATAATTATGGCACATCAATAAAAGTTACCTACGGAAATAGTTTTATAGGTTCAGGAAATATAACTGTAAAAGCAAATAATAGTTGTGGATCGAGTGCTACATCTTCGTTAACGGTGATAGCGGCTACTGCACAACCAGGTGCAATAACAGGGTTATCCTCCGTATGTAAAAGCCAAACTGCAGTAACTTATTCTGTTGGTTCGGTAACTGGAGCAACTTCTTATACTTGGGCAATTACAGGTGGAGCAAGTTTCGTTACTGCATCAACAGGAAATAGTATTACAGTAAAATATACCACGTCAACTTCTTCATCAGCAACATTAACAGTAAAAGCGAATAATGCATGCGGATCTAGTATTGTTAATTCACTCGTTATATCGATTGCTCAAAATTGTAGAATGAGTCAAAATAATAGCAATATAATTTCTAATGGTAACACATTAGCTGCTTTTACTGCTTTCCCAAATCCAACTTCCGGTAAGTTAACTATTAGTTTCGGAGCAACATTAAATGAGAAGTATACACTAAAAGTTGTAGATATACTTGGTAATTTGTTGCTCATAGAATCTGCATATTCTCAAGATGGAAATAATGTGAAAGAGCTTGATTTAAGCAATTTGTCGAAAGGATTTTACTTCTTGATGCTAGAAAAAAATGAGATAGAGCAACAAACAATTCCTATTGCAGTTCAATAAGATTTTTATTCTAAAATAGTCCACTTTTCAACTTTTACATTATAAAGAGCGTTCCTGGTTTTCAGGGACGCTCTTTTTATTCAATTGGAAGTAAAGTGGCGTTTTAATGCAACAAAATTGTACAATCATTTTACTGTAAATTTTATGAATTATAGTTTAGATATTTTTTAAAAATCGTCTGTACTGAAATTTTTGTATTTTTAGCAAGCAATTGTTGCGATAAATATGTCGAAAAAACAAACTTTACTTTTATTCCTTTCTATAATCTTATCTATTGGATGTTGTTTTGGACAAAATAAGGTCGATAGTTTAAAAAAGGTATTACAATTTGCTTCCGAAGACACTACGAAAGTTAATACACTAATAGCTTTAAGTAGGACTTATTTAGATTCATCTCCTGAAGAAGCAACGCGTTATAGCCTTAAAGCAAAAACGCTTGCCGAGAAGGTAGGTTTTCAAAAAGGGTTGGCCTTTTCCTTAAAATATCTTGGATTAATAAATTATCGACAAGGAAAATATTTGGAAGCACTTGATTATTGGAATCAATCGCTTAAAGTTTTTGAAATTTCCAATTTGAAATCTGGCCAAGCAAATATTCTTCAAAACCTCGGAACAATTTATTTCGATCAGGCTGATGATGAAAAGGCTTTGAATTATTTTCTAAAAGCACAAAAAGTTGCTGAAGAAATTGGTGATACGCTTCGTATCGCAGAAATATTAGGAAACATTGGCGCTATATATGGAAAAAAAACTGCGACTTATGATAAGGCAATTGATTATGATTTACGTGCATTAAAGATTAATGAACAAATAGAAAATACAGATGCTATCGGTACCATCACCTCTAACTTAGGAGAAATATTTCTTCTAAAAAATGATGATTCAACAGCACTCGTTTATTTTGAAAGATCATTAAAAGCATACAAGCTAATTGGGCAAGAAGGTTCAGGGAATATTCCATACTCTTTAAATAATATCGGTAGAGTTTTTAAGAAGCGAGGGGAATACGATAAGGCGATTGAAAAACATTCAGAAGCTTTTGAAAAGGCAAAGAGTGTAGATTCTAAATTGGATATGGCACAATCACTGTTAAGGCTGGGTGATGTATACCAAGAAAAAGGCGACGCTAAATTAGCAATAGTTACCTATGAAAAAGCGAAGGATTTTGCAAAAGGTATTAATGCAAACGTAGAATTAAAAGATATTTATCAAGGGCTTTCAATTTCATATTCTGATATTAAAGATTTTGGAAATGCTTTCAAATATCAAAATTTATTGATCAGCATTAAAGATGTGTTGTACAATATTGAAACAGATAAAAAACTTGGAAGTATTTCTTTCAACTACGAAATAGAAAAGAAGCAAGGACAAATTAATCTCTTAACAAAGGATAAAAAACTGCAAGAGCTGGATCTTCAAAAACAAAAAATCGCTAAGAATGCTTTTTTAACAGGACTAATTCTAATTTTAATAATTGCATTCATTATCTTCCGAAATTATCGCGCTAAAGTTAAGATTAATAAAATTTTAGATACCCAAAAAGTAGAAATTGAAACGTTACTATTAAATATCTTACCAGCAGAAGTTGCTAAGGAATTACAAACGGACGGTCATGCTAAACCAAGATTTTACGAAAGTGTTTCTGTGTTGTTTACCGATTTCAAAGGCTTTACTACCATCGCCGAAGGATTAACACCAAATGAACTTGTAGAAGAATTAAATGATTTCTTTGTAGCATTTGATGATATTATTGAAAAAAATAATCTTGAAAAAATAAAAACTATTGGTGATGCATATATGTGCGCTGGAGGAATCCCAACAGAAAATACTACCCACCCAATTGATATCATAAACGCTGGTATAGAAATTCAGCAGTACATCTATGATAGAAATGAAAAACGAAAAGTGGCTGGTCAAGTATTATGGCATTTGCGAGTAGGAATTCATACTGGACCAGTTGTAGCCGGCGTAGTTGGTAAAAAGAAATATGCGTATGATATTTGGGGAGATACTGTAAATGTTGCTTCTAGGATGGAATCGAGTGGAGAAGCCGGGAAGGTAAATATTTCAGGAACTACTTACGAATTGATTAAGGATAACTTTAGTTGCGTTCATCGTGGAAAAATTCAAGCAAAAAACAAAGGGGAAATCGATATGTATTTTATTAAACATAGTTTGTCATAAGAAGAAATTGTAAATGCCAATTAAATTTTATGCGTTAAATATTGCTATTAATTATAGATTTTTTTTGTAGTAAATTTGTCGAGTAAGAATTGTCGTTAAGTAAAGAAATTAATCGTAAGCGCTAGAAATATATTCGATAGGTGATTTGGCTAAAATTATTTAATGTACGAGAGGAAGAGTCGAAGATTGTTTCTAATTTCTTCTTCCATCATTTTTTTCTAGGACTTGGTCTAGCATTGTTACTACTAGTATCAGAAACACTATTTATTTCTTTATTCCCTGTAAGTTATTTTCCAATGGTGTTTATATTCTCAGCCGTTGCTATGATGCTTACAGGGAGAGTGTACTCCTATTTTGAACACAAACAACCATTTAAAAAATTATTGCCTTTTGTTTTAACTATTATCGTGGCGATAACAATTTTAGTGTGGTTATTATTCTTCATAAAGGGTTTTGTGATTTTACCAATCATACTTTTTATTGTTTTTCGAATAATTTATTTGTTAAGTAACCTTGAATTTTGGGGCATTTCATCTATTGTATTCGATGTTAGACAAGGAAAGCGATTATTTGGATTAATAAGTTCAGGGGATATGCCTGCTAAACTCCTTGGTTACTTATCAGTATATTTATTTGTACCTATTATAGGTTTGCAAAGTCTTTTAATTATTGCTGCTACCGCATTTGGTATTTCTAGATTTTTCCTTCAACGTATATTTCAGCATCCTGAATATTCACAAAAACATGTAGAACATACCAAAAAGCTCTTTTCCGACAAAGATTTTCTTAAAACATATTTTGGGAATGACTTTATTTTCTCACTTGCACTTCTTGGTTTTCTCACAGCAGTAGCAATCGCAATTATTGAATATGCATTTCTTTCTAATGTAAAAACAAAATATCATACTCAAGAAGACCTTGCAGCATTTTTAAGTATCTTTTTAGTTATTGGTTATTCAATAACGCTAATTATTAAGCTATTATTTTCTGGACGATTTTCTGCTCGAGTTGGAATAAAACGATCTCTTTTGGCTATGCCAGTAATCGTTATACTAATTTCATTGGCGTTTTATTATCTTGAATTTAGAGATTACTCTCTTCATGATAGTTTAATTTTTATCAGCTTTCTTTTTATTTCTACTAGTATCGTAAGGTATTCCATTAATGATCCTATTTTTCTAGTATTATTTCAGCCACTTCAAACTCAAATGAGATTAAAAGGGCACACCATCATCAAAGGGTTTGTACAACCTTTAGCTTTAGGCGTTGTTGGTATTGTATTATGGTTAATTAAATATTTTACGGGAACTGTAAATTTCTCCTATCTTAATTTGGGATTATTGATTGTAGGAATACTTTGGTTTTTTTCAATAAGTTATAGCAATAAAAAATATTTATTAACGCTTGGAGAGGCGATTAGAAAACGATTTATATCAGGAACAGATTTGGGTGTAGCAGATGAAAGTTATTTTAAATTACTTCAAAAGAAATTGCATAGTGAATTTGTTGAAGAAGTAATTTATGCAGTTTCAATGTTGGAAAAAACAAATATTGATTTGTTGAAAGAAGAATGTGCATTCTTGTTAAAACACAAAAATGATATTGTGCTTGAGTATGTAATAATGGTTATTGGTAAAAATAATTGGAGAGAATTTTCGGAACCTCTCTATCAAATTTATGATACAACACCTGACGAAAATATGAAGGCTCTTGCCGTTAAAGTATATTGTCAATTAAGTACTAATGTTACGCAAGACTTTTTAAATTCAATGGAAACTAAGTCAAGCCTTTTGCAAACTGCATTTCTTACAGGTCTAATTAACAGTGGGAATTCCGATGGAAAGGAATATGCTGAATTAAAATTGAGAGCGCTTTGTAATTCTGAAATTGATCTAAATAAAATTATTGCAACACAAATAATTGGTGAAAGAAAAGATGAAAGTCATTTTGATTTAATATTGAAATTTCTTAATGATAAAAATGTTAGTGTTCAACGTGAAGCAATTATTGCAGCAGGGAAAATAAAGAATAAATTATTAGTTCCATCTTTGTTTGATTTACTAGATAATAAGGAATTAAAAAGAGATGTGATAATTGCACTTTCTAATTTAGAAGATGCTCCTGCATTAGAAATAAACAGTAGGTTAAAAGTAAATTCAATTGTAGAAAGCAGCCTCTATTACGAATATATAAAAATACTCGAAAATGCACCAGGAGAAGAAGCTGTAAACACGTTTTTTGTTTTTCTAAAGGATACTTCTATAGATGTACGAATTTGGGTTTTGTCAGCTTTAAATAATATGGAGTTTAACACGACTAAAGTTCGAACTTCAATACTTAATGATATCCTTAATGATGAATTTCATTATGCTTATTGGATTTTGCATGAATTTCATGAAAAGACTTCCAACACTAGACTGAGAGATAGTCTGAAATATGAAATAGATCTTTGTAAGAATAGGATATTTCTTTGCCTTGGTTTATTGTACAATCGAGAAATAGTTAAAAAAGCGCAGGCAGCTCTTAACGTTGCAAGTAAAGAGAAAAAGGCAAATGCATTAGAAGTATTGGATCAAATTATTCCTAGAAAGATTCATGATTACCTCGTAGCATTATCTGATAATATTAGTCTCACAGAAAAATTAAGTAAGCTTAAGATTTTTGTTATTAAAGATAATGCTCCTGTCCCGTTATTTATTTTGCGCAAAGGAAAAATGTGGTTTAGTAACTGGACAATTGCTGCCGCGTTAAGTTGTATAGAAATAAATAAAACATCGTTCTTTGAAATTTTTAATTATCTGAAAGATGAAAACGCAATCGTTCAACAAAGCGCATTAGAGATTTTGACAAAATATAAAGTTAATAATTTGATTTCTTTTAATGAATTATTAACTACCTTTAATTTAGTAATCACTGAACAGGATATGATAATAGATCAACGCGACCAACGTTTGTCGGACATCGAAAAGGTAATCGTTTTAAAAAGTACTGCATTATTTGGAGGAACACCAGAAAATATTATTGCTGAAATTGTTGGTATTGTGAAAGAAGAATTCGTTGTTAAGGACGATGTTATTTTTAAAAAGGGAGATAGTGGAAGTAGCATGTATATCATCTTTCAAGGGGAGGTAAAAATTCATGATGGAGACAATGTTTTTGCAATTCTTGGTAGTCATAACTTCTTCGGTGAATTAGCTTTGCTAGATCCTGAACCTAGATCTGCTTCAGCTACAGCTACTGCAGACACATTACTTTTGAAATTGAATGAAGAAGATGCGTACGAATTAATGGAAGAAAGAATAGAAGTACTGAAAAGTATTATGAGAATATTATGTAAAAGAATCAGATTGCAGAATACAGAAATGACAATGAAAAAGATTGGAAGTATCTAAATAATAAACAAATTTTTTAATCGTTGAAGATGTTCCGCTTTCTTACTATTCCTTTTTAGTTGTGAGGATTTAGTCCAAAAAACATGCGATTCTAAAAATGTAATTTGTATTTCATTCCATTCCGTTTCATTACCATTAAATCCAAATTCTTTCCTTTCTAAATACAGTTGTGTTCCAATGCTATCAAAATCATCTCTTCCTAAATGATCTAAATCAGCATCACATAAAATCTGTTCTAAATGAGTTTCAGGATGCTGAGGAACTTTTGTTTTCATGATCATATTGCAGATGATTACGATCTCTTGCTCGTTGTATGAAAATTTTGGTAACGTTTCTCGAACAATCCTACATCCTTCTTCCTCATGATGATCGTATACGTGTAAAAATCCACAATCATGGTATAGTGCCGAAGTCTTCAGTAAAAGTAATTCAGTAGGATCAGTTACTTTTTCTTCTTCCGCAATAACTAATGATGAATGAACAACATCGAGAGTATGTGCTAATTTATGATAATGCAAGGTCGCAGGTAAGTGCGATTGCAAGATTTCGACAATATATTGTTCAGCTTTATTTAATTCCATAAAGAAGAAATTTAGATAAAATTAATGTGCAAAGATATTTATTATTAATATTCAATCTACTATTTAATTCATCTATTGCGACCTTTAAATATAGAACTAATTATTTAAGATTTTTTGAAAATGCTTAAAGCCAAATTCTAAATCTTTTTATAGTTTTT
>JAYVOC010000128.1:0-3262 GCA_043758125.1 Bacteroidota bacterium | reverse complement strand
ATTTCAGCATCTATTTTAGAAATAATTTTCGCTATTTCTTCATAAAACCAAGGGTTGTCTTTTTTGTCGTTGCGTTTGGTTTCGTAAAGTTTTTTTATTTGAGTGTTTCTGTAAATATGTTTGTCGAAATAGTTAGCGTCAATTATAAACCATTCGTTTACATTGGTCATTACAAGCTGTTTCAGTTGGTTGTTTCCCGCCTGATTTCTTTCATCTATGTAATAAAGTATAAGTTCGTGAAGTGCTTTTTTATTGGGATTGTCAGCCGTTACCATTTCATTGGTGTTGGTCGGTCGTTTGGCTTCAATGATTACCCCAACATCGCTGTCGGTGATTTTTCCAAGATGAATTACAAGGTCTTTTTTGTCTTTGGTATTAATCGCGTTAGTGTCACGGTAATAAGTGTCACGTAAAAAGTCACGCAGGTCGTTTTTTAAATGCTCTTCGCTTTCGTCTTTTGGTCGTTTTTCTATAACGTTGATTTTGTCGAGTAAAGCAATGAGGTTTGTTTTGAAAACGTCAATTTCACTTCTCAAAGGCTTTTGCTTTAAGAAGGCTTTTAGTGCTTTTTTCGGTGTCTGTGTTACTAATTTCAAAATTTCTTTGTCAGGATTTAAAGTGGCTAATCTACGATTTTATACTGCTAATCTGTCCACGGTGCAGTGGTAAATCTTAAACCAGAAATTTTAGGAATGGCAGAAAATGCAAATGCACCACCAATAAGATACCGAAGGTAAATTACAAAAATATTAATCCACTTTTTTTCTCGGCACTTAAAAATAAAATTTAGCATTAAAATATTTTTTTTAATAATGAAGTTTGCAATTTAATTCTTAATTTTAAATTGCATAGGTGCAACCATACCTTGCTTGCCATCTTCATCAACAACTTTAATATATTCGAATAGTAAATTACATCCTTTAATATGACGAGCATAGATTCGATCATCTAAAATATTTTCTTTACATTTCCAGGTAATTGAATCCGCACCTCCGCAATACAACGACATACGAAAAGATTCGATTCTATAAATGTCGGCTTTAGGTCCTTCTAATTTTAAGATGCTATTCGATAAAACTTCTTCACGCATTAATTCTCCCGAATTTTTTCCTGCATAGTTTACAGAAAGATCTGGAACAAAAAAGTTCTTAGTATTTAGACTGTCTTGAGCAAAGGTCGCATCCGAAAAAAGCATCAACAAAAAAAATAGTTTCAAGGCATTTTTCATATTGATAGGATAGTTTTAATTTTTATTAATCAAGTTTCAGAATTGCCATAAATGCTTGTTGAGGAATTTCTACGTTTCCTACTTGGCGCATACGTTTTTTTCCTTCTTTCTGCTTCTCTAACAATTTGCGTTTACGAGAAATATCACCACCATAACATTTTGCAGTAACATCTTTACGCAATGCCTTTACCGTTTCACGCGCAATAATTTTTGCACCAATGGCAGCTTGAATAATAATTTCAAATTGCTGACGAGTCATTAACTCTTTCAACTTTTCGCAAATCTTTTTACCAAAAGAAAAAGAGTGATCACGATGTATCAATGCAGATAAAGCATCAACAGGTTCACCGTTTAATTTAATATCTAATCGCACTAAATCACTTTCTTTATAACCAGTTTGGTGATAGTCGAACGAAGCATAGCCTTTCGAAATAGATTTTAATTTATCATAAAAGTCAAAAACAATTTCAGCCATTGGCATATCAAAAATTAATTCAACACGATCAGTAGTAAGATAACTTTGATTGATAATATTTCCTCGTTTCAAAATACACAATGTCATTACAGCACCAGTAAATTCTGCTTTGGTAATGATGGTAGCACGGATATAAGGCTCTTCAATACGATCCATATAATTTGGCTCCGGAAAATCACTAGGATTGTTCACGATCATATCAGTGCCATTGTTTAAATATGCATGATACGATACGTTAGGAACAGTAGTGATAACTGTCATGTTAAATTCGCGTTCTAAACGTTCTTGAATAATTTCCATGTGTAACATTCCGAGGAATCCGCAACGAAAACCAAATCCAAGTGCAGCCGATGATTCAGGTTCGAAAACTAGGGAAGCATCATTCAGTTGTAATTTTTCAATAGCGCCGCGTAGTTCTTCGTACTCATCCGTATCAACTGGATAAATACCTGCGAAAACCATTGGTTTCACTTCTTCAAACCCTGCTATATTTTCTAAACATGGTTTTGCAACATGTGTTAATGTATCACCAACTTTTACTTCTTTTGCATCTTTAATTCCTGAAATAATATATCCTACATCGCCGGTTTTCACAACATCACGAGGCGTTTTTGTAAGCTTTAGAATCCCAATTTCATCAGCATGGTATTCACTATTAGCTGCAGCGAACTTCACATGATCACCTTTGCGAATTTCACCATCCATAATACGGAAATAAGCGATAATCCCTCTGAAAGAATTAAAAACGGAATCAAATATTAATGCTTTTAATGGAGCGTTGGGATTGCCTTTCGGATGTGGAATACGATCGACAATAGCACTTAAAATTTCATGAACTCCCATTCCAGTTTTCCCGGAAGCGGAAAGAATTTCGTCGCGATCACAACCTAATAGATCAACGATTTGATCTTTGACAACCTCAGGCTCTGCACTTGGCAAATCGATTTTATTCAGAATCGGGATAATTGTTAAATCATTACCTAATGCTAAATAGAGATTTGAAATTGTTTGCGCCTGAATACCTTGCGCAGCATCAACGATGAGTAAAGCACCTTCGCAAGCAGCAATAGATCGAGAAACTTCATACGAAAAGTCAACGTGCCCTGGAGTATCAATGAGGTTTAGTGTGTATTTTACACCATCTCGCTCATAATCCATTTGGATAGCATGGCTTTTAATGGTGATGCCACGTTCACGTTCAAGATCCATATCATCAAGCACTTGCGCTTGCGAATCCTTTTTTGAAACGGTATTGGTATACTCCAGCAATCGATCAGCAAGTGTTGACTTACCATGATCAATGTGGGCGATGATACAGAAATTACGAATATTCTCCATTGGGACTGCAAAAGTAGTGATCCTCGAGCAGTTACTCAGCTAAAAGTAATGATAGTGTAAGGATTATTGTACTAAAAACAGTTTTCTATGATTGTTTGTTGAAATTTTACAACGCAATTTTATCTTTGCATCATGCAAGAAGAAGTAAAGTCTATATCTACATGGCGACTCTGGTTGAAACGAATTGGAATCGCTGGCTTCTTATTTTTTCTGATAAAAGG
>JAYVOC010000127.1:0-18207 GCA_043758125.1 Bacteroidota bacterium | reverse complement strand
GCAAATGATAAGATGGCGAAATACATTCGGATGTTTCTAACGGGAACTCCAATAAGTATTCAACAAATGGATTTATATGCTCTGAGTAAAGATTGGTCCGGAGTTAAGCAAACTGCGCATGCATTAAAGCCACAGCTTGGCAATTTTGGAGCGAAAGGAGCTGAACAACTTATCAAAGAAATTGAAAGGATGGCTGGTAATCAAGTTGATTTAGATCGTCTTCCTGCACACATTGAAAATTTTCGACAACAATTCGAGCAAATCAATACTGAACTTGAAAAAGTTTTGCATGACCTTGGAAGTTAAATTCAATAATATCTCAGATTTAAAAAACTATTCATTTCGAATTTTCTTAACAAGTAAGATTATTTTTTCAATCACATAATTTATTTCGGTATCGGTTGTTGTTTTTCCTAAGCTTAATCGGATGCTACTATATGATTCTTGTTCTGTTAAACCCATTCCAAGTAATACATGCGAGGGTTCGCTTAAGGCAGAACTACATGCAGATCCACTGCTAATTGCGATGTCATGCAAATCTTGGATCAACGCATCGGCTTTTATGCCACCAATTTGTAAGTTGGTTGTATTGGATAAGCGATATCTCGTACTTCCATTAATTCTAATATTTCCAACCTCTTCAATTCCTTGTTCTAGTTTTGTACGGAGCATTGATGTGTGCATGGAATAATCCCAAATTTCGGATTGTGCTAATTCGGCCGCCGCACCAAATCCTACAATTCCAGGTACATTTAAAGTTCCTGAACGTAATCCTTTTTCATGACCACCTCCAGTAATTTGTGGAGTGAGAATAACTCGAGGATTTTTTCTACTTACATACAAAGCACCAACTCCTTTCGGACCATAAATTTTATGTGCAGAAATACATGCAATCGAAATCCCCAACTCGCGAACATTGATATTTATTTTTCCTGTTGCTTGTGTTAAATCACTAAAAAAAATAATTCCATTCTCCTTACAAATTCGACCAATTGCTTCTACATCTTGAATCACGCCCGTCTCATTATTTGCCATCATAATGGCAACCATAACAGTTTCTTTTTGGATCACTTTTTTCAATTCATCTAAATCAATTCTACCATCACGACTAACCGACAAGTAGCTAATTTTTTTACCCTTATCCGCTAAATAAGCAGCCGTATCCAATACCGCTTTATGTTCGGTACTACATATTATAAAATGATTTCCTTTATCTGCATACGCATCCATAACACCACGAAGAGCAAGATTTATTGCCTCTGTTGCTCCTGATGTAAAGATGATTTCGTTGGATTCGGTTCCGATAAGAGAAGCCACTTTTTCACGAGCATGTGTAACAGCTGCATCAGCTTCCCAACCAAAACGATGAGTTTTGCTAGCCGCATTCCCAAACTTTTCCGAAAACCAAGGGAGCATCTGCTCTAATACGCGTTGATCAACTGGGGTCGTGCTGTTAAAATCAAGATAAATAGTAGGCATCATGCAAAGGTAGGATGAATCGATATATTAATTTATTGAGGTAATAAAGAATCATATTGTAGTTAAATAAATTTTTCGATCAATTGTGGTTACTTTCTTTCGCTTATTTTTGCGCCATGAGTAAAACTACAACTAAGAAATTAAGCTCAGAGGAGCTTTTCAAAAATATCATTTCACATGCAAAAGAATATGGTTATGTTTTTCAATCAAGTGAAATTTATGACGGACTAAGTGCCGTTTATGATTATGGTCAGCAGGGTGTTGAATTGAAAAAGAATCTTCGTGATTATTGGTGGAGAGCGATGGTTCAGTTAAATGAAAATATAGTTGGAATTGATACTGCGATTTTTATGCATCCAACTATTTGGAAAGCTTCCGGACACGTTGATGCATTTAATGATCCATTGATTGATAATAAAGATTCGAAAAAACGTTATCGTGCTGATGTTTTAATTGAAGATCATGTAGCAAAAATTGAAATAAAGATCGAGAAAGAAGTTTCGAAATCACGTGAACGTTTTGGAGAATCATTTGATGAAGCAATGTTTAGAAGTACCAATCCTCGTGTTCTTGAAAATCAAAAAAAGATAGATGAAATTAACGATCGTTTTAAAGTTGCATTAAACGCAAATGATTTAGAAGAAGTAAAACAAATTATTCTTGATTTAGAAATTGTTTGTCCGATAAGTGGTACACGTAACTGGACAGATGTTCGTCAATTTAATTTGATGTTTAGCACACAAGTTGGTTCTGTTAGCGAAGAAGCGAATACTATTTTCTTACGACCAGAAACTGCACAAGGAATTTTTGTAAACTTTTTAAATGTTCAGAAAACGGGAAGGATGAAAATTCCTTTTGGGATAGCACAAACGGGAAAAGCATTCCGTAATGAGATTGTAGCTCGACAATTTATTTTTCGTATGCGTGAATTTGAACAGATGGAGATGCAATATTTTGTGAAGCCAGGAACAGAAATGGAATGGTATCACTTATGGAAAGAGAAACGATTAAATTGGCATTATAGTTTAGGATTTGGAACTGATAAATATCGGTTTCATGACCATCTAAAGTTGGCGCATTATGCAAATGCAGCAGCAGATATTGAATTTGAATTTCCATTTGGATTTAAAGAGCTAGAAGGAATTCATTCACGTACTGATTTTGATTTAAGTAGTCATGAAAAGTTTTCAGGAAAGAAGCTACAATATTTTGACCCAGAAGAAAATAAAAATTATGTTCCTTATGTTGTTGAGACTTCTGTAGGCTTGGATCGACTATTTCTTTCGGTACTTTCACAAGCGTATGCAGAAGAAATTTTAGAAGATGGTAGCATTAGAGTAGTGATGAGAATTCCTGCATTTTTAGCTCCTTATAAAGTTGCTGTTCTTCCATTAATGCGTAAAGATGGGTTGCCAGAAAAAGGTCGTGAGATCATGGATATTTTGAAGTTAGAACATTTATGTATTTACGAAGAGAAAGATGCGATTGGAAAGCGATATAGAAGGATGGATGCTATTGGAGTGCCTTATTGTATCACGATCGATCATCAATCATTAGAAGACAATACAGTTACATTACGTGATCGCGATACGATGGAGCAAGAGCGAATAAGTATTGATCAACTTGAAAAAATTATTGACGATAAAGTTAGTTTGAAAAAACAATTACAGAAGTTGATGTAAAAATAATTGCTTTCAAATTTGCTAGAATAATTTTTAGGATTGGATTCTATTTATTTGATAAATTTCAAATGGAATTATTATTCAATAAAAATTATTTCAACCTAGAATTATAATACGAGGCACGGTCTTTAATAAATATTGCTAAATCATATTGCGACATATTTTTAAGCGCTTCGTCATTGAGTGCAATGAAGCTAATAAAGTTCTCCATTTGATCATCAGATAATTCAATCATTTTATTTTTGATGTAGATATGGATGATTTCCATCAACAAAGATTTTCTTAAATCATCATTCATCAGTTCGGCAACTTTTCTTTTGCTTCTTTCTTTTCTACTGAATGCTTGATACAATGCTGTAACAGGACTCTGCCATGCTTCCACACCAGTTAATTTATAATCAGATTCTTTATATCCTAAAGTTTGTAAATCGTTCTCAATTGCTTTCCATTCCCGTTGTTGAAAGATGGTAACTTCTTTTAGTTGAACAGATAATCGTTTCATTGAAATAGTAAAAACTTTACCTTGACTTTGTACTGAGTCGCGAAAGCAAACACGTTTCAACGAATAACCTGTTGCGGAAATTATCAAGGTATCATTTCGTTCAATGTTTATTGTAAAAGAATTATTATTTTCTGCAAAAATACCTTGTTGCGTTCTTAAATTAATGATCATAATATTTTCAAGATACAGATCTTGATATTGAATATCTTGAACTCTTCCCTGAAGAGGAACTATCTCTTGCGCACTTAAAATAGTAGTGAATAAAAATAATTGAAGAAATAAAGAGATGAAAGTGACCCAAATTGATTTATATAAATGATACATTATTGTTTGTGCTATTTTGTGGAATGACAATTACTATACTATTGGTTTCTGCGATGAAAGATAGATTTTTTAGATCTAAAGTTGTTCTAATGGTTTTTTAATTAACGGGAACTTAACATCTTGAATTGTATTACAAATGTTAGATGTTGAACTTTAGGAGAATGCTGTTTTTTTCAAAAACTCGAAGATAGTAGTCATTAAGAAAATGCTGGAAATTTATTTAACTTCAGTAAGATGATGTTTATACACTGAATCGATGTGTTTTCATTAATTACTGTTGCTGGGCATTATTTTACACAAGAAATTATGAAAATCAATGAAATTATCTCTTGCGCTAAGTTTCTTTTTGCCTTACATTTGTCAAATGGATTGCATTATTCTAAATGCATATTTCCTTTATTGTATCTAGTGTAAACTCAATATATAACGTATCGTTCCCCAGGCCGGGTTCATTCTACAATCCGGACGATCTAACTATTTTAAAAATCATGGAAAGCACCACAGAAACATCCGGACATCCGGAAAATCCAGTAAACGAAACCACTGAAAGCAATACAAATCACGTGGAAGCATCTGTTCCTACGCAGGCAGAAGAAAATGCAGCAGTTGAAAATAGTTCAACAGAGAATAACATTGTTGAAACAGAAGTTGAATCACCTAAGAATCATTCTGAAAATGTTATTGAAGAGGTAATTGCTAACGAGCATCCCGAAGTGGAAATGCATCATACAGATAATGCACCTGTAGAAAATATTTCAACTGAAAACAACATAGTTGAAGCTTTGGTTGCGGCACCTATGAATCATTCTGAAAATGTTATTGAAGAGCGAAATGCTGCTGTTCATCCCGAAGAGGAAAAGCATCTTACAGAAATTGCTGCTCATCCTGAGGAAATTGAAGCTGAACCGCTCGAGAATTTTGGTACGCTTAGTAAGGAGCAATTACTTGATCGTATGACTATTTTAAGTGTGGAAGTTGATGTCAATCATGTAAAAAATCGTGTTGCTGCTGCTAAAGATGCCTTTCAACATCTAGTTAATCAGGAACGCGATGCTGCTCTAACAAAATTTACAGAAGAAGGCGGGATAAAAGAAGAATTTGAATATAAAGATGCATTGGAAGAACCGTTCTTCGATGCGTATAAAAGCTTCCAAAAACGACGTTCAGATTTTGTGTTAGGACAGGAGAAAATCCGTCAGCAAAATTTGAAAGCAAAGAATGATATTCTTCAGAGTATGAAGAATATTTTGCAGCAGGAAGAAGATATGTCTAAAGCTTTTAATGAGTTTCATGATTTGCAAGCAAAGTGGAGGGCTATTGGTCCTGTGCCGCCTCAAAGTATGAATGACTTATGGATGACGTATAAATTATATTGTGATCGTTTCTATGAGTTCATAAAAATAAATCGTGAGTTGCAGGATTTAGAGATGAAAAAAAATCTCGAAATGAAAATGCATCTTAGTGAGAAAGCGGAAGAATTATTGCTTGAGCCATCGCTCAATAAAGCATTAAATGAAATTCAATCGCTTCAACATAAGTGGAGAGAAATTGGTGCTGTTCCTCGTGAAAATCGTACAGAAATTTGGGTGCGTTTTAAGGCTGCTGTTGATAAAATCTACGAGAACAAACGTGGTTATCTCGATTCGATGAAAACTCAATTTGAAGCGAATTTAGTAGCTAAAAATGCGTTGATTGAAAAAACAGAAACACTTTTAAAGGAGCCTTTTGAAAAACATTCACAGTGGCAAGATGGTTTAAAAAATCTACTTGAATTACAGGCAGAGTGGAGAAAAATTGGACCTACTGGCAAAGAGCAAAATGATACAATTTGGCAAAAGTTTAAAGTAACTTGTGATCAATTTTTTAAGAATAAGGATGCGTTTTACAAAAATAAAAAGCAGGAATATTCGAATAATCTACAAGCAAAAACAGAATTGTGTATTCAGGCTGAAGCGCTTAAGGAAAGTAGTGATTGGAAGTCGACGGGAAGTGAATTAATTCGTTTGCAACAGGAGTGGAAAAAAATTGGTCCTTCAGGAGATAAAAATGAAAAGATATGGCAACGATTTAAAGTTGCATGCGACGAATTTTTTCATCGTAAAACGGCTCATTTTGCGGATCAAGATCAAGCGCAAGCTGGTAATTTGATAAGGAAAAACGAATTGATTACTGCTGTTGAAGAGTATGTTGTACCAGAAGATGCGAATGCTGCTTTGGATCAATTGAAAGCGTTCCAACGTGAATATACTGAAATGGGGTTGGTTCCTCTTGTTAATAAAGAAGACATTCAATCGCGTTTCCGTAAGGCAATACAAGCACATTTCGAAGCGCTTAAATCAAATCCACAATACCGTCAATCCTATCAATCTCGACCAGAACATACTGAGCGCCAAGATAGATCTCCTCGACAGGATAGAGGCGAGCGATCTACATCAGGAACTGGTGGAGGACAAGATGATGAACAACGTAACTTATTGCATCGCGTAAATAAATTGACCAGCGAGGTACAAACTCTTGAAAACAATCTTGGGTTCTTTGCCAAATCAAAAAATGCAAATGCCCTCAAGGAAGAGTATGAGCAAAAGATTCAGGAAGCAAAAGAGGAGATGAATAAGCTAAAAGCAAAATTGAAAGAATTACGAAATGTATAAACATTGATGTAACATTGTTGTAAAAATTATTACCCTCTGCTAAATACAGAGGGTTTTTTTATGAAAGAATCAGGGGAATTCGTATTTTTATAGCTTCAAAACAATCCTTCATTTATTCGTAAATAATTCTACAATGAAAAAATTATTGGCTATTGCCATGATCAGTATGTTCGCCATCACACATACGGCACATGCACAAGAAAAATGCCTTTCTGAAATTATGTTTCAGAATGATGCCAAAAATAATCCGCAATTACTTCAAAATCGTGAAGCATTAGATAAATGGATTCGGAATTATACTGCACAGAAACATGCGAGTGGAAATAAAAAAGCTTCTCCTGGTCCGGCAACATATATTATTCCAACAGTAGTTCATGTTGTTCATTATGGTGGAGTAGAGAATATCAGTAAAGCACAAATTGATGATCAAATACGAATACTGAATGAAGATTACCGAAGACTAAATGCCGATACTGTAAATACACCCTCTGCATTCCAACCTTTAGGTGCTGATGCCCAAGTTGAATTTCGATTAGCGCAAATTGATCCGAACGGAAATTGTACAAATGGTGTAACTCGTCATTATTCACCATTATCATTTGGCGCAAGAAATAATGTTAAGGTATTTGGTTATTGGCCTAATGATAAATATTTTAATGTATGGGTCGTAGGCAGTATTGCAAACACAAATGGTTCTCCTGGTGACGTAATTGGCTTTGCTCAATTTCCTGGTGGTGGTTCAGATACCACAGATGGAGTTGTAGTGAAGAGTTCTTATTTTGGAAGTATCGGAACTGCTGCTTCCTCAAATGAAAATGGCAGAACTTTAACGCATGAAGCGGGTCATTGGTTAAGCCTACGACATATTTGGGGAGACGATGCTGGTGCATGTTCTGGTACTGATAATATACTTGATACTCCTAATCAAGCGAATTGGAATTTAAGTACTTGTCCAACCTGGCCTGAATTAGATGCATGTACTACCACATCACCAGGAATATTATTTTCAGATTACATGGATTATACAAATGGTAATTGCATGAATATTTTTACTACTGGACAGGCTGATGCTATGGAAGGAACATTATTAGCACCAGTATCTCATAGAGATAATTTGTGGAGTCAGGCTAATTTAATTGCTACTGGAACAGATGGAACTCCAGCAGTTTTATGTTCTCCAAAAGCTGATTTTAATCCTCGTCCGAAATTTGTTTGCGCAGGAAGCACTCTTACATTTACGGATGTTTCATGGAATGGTCAATCTACCTCTCGTTTGTGGACATTTCAAGGAGGCATACCTGCAACGGATACTTCTGCAAATCCCGTTGTGACGTATCCTAATTCGGGAGTTTATGATGTGACATTAACCGAGACAAATAGCGCAGGAACAGACACAAAAACATTAACAGGATTGGTAACGGTTTCCTCGAGTACTGCACCTTCATTGATTCCTTTTTCTCAAGGATTTGAAACGGGAACTTTTCCCTATAATGATTGGTATCTTTTAAATTCAAATGGACAAGCTACATGGGCGATTACTTCTAATGCAGCAAAAACTGGAACAAAATCATTGTACATACATAACTATGCGAACTACAATGATAAAGGTCCTGATGAATTTATTTTGCCAGCAATGAACCTATCAAATGTAATTGCAACCTCCTTGACTTTTGATTTAGCATTTGCTTATAAAAGTTCTACAGGATCAAATGCTGATAAGCTTGTTATTTACTTCTCTACTGATTGTGGAAAATCATGGTCGGCACGTAAAACAATATCAGGAACATCATTCCCTACAACAGTTTCAGCAGTTGCATTTGACTTCGCACCAGTTTCTAGTCAATGGAGAAATGAAATAGTAAGTCTTTCACCTCTTACAATTTCTTCTCAACCAAATGTTCGTCTCCGCTTTGAATTTACTCATGATGTAGGAAATAATATTTATATCGATAACATAAATATTAATGGAACAATAACAGGTGTTGATGAATTAAATATTCAAAATGCAAATATTAATATTTATCCGAACCCTTCATCGTCTAATACATTTGTTGATTTTAGTACGATAAGATCAGGACATGTTAAGGTAGAAATTATGGATGCAAGAGGTAGATTAATTGATACATACGAAAATGAAATGGCAGCAGGGGATCATCAATATCAAATGAATGAAGGACTTGAGAAAGGAGTATATCTTGTACGGCTTACATTTGGCGAGCATGCAGTAACGAAAAAAGTAGTTATCGAATAATAGGATTTAATCAATCAAACGAATGCCTCTGTAGTTTATCTATAGGGGCATTCTAATAATTTTATCAAATCAAAATGAAATATTTATTAATCATTTCTCTTTGCATTTTTAGTCTTTCGTTATCTGCTCAAAATAATGATTGGCCAAAATTTTGTGGAACCGATAGTTTATGGAAAGAAGCCGTTAAATCAGATCCAACAATAGTACAAAAAAGGAAACAGCTTCAAGATTATACAAAGCTCTTTATAAATAGTCAACACAAAAACATTTTAACAGATACGGTACTGTATTCAATTCCTGTTGTTTTTCATGTGATTCATACCTATGGATATGAAAACATAAGTAAAGATCAAATTGTGGATGCTGTGAATATTTTAAATTTAAGTTTTCAGAAATTAAATGATGATACAAACGATGTAATCCCTCTCTTTCAACCCATCTTCGCAAATTGCCAAATTAGATTTCGTTTAGCAAATATAGATCCTCAAGGAAATTGTACTGATGGAATTACAAGAACGTTTTCTCCTCTAACAGCAATTGCTAGTGATAATGTAAAGGCACTTGTTGATTGGCCATCGGATCAATATTTAAATATTTGGGTTGTTAAAAATATTGCGAGTGGTGCTGCGGGATACGCATATTATCCAGGTATCAGTGCTTCAGCTGATGGTGTTGTAATTTTGCATGACTATGTTGGAAGTATAGGAACTTCTAATGGGTCAAATTATTCTTCTCGATCACTCACGCATGAAGTAGGTCATTGGTTAAATCTACCACATACATGGGGAGGAACTAATACTCCCGGACTCCCATCCAACTGCGGTATCGATGATGGAATATCTGATACCCCAAATACAATTGGTGTAAATAATTTTACCTGTAATACTGCACAAAACACTTGCGGACAAATTGATAATGTGCAAAATTATATGGATTATGCAAGCTGTCATAAGATGTTTACTGAAGAACAAAAGTATACGATGCATGCTGCATTAAATTCTTCAATTGGTAATCGTGATGTATTATGGGATGTATCAACATTAACAGCAACTGGTACGGAAGATGGGCATATTACAAATCCATGTGCACCTATTGCTGATTTATCTTCTACGTTAAAAGCTATTTGTGAAGGAGGATCAATAAACTTTAATGATTTTTCATGGAATGGCGATGTTACATCACGAGTATGGAATTTTCCTGGTGGAATTCCTGCAACCGACACCTCAGCAACACCTACAATTGTTTATCCAACAACAGGTACATACGATGTTACTTTAACAGTCACAAATTCAATAGGGTCTTCCACAATTACTCGTGTAGGGCTTGTAAATGTAACGCCACCTGTTGCGAATATTATGGCTCCTACAACCGAAAGTTTTGAATCACTTACAATACCTGGTAATGATTGGGTGATTCAAAATGCTGGAAATAATAACACATGGGAAATAACAAATCTTGCTGCCGTTACTGGGAGTAAATCAGCACGAATTCTTAACTATAATGGAAATGTTGCTGGTGTTGATGAATTGATTTCAGCTCCATATAATTTAACAAATATTACTGGAGCACAACTTACATTCAAGTTAGCGTTTGCATCAAAAAGTTCTGTAGATAATTCATCGCTGACTATTTTTGTAAGTAATGATTGTGGAAATAGTTGGAGTCAACGTTATCAAAAATCAGGATCATTTTTACAAACAACTGCAAACCCTATTTTCCCAACCTTTGTTCCGAATGCAACTCAATGGAGAACAGAAACAATTGCATTATCAAATGGAATATTTGGTGGTAAACCCTCAGTAAGATTTAGGTTTCAGTTTAAAAATGATAATGGAAATAATATTTATATTGATGACATCAATATAACAGGACTCGTTGGAATCAATGAAATATTAGCAAGTAAATTTAGTTTTGTTGCTTGGCCAAATCCTGCAAATTCTGTTTTAAATATTAAATTGGATCGTACTGATGCAATGAGTGTTGTTGTAGAATTGTATGATGCCTTAGGAAGAAAAATTTCAACATCAGAACCATCATCTATTTCTAAAGGAATTTTTGAATACAGTTTTGTAAATAAAAATTATTCTGGAGTATATACGTTGAGAATAAAAGCAGGCGATAATGTATTCCAACAAAAAGTAATGTTTGTTAACTAATAAAAATTAAATCATCAAAATAGTATTATATTATGGCAACAAAATTTTCTTTTAAAGCAGATTATATTGTTTATGCAAATCCTGATCAAGTATTTGAAGCATTAACAAATCCAGGAATTATTTCATCGTGGGGTGGAGGATTTTCTATCGTAGAAGAAAAAATAGGTGGCGTATTTGAACTCTTTGACGGATGGGTAAAAGGAGAAGTTACTGCGTATGATCCAGGAAAGGAATTAGGTTATACTTGGCGACCAGAAGAATGGAATAAAAACACCAAGCCATCATTAGTAAATATCAAGTTGAAAAAAAATGATGCAGGTACGGCGGTAATAATTTCACATACTGATTTTCCTTCTCAAGAGGAGGCAGATAAACATGGTAGTGGATGGATCGATTATGTGATGGATCCAATAAATGATTATTTCGTGATGCAGAAAGAAGAAAAAACAAGTAAGTAATAAAGTATTTAATAATCGAATTAATGGCAGATCAGTTTAATTTGATCTGCCATTAATTTTTGAATGTGTGGTATATTTTGTCATCAATTTTTGAGGTAATAACACCTAATTTCGCCCTATCTTTGCAACATGGAAACGATCACCCATCAAGGACTTTATTGTAATAGCCTAACTCATTACAGTCGCCTCTTAACACGTGAAGTTTTTATTGGAGATGTGCCAATGGGAGGACCAAATCCTATTCGTATTCAAAGCATGACCACCACAGATACAATGGATACTCTTGGTACTGTTGAGCAATCTATTCGAATGATTGAAGCAGGTTGTGAATACGTACGCATAACAGCTCCAAGTATGAACGAAGCACGTAACCTTGAAAATATAAAAAAGGAGTTGCGAAAACGTGGTTACAATACACCATTAATTGCTGACATACATTTCACACCGAATGCCGCTGAAGTTGCAGCAAGAATTGTAGAGAAGGTTCGCGTGAATCCAGGAAACTTTGCAGACAAAAAGAAATTTGAATTTATTGAGTATACGAATTCCGATTACGATGCAGAACTTGCTCGTATTCGTGAACGGTTTATTCCACTTGTAAGAATTTGTAAAGAGTACGGAACAGCAATGCGCATCGGTACTAATCATGGTTCACTAAGCGATCGTATTATGAGTCGCTATGGTGATACAGCTTTTGGAATGGTCGAATCTGCACTTGAGTTTTTACGTATCTGTGAAGAAGAAAATTATCATAACATCGTTCTCAGTATGAAATCAAGTAACACACAAGTGATGGTAGAAGCCTATCGTCATTTGATTGTGAAGATGAATGCTGAAAAGATGAATTACCCTCTGCACCTCGGAGTAACAGAAGCTGGTGAAGGCGAAGACGGAAGAATAAAATCAGCAGTAGGAATTGGGACATTACTTGAAGATGGAATAGGCGATACTGTTCGCGTATCATTAACAGAAGATCCCGAATTTGAAATTCCAGTTGCTAAAGCATTAGTTGATCGCTACAACAATAGAATTGGTCATGCATCAATTGTTGATTTACCACTTAATGAAAATAAAAGTGTTGGTGGATTACCTTATGATCCATTTGTTTATTCGCGAAGAGTAAGTAATGCTGTAAAAAATATCGGAGGAGAAAATGTTCCTCGTGTGATCGCCGATTTTTCGAAGAATGAAAAAATTTCAGTAGCGAATTTATTTGCAGTAGGATATAATTATTCAGTGCCTCTTGATAAATGGAATCTTAGCGATCAAGCGTGTGATTATATTTATTTAGGAAAAAATAAAATCGATTTCGCAATTCCAGGAACATTAAGTTTAATTGCTGATGCTGCTGTTTGGGAAAAATCCGACGAAGCAGAAAATATTTTTCCTTACTTTAAAGTTGAAGAATTTCTTTCGACAAATATTAAATCATCACAACTTAATTTTATTGCAGTTACACAAAAGGATTTATTTGAAAATCAAGATACAATTTTAAATGCACTTGATACTTCTTGTGTAGTTGTTTTGGAAACATTAAACATTCATGCAATGGCTGAACTCCGTCGTTTAGCAATAGAATTGATGAATAAAGGAATAACAAATCCTATAACGATTAAGCGATCTTATTCTTCCATATCATCCGATACATTACAACTTCATGCAAGTACTGATTTTGGAGCATTGTTATTAGATGGTTTTCCTGATGCAGTTTGGATCGATGCAAATGGAATCGCATCTCCGCAAATGATTAATAGTTTAGGATTCGGAGTATTGCAAGCGGCACGAACACGTATCTCCAAAACAGAATATATTTCTTGTCCTAGTTGCGGACGAACATTATTTGATCTTCAAGAAACGACAGCAAAAATTCGTTCTCGCACCGATCATCTTAAAGGAATTAAAATTGGAATCATGGGATGCATAGTAAATGGTCCTGGTGAAATGGCTGATGCTGATTACGGTTATGTAGGATCAGGTCCTGGGAAAATCACTCTCTATAAAGGTAAAGTTGTAGTAGAGCGTAGTATCGAAGCAGAGATGGCTGTTGATGCATTAATTGATCTCATCAAAGAGCATGGTGATTGGGTTGAGAAAGAAGTTTAATAAAAAATATCGTTTACTATTTTGATGCAGCAAGTTATCTTTCATGATTTAGGTAATATTGATTTCAAAGATTGTTGGGAATTGCAAGAAGCGATTCTCAATGAAACTGTTCGTCAGAAAATGGAGAATAGAAATTTGAATATTGAAGAACAATTTCCTTCACGTCATTTTTTATTATTCTGTGAACATCCACATGTATTTACATTAGGAAAAAGTGGAACCGAAAATCATTTACTCGTAAATGCAAACTGGCTTTCTGAAAATAACGCAACCTATTATAAAATAAATCGTGGAGGTGATATCACTTATCATGGTCCCGGACAATTAGTAGGATATCCAATTTTCGATTTAGATTTTTTCTTTAATGACATCCATAAATATTTACGTTTTCTTGAAGAGGCAATCATACTAACGTGTAATGATTACGGATTGAAATCAGGACGTATCGCGGGATTAACAGGAGTGTGGCTAGATATTCATGATCAAAATAAAGCAAGAAAAATTTGCGCCTTTGGTGTGCGTTGTAGCCGGTGGGTAACGATGCATGGTTTTGCATTTAATGTAAACACCGACTTAAGTTATTTTGGAAAAATAATTCCTTGTGGTATTAATGATAAAGATGTAACATCACTAGAAAAAGAATTAGGACGATCATTAGATTTAGAAGAAGTAAAAAGTAAAGTTCTCTTGCATCTTCAGGAATTATTTCAGTTTGCAATTCGGATGGAATCAAACGAACTTTTACCTTGGCCAAATCGTATAAACGCATAACTTTATTATCATGAAAAAAGTATTTCGCTTTATTGGAATATTCTTAATTGTTGCAATTGCATTATTTACCATTTATGCATTCGTATCAGGTAAAACCTATATGTTTAAAGCATTAATTTATAACTATGTTGATATCGATGACAATGCACTTTTTAATAATAGAAAAATTATTGCTACGAATGGAGTAGAGTGGCCTTTTTCAAAAGAATACAACAAAAAACCAATGCCTTCAGCTCTAAAAAAAGAATTGGAAGATTTAAAGAGTGTTGCATTTATTGTTATCAAAAATGATTCATTGCTTTATGAAAATTATTGGGAGCAATACAATGATTCATCGTTATCGAATTCTTTTTCGATGGCAAAAAGTTTTGTGAGTGTAATGATTGGAATGGCAATTCAAGAAGGAAAAATAAAATCGATCGATCAACATGTTGGTGATTTTATTCCTGAATATAAAACGGGAACACGAGCGCAATTAACTATTCGTCATCTTTTAACCATGTCGGCTGCATTAAGTTGGGACGAAGGCTACACCAGTTTATTTAGCCCTGTAACAGAAGCATATTATGGAACAGATTTACATAAATTAGTTGCTAATTTAGATGTAGTAGGAACACCTGGAAAAGATTTTAATTATCAAAGTTCTGCAACACAATTATTAGGATTAGTTCTCGAAAGTGCAACAGGAAAATCGTTAAGTGAAAACGCCACAGAGAAATTATGGCAACCCTTGCAAGCAATGCATACAGCTGATTGGAGTCTCGATCATGAAAATGGAAGAGAGAAAGCGTACTGTTGTTTTTATTCTAACGCAAGAGATTTTGCAAGAGTAGGATCGTTGTATCTGCATGATGGAAATTGGAAAGGCAAACAATTAATAGATACTGCTTGGGTTGTTGCAAGTACAACTCCTGCTCCAACATCCGACGAAGGAAAACCAAATAAAGTTTATGGTTACCAATGGTGGATTGGCGACTACAATGGTAAGCATGTTTTTTATTGTCGTGGAATTTTAGGTCAATATATTGTTGTGATTCCTGATGAACAAATTGTATTCGTAAGGCTTGGACATAAGCGTGCAGAGAAAGCATCCGATGGTGGATTGATGGACATGCCAGTGTATGTGAAAGGCGTGATGGATTGGATTAAATAAATTTATTAAATTATTTCATGTTAAAAGATATTCCACGTATTGCAGTTGAAGATATTGCCATTGCAATCATACCTAAAGAAGTTTATGGTGAAAATAATGAATCACTTTGGGAAGTTTATATCCTCAATTTAAAAAGAGAAAACATTGAAAACGTTTTAGTATCGAGCAAAGGTTACGGCACTTATAAAGGCGAGACAGTAAAAACATCAACGCTACGACATTTTTTAGGTGAAGTAGAAGCGTTGTCATTCATGCTTATCGAGCCCATTCAAAACGACGTATTCGGATTGAACAACGAGTACTGGGTGAGTTTTTATATTAACAGTGAAGTCTTCGATAAGAAATATATTTTTTTACCAGAGAGCATCAAAGAAGAATATTTCACAACCATTCCGCTTCTAGAAAAACGTGGAGTGATGATACGATAAATTATTTTTTGGGCATGCCCGATAAAGTGAAAATACTTTATCGGTCGGGCTCTTCAATGCAAGTCCTCGTTGTTGTTTAAGCAAAGCCTAACCAACTCCTGTGGGCTATCCGTTGCAATCCCTCATGCAAAATTATTAAGTTCATCATGGAAGCTTGTTTTCAAGTGGGTTAATGTCGTATTGTTATGTTTCATATTCAATATATCAGGTTTATCCTGATAATTGTACTGTGAAACATAGTTTTTTGAGTTGAATGAGCTTGAATATTAAATTATTTTTCGTATCATTGTAGTCAGGTTTATCCTGATATTATTACTATGAAAAGTAAGTATATATCAACTCAGTCAAGCGAACTTTTATCCTATTTTAACGGACAGAATAAGAACTGCTTTGACTATAGCGAAGCATTCAAAGCGACTCCTAATTCGAAGGAAGGGGCACGTCGGGAGTTACTTAGTGACATGACAAAGCGAGGACTTTTAATGCGATTGAAAGATGGAGTTTATTACATCATACCATACGAAGCAAATGCCGAAAACTTTATGCCCGATTGGCATTTAATAGCGGAAAACTTGGTAAATAACGCCCAATATTATATTGGTTATTATTCTGCTTTGCAAATTCACAACCTCATAACACAACCTTCTTTAAAGGAACAAATTGTTGTTTCAAAACAAATACGTCCATCAGTAATTAAAATCAAAAATGTGTCTTTTCAATTTATATACCATAACGAAAGTCATTTTTTTGGATCCAAAAAAATCTGGATAGATAACTTTAATAAAGTGCAATGTTCTGATCTAGAAAAAACAATTGTTGACTGTTTATTTAAACCCGATTACGCAGGCGGAATTGTTGAAGTGGCAAGGGCAATTTATATTTCGAAAGAAAAAATAAAATTTGATACACTACTTGATTATACAAAAAAATTCAGGTCTCAAGCGGTTATTAAACGTCTTGGATTTTTATTAGAGCTACTTGAAATAAATAATAATATCACTGATAAATTGCAAAAAGCAAAAACTGCTTCTTATATTCTTTTAGATACGGAATTACCAAAATCAGGCAAGTTAATTAGTAGATGGAGTATTCAGCAAAATTTAGAGACAGATACGATTAAATCTGCAATTTATACATGATCAAGCCGGGTGAAATACAGCAGAAAGCACGTGAAGCCGGTGTTCGTGACCAGCAGATAGAGAAAGATTATTTGTTATCATGGATATTACAGGGAATTGCAAAACATGAGCAACTTTCTACGGCGATTGTCTTTAAAGGTGGAACGGTTTTAAAGAAAATATATTTTGGCGACTATCGATTTTCAGAAGACCTTGATATTACTTTAATGAATAACAAGATTGCAAACGAACAAATTCTTGTTTGGTTTAAAGAAACCTTTGAATACGTTTTGGAGGAAGCAAATATTAGTTTAGAGATCATTGAAAACAATATAAATGATCTTGATAAAGAACCAACAGATGGAATTAATTTTTACATCAGCTATGTTGGCCCGTTGGGAGGACAAGGGAATAATAAAAAAGTAAAAGTTGATATTTCAAGAAGTGAAAAACTAGAGTTTAAACCAGTAACGAAAAATATTTTAATTAATTATTCTGATTTAGAAAAACATAAACTATTATGTTATACTTTAGAAGAAGTGTTAGTTGAAAAAATGCGTACAGTTATGCAACGTATGCAGGCTCGTGATTTTTACGATATCTGGTATTTGCTCGAAGTACAAAAAATGGAGGTTAATTTTTATCTTAAAGAATTCGCTAACAAATGTTCAACTAAAAAATTAAACCCTGCCGACTTTCAAAAAAAACTGGCAGAGCGATTACCACAGTACAAAGGACGCTGGGAAAGCTCTATGAATGAGCAAATACAAAATTTACCGAACTTTGATCAAGTAGAACGAGAAGTGATGAGACAGTTAAAGAAATTGAAATTATGAGTAGTAAAAGAATAATTAAAAAACAATTCGAATTCATTGACCTTTTTGCTGGTATTGGAGGCTTTCATTTAGCAATTCATTCTGTAGGCGGCAACTGTGTTTTTGCAAGTGAATGGGATAAATATGCTCGAATAACTTATGAGGAAAACTATAAATCTATTTCACCAGAATTATTTAAAAAGGGGGATTTCAATTGGTTCATACCCTCACAATCCTTTGTTGGCCAATTGTATGTTTTTAACTGGCGATATAGAACGCTATGGTACCGGGACTTTGGAAATTTTTCATTTGTTAG
>JAYVOC010000126.1:0-2326 GCA_043758125.1 Bacteroidota bacterium | reverse complement strand
CCAACAAATTTTGAGATTACTGATTTACCAGGGACTTATAGTTTGTATCCTAAATCACCTGACGAACGAATTCCATTTCATGTGTTATGTGATCCGGGTGATGAAAATCATCCAGACATGGTCATCTTAATAGCTGATGGAACAAATTTAAAACGCAGTTTATTTTTAGCATCTCAAGTTATTGATTTAAAAATTCCTGCGGTACTTGCTTTAAACATGATGGACCTTGTAAAAGAACAAGGACTTGATATCAATATTAAAGATCTCGAATTACGATTAGGTGTTCGTGTAATTCCTATCAATGCTCGTAAAGGAGAAGGGTTAGAAGAACTTCGTCAAATATTATTATTAAATCTCACTGTTCCTGATCATGATATTTTTGAAACAAAAGATTTAGCACCAAAAGTATTTAAAGGCATTCGTGAACAACTGAATTTGCGTAGTGATTATGCAGCATTACAAATTGCTCACCACGCTGATTCGCTTGAAGATTTTCATATTTCAACAAAACAAAAAGAATCAATACTTGACTTAACAAAACTATATGCTTTTGAAGGAATAAAGATTCAATCCTTTGAAACATTAGAGCGTTATAAAGTTATTCATGAAATTATTAAAGATTGCACTGTTCAGAGCCAAGAAATTCAAAAGCCTTCTTCCACCAAACGTATCGATCGCGTTTTAATGCACCGCTTCTGGGGTTATGTTTGTTTTCTAGGAATTTTATTTTTGATGTTTCAAGCGATCTTTAGTCTGGCAAGTTTTCCAATGAACTTTATTGATCAAACTTTTGCAGGTTTTAGCGGACAAGTACATACTCTTTTACCTAAGGGCGTGCTCAATGATTTAATCGTTAATGGTGTACTTGCTGGTATTGGCGGTATCATTATTTTCATTCCACAAATCGCATTACTATTTACGTTCATTGCTATATTGGAAGATACTGGTTACATGGCACGAGTAAGTTTTTTAATGGATAAATTGATGCGTAAATTTGGATTAAATGGTCGATCAGTTATTCCATTAATTAGTGGTGTTGCGTGTGCGGTTCCTGCAATACTTTCTACGCGAACGATTGGAAGTTGGAAAGAAAGAATTATCACCATCATGGTAACTCCATTGATGAGTTGTTCGGCACGATTACCCGTTTATACTTTATTGATTGCTTTAATTATTCCACAAAAAATGTTGTTCGGAATTTTTAATTTACAAGGATTAGTGATGATGTCATTGTACTTAATTGGTTTCTTAGCAGCGATAGGATCAGCAGCATTTATGCATTGGTTTGTTAAAGCCAAAGAGAAAGCATATTTCATTATGGAGATTCCAGTTTATCGAATGCCACGGTGGTCGAATATTGTTTATGCAATCGTAGAAAAGATTCGTATATTTTTATTTGATGCAGGAAAAGTAATTATCGCGATCAGTATTATTTTATGGTTTTTATCATCACGTGGACCAGGTGAAAAATACAATATGCTTAATGCGCAAATAGACTCGATGGATGTTGCAGGATCATTAGCTACTGATGTTAGTTATCATTTACAAGCCCAACGACTCGAATCGTCGTATGCAGGTAAGATGGGTCATCTGCTAGAGCCTGTAATAAAACCATTGGGCTTTGATTGGAAAATTGGAATTGCACTTGTAACATCATTCGCTGCTCGTGAAGTTTTTGTTGGTACAATGAGTACAATTTATAGTGTTGGTCAGAAAGGTGAAAGTATGACGATTCGTGATAAGATGCAGGCAGAAATAAATCCAGAAACTGGTGGTCCTAGATATACTCCTGCTGTTGGTTGGTCGTTGATGTTATTTTATGCTTTTGCGATGCAATGTATGAGTACGATGGCTGTTGTTCGACGAGAAACTGGTGGATGGAAATGGCCAATAATTCAATTCAGTTATATGGCTGTATTGGCGTATGTTTCTAGCTTGATAGCTTTTCAATTGTTGAAATAAATTTTAGAATAAATAAATTATTTTCTTTTAGATATAAATTGAAGCGGTAAATTCATTTCATAAAAAATGTAGTGTTTAAAACATGGTAACGGGAGAAAAACTTCGTACAGCTTTATTAAAATATATTCCAGAAGGAGCTGTTGACACCTGTTATGATTGGATTCGTACGTATCGTATCAGCGTTCGTGTTAAGCCAAGTCGTCTTTCAAAATATGGTGATTATCGTCCGCCGATAGAAGGAAGAAGTCATACCATCACGATTAATCACGACTTAAATCAATATGCATTTCTCATCACCTTTACACATGAAGTAGCACATCTAACTTGTTTCTTAAAACATCGCGATCGTGTAAATCCTCATGGT
>JAYVOC010000125.1:0-2838 GCA_043758125.1 Bacteroidota bacterium | reverse complement strand
GAACAGCTAGTATGCCAGCACCAATTGTCACTACTGCTACTAAGTTGTATTTTAAAATGACTACAGATTATCTTGATGATAATTACGAATATCTATTTGAAAATAACAATGGTTCGCTTCTTGATTCAGTTGTAGTACTTCCTATTCCTGTTCCTCCTTGCGATCTTACTGTAATAAATAGTTCTTCTCCATCAATCGCAAATTCAGGTCAACCTATTGCGGTTAGTTGGTCGGTTGTAAACTCAGGCACTGATTCTACAAATTCAAATTATTGGAGTGATATAGTTTATCTCTCCACCGATCAAGTGATTGATTTTTCAGACTTGAGGCTCTGCAATGTTGTGCATGGTGGTGCACTCCAGCACAATCAAAGTTATACAGTGAATGCAGTTGGAACAATACCTAATGGCTATTCCGGAAACTATTACTTATTGTTTAAAACGGATGCTGGCGGTTCTGTCATGAACGACGCAAACCTCAATAACAATAGTAGAATTGCATCGGTAAACGTACAACTTACTCCTTCTCCAGATTTAATTGTAACAGCTTTAACCGCTCCATCACCAATTTATGCAGGGCAGCAAGTGTACCTCCGTTACACTGTTAAAAATAATGGTGCAGCTGGAGTTGTTCAAACTCCAATTTCTGATAGAGCTTTTATTTCAAATTCTCCAAACACTAATGGCGTAACGCAAACACTTGAAGCAACATCAAAAATCAGATCACTTTCTGTAAATCAAACTTATTCAGATAGTGTACTTGTGTCAATACCTATTTATTTATCAGGCAATAAATATTTGGTAGTAAAAACAGATAACAGAGATTCAATATATGAACATAATGCAGAAGGTAATAATTATAAAGCTATTGCTGTAAATATACAACCGGCACCGATTTATGATTTGCAAATTTCCCAATTGCAAATGCCATCTTCTCTACTCTTAGGTCAAGATGTAAAAATACCTTATAAGATAACGAATACAGGAACTATTCCAGTTAGTAGCACAGTAAAAAATGCTGCTTACTATTCTATCGATAATCAATATAGCAGTGGAACAGATCCAGTGCTAGGAACAGGTAACAGCTTTCTTTCGATCGCTCCAGGGAGTTCGGTCATTGATACTTTTGATACCAAAATAAAAGATATTAATTCGGGAAATTATTTTGGAATTGCAAGAACCAATATCCTGAATACTTTACCAGAAACAAATTACATCAACAATTTATTTGTAACATCTTCAACTACGTTCGTTGACGCAAAAACATTAACATTAAATATTTCAGATCTAACACAATTAAATCAAACTGATCTGATTTATTATAAGATAAATGTGGGCGCTAATCTTGATATGATTGTTACATTATTATCTGATAATCTATCCACATTCAACGAAATGTATGTTGCATACAATCGAACTCCATCAACAACAGATTATGATTTCCGGCAACAGAGCCAAAATAAAGCAAACCAACGTGTGCTCGTACCAGCAACGCAAGCTGGTGTCTATTATATTTTAATAAAAACAAGTACACTTTCAGCCGTCCCTCAACAAATAGATGTTAAGGCAATCACTTTACCGTTTTGTTTATTGAGCAGTACACCTGATCATCTGGGAAAAGGAATTGTAACAACAGAAATAGATGGCGCTGGATTTCGTGCAGGTATGCGATTATTTTTAAAGACGGGAAATACGTCAATAGCCGAAGCAACAATTACAGATTTTACAAGTAGTATGTCGGTGAAGGCTCGTTGGGATTTAACAAATGTTTCAATTGGAACGTATGATCTTGTAGCAAAGAATCCTGATTTATCGGAAGTAAGAATTGCTGATGGGATCACTGTAGAAACTGCAAGTGAATATAGTTTAGGAGCAGTAGATTATTTTCCAGATGATATTTTGGCTAATAAATCAATACTGTTTAATGCTGTTATTGAAAATATTGGAAACATCGATATTCCCTTTGCAAAAGGTGAGATAAGTTTTTTCGGTTTCGTAAATATTAAAGCAGTAAGTAAATCAGGAAGTGGATTTTTAATAGGAGAAACTTTTAGTGATTCACCAATATCTCATGAAGACCTTAACGAAGTTGTTAAATCAGATTATGATTCAAAACCAGTTTCGTTTATCGTTAGAAATATGTCGCCTGGTCAACAATTCACCGTGTCTATAAACGCCAATAATTTCCCCTTTGCAGAATTGCCTATGCGAATAAGGGCAGGAGGAACAACGGTTGAAGATTTCATATTGAGGCAATCAAAGTTGTTGGAAATATACAGGCAAACATATTTACCATTGATTTATGATTCACTTGCTGCATTCCCAAACATTCAACAAATACTACTTGATCCAGTAGCATTTCGCGATGCCATCTTTGGAGAAATGATTGATGAAGGAATATTCACTTTACAAGAATATCAAAGTGTTACTTTGCCCTGCATTTCTTGTGGGTCAGATGTACTTAATCCAGGAAGCGCAACTGGTACTGCATTTTTTTCTGATTATAATTTAGGACAAGCGGGTTACATTTGGGAAATAAATGATTTGCAGGGAAAAAATGGTGGTAATCCTGGTTGGGATTTACTCTCGGTTTCCAATGCAATAAATATAATTAGTACTTCAAGTAATCCATGTCCAATTCATATTGTATCGTTAAGTAATTATAATAACGTTACTGATTTTCTTTCAAGCTGGGAACCTGGCTACAATCATCGATGGCCAATTGCAAT
Organism: Bacteroidota bacterium; assembly: GCA_043758125.1. Taxonomy (GTDB): domain Bacteria; phylum Bacteroidota; class Bacteroidia; order AKYH767-A; family OLB10; genus JANXSD01. The sequence goes on along the minus strand of JAYVOC010000125.1, from coordinate 110 downwards.
TGCAAGTGGAGGAATTTTAGGATTTAATGCGAATAAATTTTCGATTGATGCAAACATTTTTTCATTGTACAATTCAATGCATGGCGGAATATTTTCAGTTTCATTGAGTA
>JAYVOC010000124.1:0-2185 GCA_043758125.1 Bacteroidota bacterium | reverse complement strand
CAATACGTGTTTCTCCTCCTCCTAACTGTGCAGTTGCTATATTTTGTTCTAATGTGCTTAGCTTCTCATTCATAAATTAAAGGTCGACCGAAATATGAAACGGTTTCTGCAAAAATGCGCATCTCTTTGTCCTTATCAAAACATCTTATGATAATTGATCAAACTAAACTTGAATTTTATGTGAATAGAGAATTTAATATAAAAAAACCGACAACATTTTGAATGTTGTCGGTTGTAAATGTGTGTTAAATGATTTTACCAGCCTGCAATATTTATCCCAAATTGGAATGGATGTAATTCAGGGCCACGATCACTTCTGAATAATTCGGATAATGCATACGTTGCATATAAGGTGTAATCGCGATAACCTATGCGTACTGTTGCATCATAACGAAACGGATCAATATTAAACTCATCTTGACGTTTTGATTTTTGTTTGTTGCCATCTTCACTATGCACAAGTTTTAAATGCGAATTAAATTTATAGGATAGCAATGTTCCAACAGCAATGTGAAATGATTTTTTTAATTCTTGGTTGGTGTTGAATTGTAATAAGAGCGGAACAGTAACATAACTTACAGCCAATTTATTTTTTGAATAGGAGATCACTTTATTAAATTTATCATAATCTACAGATGCCGTAACAATATTTGTATCTTCTCTTAATGTTCTATCTGAAGTGAAGCGATAATTGTTAATGGACATACCAATACCAGTTGTAAACAATACATATCGTTTATACAATTGAAAATCGTGCGCAAAAAAATTAATATTTACGTTGATAGATTTACCAGAATTTAAGGATAGGTAATCATATTTTGATGGCATATCACTATTGAAATTCTTGCCAACTAATAAAGTGTTAAATCCAATTTCTAAACCAGCCCAATGTGATTTTGCTTTGGCAGGATGATGCATGATCGTATCATTTTCAATATCTACTTTCATGTGTTTATAATCATCATCATCATTGCCGTTGTTGTCAATGATAATTAATTTTTTGCTTCCAATATTCATAGAAGTGGTATCCTTCGTCATCGATTCATTAAAGCTCCCATATTTTCCAATTCCCGTAATATTAGTTTCGAAATTTGCCGGTTTGTTTTTATAATAAAAAGAACCTGATCCACTAATGTTCAATTGCAAACTATTTTTTACATCAACAAAATTTTTGCCAACGCCACTAATATTAGATTCACATGAATTTACGACTAATGATTTTGCATCTACGTTTCCGTTCCCACTGATATCTACATCCAAATTATCACATTTGCCACTTAAAAATAGTTTACCATTTCCAATAATACTTACTTCTAATTTCGAAACGTCAACAGGCATTGTTATTTTTCCGTTTCCTGAAATTATCAATCGAAGGTTTTGAGTTTTAACAGTGCTATCAGCAGTTATTTTTCCATTTCCAGAAATCTCAATACTTTTTAATTCTGGAATTGTAATTTCGATTGCTGATGATAGTCCGCTGATAATTAATTTATCATCATCTACATTCGTTTTTACTTTCTCAGTATTTTCTGCATCAACTTTTACTAATTGAGTTGCACCATTGTGGAGGATAATTTTAGCATTATCTTTTATTTCAATTTTACTAAAAGGAGCTAATGCTCTTGTTTCAATAATTTGCGCGTTAAGTGATTTAAAAAACAAAATAAAAATGGTGATAGTGAGAATATTTTTAAGGGTTTTCATAGTAGTTATTTTTTCTTGGTTCTTAACAGTAAGACTTACAAGAGCATTAAATGTTACAGAACTATTTTTTATTTAGAATTGTTTTTGCCAAACTTTTTTCCCCATCTCTAATTCATAGGCAGCCAAGTTTCCGTTTAATGGATCAAAAGCAGTTTTAACTTTTACACGGTTATTAGTTATTTTGCCAATAACAGCTCCTGTAAATCGAATCAACCTGCTTTTCACTGAAAGCTTTGATGGTAGTTCCGTAGTAGCAAATAATTCCTGACCAACTACTTTATTTGCACTATTCGCAGCGAAATCCTTGATTGTGTTAACTACTCTTTCTTGAATATTTTCAGCAGTTAATTCCTCATTAGAATTGGTTACTTCTCGCCCTAAGTTTTTAATGTATTTTCTTTGAGCAAAAACAAATGGTTCTTCTTCAGAAAATGAGATTATAAATTTAGGAGTCATTACTGCAATTTCTTCTTGCTGGTTT
>JAYVOC010000123.1:0-3818 GCA_043758125.1 Bacteroidota bacterium | reverse complement strand
TCAGAGCAAGGACCGCAAGGACCCATATCACCCATCTCCCAAAAATTATCCTTTTTGTTACCCATCAAGATTCGATCTTCTGAGATTAATGCCTTCCAGCAATCATAAGCTTCTTGATCAAAAGCTAAATTTTCCTTTGGGTCGCCTTCAAAAACCGTAACATACAATCTATCCTTTGGCAACTTGTAAACCACTGTGAGTAACTCCCAAGCCCAAGCAATTGCTTCCTTCTTAAAATAATCGCCAAACGACCAATTACCAAGCATCTCGAACATAGTATGATGGTAAGTATCAACACCAACTTCTTCAAGGTCATTATGTTTACCAGACACGCGCAAGCACTTTTGTGTATTTGCAACACGAGTAGCAAACGGTTGAACATTACCAAGAATGATATCTTTAAACTGATTCATTCCGGCATTGGTGAACATCAGAGTAGGGTCGTTTTTAACAACGATTGGTGCTGATGGAACGATGGTATGTCCCTTAGATTTAAAGAAATCGAGGAATGCTTGGCGGATATCGGAGGAGCTCAAATTATTCATTGGATGTAACTAGCTTTATTCTTCTATTTTTGTAAGATTGCAAAGTTAAAAAATGATTAATGCCGAAGGCTAAATACTACTTCAATACTGAGTCGTTAAAATACGAGCGGGTTATTATTAGCTTCAAAAAGCGATTTTGGAGAGTGATGGGGTGGCTTGCGTCGGCATTAGTTTTTGGTTCTATCGTTCTGCTTTTTGCATATTCATTTTTAGATTCACCTAAAGAAAAACAGTTACGAAGAGAATTAAATGAGATGAATTTGCAGTATGAATTGATTCAACAAAGAATGCAATTGGCATCAACGGTACTTACGGATTTACAACAAAAAGATGATCAGATTTATCGTGTAATTTTTGAGGCAGAACCCATTCCTTCTACTGTTCGTGAGGCGGGATATGGTGGTGTAAATCGATACAAAGAATTGGAAGGTTTTGATAATTCTGATTTGATGACAAATACATCACAAAAGCTAGATAAATTATATCGTCAGTTGTATATTCAAAGTAAATCATACGATGAAGTTTTTGAGTTGGTGAAAAAGAAAGGAGAACTGCTAGCTTCTATTCCGGGAATTCAGCCTGTATCAAATAAAACACTTACACGCATTGCCTCTGGTTTTGGATATCGTGTTCATCCGATTTATAAAACAGTAATCATGCATGATGGAATTGATTTTACTGCGCCTATTGGAACAGAAATTTATGCTACTGGAAATGCTGTTGTTACAAAAGTAGAGTATAACGGTCGTGGGTATGGTAATAACGTGATGTTGAATCATGGATTCGGATATGAAACTTTATACGGACACATGAGCAGGTTTAATGTTACGCAAGGACAACATGTAAAGCGTGGTGACATTATCGGATATGTTGGGAATACGGGATCCTCTACTGGTCCGCATGTGCATTATGAAGTTATAAAAAACGGACAAAAAATTGATCCGATAAACTTCTTCTTTAACGATTTGAGTGCTGAAGAATACGATAAAGTACGAGAGATGGCGACACAGCAAAATCAGTCATTCGATTGAAAATAATACCAATTGTATAACTTACAATCATCGATCTAAAAAATATCATCATGGTGCCATTAATAGATTTTGATAAAGAGCAAGAAAAACTTTATTACAGTATTGGCGAAGTTGCAGAAATATTTAAAGTGAATACTTCATTAATACGTTTTTGGGAAAATGAATTTGAAGTATTACAACCTAAAAAAAACAAAAAAGGAAATCGATTATTTACAGTTGAAGATTTATCAAATTTAAAATTGATTTACCATTTAGTAAAAGAAAGGGGTTATACGTTAGATGGTGCGAAGAAGAAACTTAAAGATAACAAAGGTGATCTTGAACAACAAGTGGAGATAAGAGAATCACTTTTAAAGATTAAATCTTACCTCGAAGAATTGAAAGACCAATTATAATATCTCTTTTTTTTCTGCACTCACACGAAATGAAAATGTTTTATGTATAACGAAACTCAAAACACCAATAGTTAATGCAGAAGCTGCTCTTGCAATTGTAGGATACCACTCCAACTTTTTAATCAAGAAACTCATCATTACATAATTAAATCCAAGAATAACAATTGCTACTAGTACGTAACGAAAAAGTTGTTTGTGTGTTTCCAAATCGGATTCTTTGAACACCATAAATTTTGTTATAAGGAAATTTGTAATTAGTCCGCAGGTATATGATAAAATTAAAGACGCAGTTGCTGCAGATACAGTTACCATCCCAAACATATCAATATCCGACTTCTGATAAATATAATTATACGCTAAAAAATAAATAGTAATATCAACCCAGGTTGCTATTCCTGCTGAAATAAAATAGCGAAAAACTTTTGAATTAAGGAGTTTTTTAATATTCATTATTTTAATTCTATTGTTATGGTGTTAGATGAATTATGCTCGTAAATCCTCTATAAATAATTATTAGATAACAGATAATTTTTTACATAATCCCCTACTCCATCTTCTAAACTTGTAAATGGATTTTTATAACCTGCTTCAATTAATTTCAACATATCAGCTTCTGTAAAATATTGGTATGTATCTCGTATGTCAGCTGGAATATCTATGAAGTCAATCGCAATTTTAGTATTCATTGCTTCAAAAGTCGCAACTGCAAGATCATAAAATGAGCGAGCTTTACCAGTTCCCAAATTATAGATTCCTGATTTAATTTTATTTTGAAATAAATAAATACAAACTGATACAACATCTTTCACGTAAACGAAGTCGCGAATTTGCCAACCATCTTTATAGTCTGAACGATGCGATCGAAATAATTTCACTTTACCATTTTCTTTGATCTGATTAAATGCATGCATGATTACAGAAGCCATTCTATTTTTATGATATTCATTGGGTCCGTAAACATTAAAAAATTTTAGTCCTACCCAATTTGGTGGAGTTTGCGTTTGTTGTAAAGCCCAAATATCAAATTCTTGTTTCGACCATCCATAAGGATTCAATGGTTGCAACTTTGGGATTTGCATTTCATCATCAACATATCCGAATTCTCCGCCTCCATACGTAGCTGCAGATGATGCATATACGAAAGAAATATTATTTTTGAAACAATAATTCCAAAGCATTTTTGTGTATGCGACATTTAAGCGATCAAAAATTTCTTTGTTAAATTCAGTTGTATCCGTTCGTGCACCGATATGAAATACATAAGAAATCTTTCCTGGATTTTGTTCGAGCCATTTTTCAAAAATATCTCTTTCGATTTTAGAATCAAACTTTTTATTATGAAGATTTTCTGATTTATCGATTTTCGAAAAGTCATCAACAAGAATAAGATTCGTATGTCCTAACGTATTTAATTTACTCACCAAACAACTGCCTATAAAACCAGCTGCGCCTGTAACTACAATCATGCTAAACTATTTATTCATTTATAAATATAGGTTCACTTAATGTTGGTAATAATCCAAGCTTTATTCCTTTCGAAAAAAGCGCTTTTATAGCTGCCTTACCATCGTTGCCCAAATCTATTGAAAATTCGTTCACGTAGAGGCGAATATGTTGTTGTTGTACCTCGCGACTCATTTCCTGGGCATTATTACTAACAAAATCTTTCGAATCATTTGGATTTGCGAAAGCATGTTCGATAGAATTTTTGATGCAAGTATTAATTTCCCTTTTCAACTCTTCCGAAAGTGAACGACGGACAGCGATACATCCTAACGGAATAGGAAATCCGGTATTGCTTTCCCAAAGTTCGCCCATATCAGCAACTTTAAGAAGACCTTTCTGTT
>JAYVOC010000122.1:0-5582 GCA_043758125.1 Bacteroidota bacterium | reverse complement strand
TGCTATTAATGTTTCTAATTTAAGTTCAGGAGTTTATTTTGTAAAGGTGGTAACGAAGGATAAAATTGTTACACAGAAAATTATAAAAGAATAAGTTTTTCTATTTTTTTATTCCGATAGCTATCGGAAGTGTTCAAGAAAAAACCTGCTAATCTTAATCTTGTTTAAAGGCCTCCCTAAATCCCTCCGAAGGAGGGACTTGAATTTTATATAAACTTATTTTAAATCGTGCGTGCCAAGAAGTCTTGTACTTTTTGGGTAATCATAGTAATCTTTAAATTCCGATAGCTATCGGAAGTGTTCAAGAAAAAACCTGCTAATCTTAATCTTGTTTAAAGGCCTCCCTAAATCCCTCCGAAGGAGGGACTTGAATTAAAATAAATCCTGGTAATCATAGTAATCTTTTTAATCGTGTTTAAAAAAAGTAAAAGTTAATCCAACAAAAAAACCGTTGCTATCTTTCGATAACAACGGTTTATATTTTAATATCCTTTAGAAAGGAAATCCTTAATTAAGATTAATTCTCATCAGTTTTCTTCTCACTAGCTTCCATCGACATTTTCAATGCTGCTAATGCGTCGATATCTCCAAGTGTAGATTTCTCTTGCGATTCTTTAATCTTCTTAACTGCTTTCTGAGTAGTAGATTGTTGTGGAGCAGCTTTTTCAGTATCACCACCTTCCGATGTTTTACCTACAGGAGCTTTCTCATCATAAACACGTAAGTGAGAAACAACAACACGACGATTTTCTTTGCTGAATTCGATCACTTTAAACTCAAGTGTTTCGCCTTCTTTCGCAATCGTACCATCTTCTTTCTGCAACTGACGGTATGGAGCGAATGCTTCAACACCAAAGCTGTTAAATAATACTGCAGCGCCTTTATCAGTTACTTTTCCAATAACACCTTCTTGTAAATTACCAACTCCTAAAACTGTTTCGTAAGTATCCCAAGGGTTATCTTCTAATTGCTTATGTCCTAAACTTAATCTACGATTTTCAACATCCACTTCAAGAACAACAACATCTAATTCTTCACCAATTTTAGTGAATTCAGCAGGGTGCTTGATTTTCTTGTTCCATGAAAGATCTGAGATATGAATTAATCCATCAACACCTTCTTCTAATTCTACGAATACACCGAAATTGGTGAAGTTGCGCACTTTAGCTTTATGCTTAGATCCAACAGGATATTTCTCAAGAATTTGTCCCCAAGGATCAGGAGATAATTGCTTCAATCCAAGTGACATTTTGTGCTCGTCACGATCGATAGAAAGAATCACAGTTTCTACTTCATCACCAACCTTCAAGAAATCTTGAGGGCTACGTAAATGTTGTGACCATGACATTTCTGAAACGTGAATCAAACCCTCAACACCTGGTATGATTTCAACAAAAGCACCGTAGTCAGTAAGAACAACTACTTTACCTTTTACTTTATCTGCTTGTTTTAATTCTTTGTCTAATGATTCCCATGGTTGAGGAGTAAGTTGCTTTAATCCTAAAGCGATACGTTTCTTCTCATCATCAAAATCAAGAATTACAACATTGATTTTCTCATCTAATTTCAACACTTCTTCAGGATGGGTAATACGTCCCCAGCTGATATCAGTAATGTGAAGTAGACCATCTACACCGCCAAGATCCATGAACACACCATAAGAAGTGATGTTTTTCACAGTTCCTTCGAGTACTTGACCTTTCTCCAATTTACTCATGATTTCCACTTTTTGCTTCTCCATTTCATTCTCGATAAGCACTTTGTGGGATACTACCACGTTCTTAAATTCTTGATTGATTTTCACAATCTTGAATTCCATGGTTTTGCCTACGTAGATATCATAATCACGGATAGGCTTAACATCAATTTGCGATCCTGGAAGGAATGCTTCGATGCCAAATACGTCTACGATCAAACCGCCTTTTGTGCGGCATTTCACGTAACCGGTAATAACTTCATCTTTCTCCAAAGCTTCATTAACACGTTCCCATGATTTCATGGCACGCGCCTTTTTGTGAGATAAGATCAGCTGACCATTTTTGTCCTCAGCTGTTTCCACATAAACTTCAATTTTATCACCTACCTTAAGATCAGGCATGTGACGAAATTCAGCTAGCGGGATAAGGCCATCTGATTTGTAGCCAATGTTGACTACAGCCTCTTTGCTGGTAAGGCCGATGATTTCGCCCATTACGATTTCTCGTTCCAGCACTTGATTCAGCGTTTGATCATACAAAGCTTCTTGCTTCGTACGGTCATCTGATTTGTAAGTATCAACTGCTTTACCTGTGTCGTTCCAATCGAAATCGTTTGGATCGGGTACTGCAAATTGCACTGCGGAGTTGTTCTCCAGAATATTGGAAGTATTTGCCATCTAGTTTATAGTCCCTCTTCATATCTACCTAGAAAAAGGAGCGCAAATGTAATTAATTAATCCTTAATTACAAAGAATTATTTATCCTCAAATTCACAGAAAATTGTGACCAATTAATCTATGAAAAATTCAATTGGTTTTAAATTTTTTAGAATGCAAAAAGACGAAGTTTTTTTAGGTTAGTGAGAAAAATATCATCAATATTTCAATTGAAATAACTTAAATCAATTTACTACTTATCAAGCAATTACATTTTCAAAAGTTTCAATCTTACTTTTTACATCTTCCATCAACCACATAGGTGTAGACGTAGCGCCCGCAATCCCAATCGACTCTTTTCCTTCAAACCAATTTGCATCTAACTCATCAGCATTAGAGATAAAATAACTCTCTGGATTAGTTTCTTTGCAAACACTGTAAAGTGCTTTACCATTTGAACTCTTCTTACCACTCACAAAAATAATCACTTCATGCTCCATAGAAAAGCGACGCATGTGCGGCTCACGATTAGAAACTTGACGACATAAAGTATCGTTGGTAATGAAATCACCATCTTCAAGTGAACCCTTAAATTGTATAATCCTTCCTTGAATCACCTGCACCATTTTCTCAAAACCTTTGGTGCTTTTGGTAGTCTGCGAAAAGAAATGAACTGGTTTCGAATAATCAATTTGATCTAAATCATCTTCAGTAAAAACAACAATTGCCTTTCCTTCTGTCTGTCCTACTAAGCCGTTAACTTCAGCATGTCCTGGCTGACCATAAATCACAATTTGACCGTTCGTAATTTCTGCCGATTCAAAACTTGTCTTTACACGATGTTGCAACTTCAACACGACAGGACAAGAAGCATCTATCAATTCAATATTGTTTTTTAAAGCAAGTTGATAAGTAGAAGGTGGCTCACCATGTGCGCGAATCAAAACCTTACAATCTTTTAAGTTTGCTAATTCTTCGTGATTAATTATCTGAAGTCCTTTTGCTTTTAGCCGATCCACTTCCTCTCCATTGTGAACGATGTCGCCTAAGCAATATAAATTCCCATTGAGGTCGAGTTCATCTTCTGCCATTTGAATGGCATAAACAACCCCAAAACAAAATCCAGAATTCGCATCAATGGTAACTTTCATGGTCAATATTTAACTCTCAAACGTTTAACGCTATGTTATAGTTTATTAGATGGAGCTTTTAGCTTGGTTTTTTACTTTTTGAATCTCATTTAAAACAAATTCAACTTGATCTTCTTGACTGATATGCGTGTTATCTAAAACAATGGCATCAACAGCTTTTCTCAAAGGACTTTCTTCCCGATGGGTATCTTCGTAATCACGACCAACTACATTGTTTATTACTTCTTCAAGTGTCACTTCAATTCCTTTATCCTGCATCTCTTTGTAGCGACGATTTGCTCTCACCATCGGATCAGCTTTCATGAAAATTTTCAGATCAGCATTTGGGAAAACAGTAGTCCCAATATCGCGACCATCCATTACTAAACTTCCACTATCAGCAGCCATTTGTTGCAAGGCTACTAACCGATCACGAACTGCTTTTATAGAACTTACGTGGCTAACATTTTCGCTGATCAACATACTACGAATCTCTAATTCTACATTTTTATCATTAAGATAAACCTCACTAAAGCCAGAGTCGGGATTAAATTGGAAACTGATATGAACCTCATCCAACACCTTTTCAAAATCGTATACAAAATCGTGAACTTCTTCTGGACCAGGAATGGGAATGTCATTTTCTAAAAAATACAAGGTAACTGCCCTGTACATAGCTCCAGAGTCGATATAGTGGAGTTGCAGTTTCTTAGCAAGTGCTTTCGCAACAGTGCTTTTCCCGCAGGAAGAGTAGCCATCAATAGCTATAATCAGTTTGGGTTGCATGCCCTACAAAAGTACGATAAATTTTATCGCGTTGATATTAAATTAGTAGTAGTTTCAACAAATAATACATTGATCTTGCATAAAACATGTAAGAATTAAAAAATCAATTAAAAAATAGCTCTAAACCATCATAAGCACATTCAACATTGGGTGGTAATTCTCTGTTTAAATCAGCATGCTTTCCCATCTGATGACTCAAATGTATTAAATATGCCTTTTCAGGATTTATCCTTTTAATCATTGCCAACGCTTCGTTTAAAGAAAAATGGGAAACATGGGTTTCTCGACGAAGTGCATTTATCACCAAAATCTTTGTTCCTTGCATTCTCTCTATCTCCTCTTCAGGGATTGTTTTAGCATCTGTAATATAGGTAAAATCACCAATTCTATAGCCGAAAACATCAAGCATATAATGTTTAACAAGGATGGGTTGCAACGCAATTGTACCAACATTAAATGGCTCTTTAACTATGGTATGAAGAATTAACTCAGGAGTTCCGGGATATTTATTCCCATCAAAAGCGTAATGAAATTCTCTCCGCAAAGCCTGTTGAACTTGTTCGGTAGCATAAATATCAACAGGTCGTTTTAAGATGTAATTGAAAGCTCGAATATCATCCATCCCAGCAACGTGATCTTTATGTTCATGAGTAAAAACTAATCCATCCAACTTCATCACTTTAGCACGCAATAATTGTTGGCGAAAATCGGGGCCAGAATCAATAACAACTGTTGTATTTTCATCCTCCAATAAAATGGAAGTCCGTAATCTTTTATCTCTAGAATCTTCACTGGTACAAATAATGCAAGTACAAGCTATTACAGGAACGCCTTGTGAAGTACCAGTGCCTAAAAAAGTAACTTTCAGCAAGGTTTATTGTTCGTTATTTTCTGTTGATTCATTTTCACTTGAAGCAATAATTTCAGATGTATCGTTACCAAATTCGATTTCAACATCAGCGCTCAAATCTTTTGTCAAAATTGGATTTTTCATACCCGCTTGTTTGAGATCACTGTTTAGAAGTCCGCTAGCAGCCATCGCTTGAATAATCTCCATCAGGGCTTGAATTCGGCTTTCCAATGTTGAAAATTTATTGATAACTACTACCCTTTTATCTTCTAGAATACAATATCCAGATTTAAAATTCCCCTTCTCATAACGCACTTCATAAGCTCCTTCTTTTAAAAGGTCTTCCAGCTTTTTAAGATATGCAGGTGTATACTTTACCATAATTTTTTTGCTGGTTCAAAGGTCATGAATTATTTGATGAGAGGCAAAAGTTCTGTTATGTTTGTTTTATTGATGTTGATTA
>JAYVOC010000121.1:0-15505 GCA_043758125.1 Bacteroidota bacterium | reverse complement strand
TGCATTTTTGGATTGCAAACAATACGCCTTTAGATTGCGTCATCTTGCCATTGCCTGATGATGATAGTTTTTTATGTGAAGCACAACGAAGTATTCCTGTCGGATATAAAGCAATTATTCATGAGCCCTTTTTCTTACTTCCTTGGTATAAAAATTTTTATTCGATTTATGGGGTTGGACTTTTACCTGAAAATATTAATCAGCATGTTATTGAACGTGCTAAGTTGCTTTATCCTAATCGCCCAGACTCAACAATCGTTTCTCCAATTGCTATTGATTTTCGAATGTGGGATTTTACCCTTACCTCCAGAAATATGATTAAGGATAAAACAATTATTCATCAGGAAGGAAATTACCTTTTGTGCAAATTTGATTCAAGTGCCGAGTGATTTCAAGTATGTTGATATTATGCTTGATTTCCTTTGACAAGGACATGCTTTCTTTGTAAATTTGAGGCATAATATTGATAACACTAAAGTCTGTATGAATTTCCGTTTAGCCTCAAGGGTGATTTACTTTATCCTACTTCTTCAGACTATATTTCATCCATTGCAAGCACAAAATCGTAAGTGTGAAACTATTAGTTTGCAAAAGTGGATCAACAACTCAAATCCTATTTTGAAACGTCGCATTGAGGATATTGAATCTTTAACTCAACAATCTTTAAATTCTCAAAAAGGTTCTTCAATAGTAACACCAGTTATTATAATTCCGGTTGTAGTTCATGTGCTTTACCACAATGCTGTTGAGAATATTTCTGATGAACAAATAAAATCTCAAATTGATGTTCTCAATGAAGATTATAGTGCTATTAACTCAACAATTATTGATATTCCTTCCGTATGGCAAAATTTTATTAATGATAGCAAAATTCGTTTTCAGTTAGCAAAACAGGATCCTATTGGAAATTTCTCTGATGGAATTACAAGGACATTTACAAGTAATGTGGAATTTGCATATAATGATACTTCTATATTTTTTGATGCTGCTGGTGGCAAAAATGCGTGGCCTGATAGTTCTTATTTAAATATTTGGGTTTGCTCGCTTAAAGATAATGTTTTAGGGTTTGCCGCATTGCCAGGTACATCGCAATTTCGTGATGGCATTGTAATTATTAATACTGCAATTGGTCGCGTTGGTCATCTAAAAAAACCTTATAATTTAGGACGTACTTCAACCCATGAAATAGGACATTGGTTAAGTATGCGACATATATGGGGTGATGATAATGGCGCATGTAATGCTGATCCCACTCAAGGCGATGGAATTGCTGATACTCCCGATCAGGGTGATTCCCATTTTCGTTGCCCTGGATTTCCATCACTCGATAATTGTTCGCCTGTTACGCCCGGTGTGATGTACATGAATTATATGGATTATACAGACGATAAATGTATGATGTTTTTTACACCAGATCAAACGAGAAAAATGTATACTACATTGAATGTTGCTAGAAGCTCTATTAAAAATTCTAATGGATCAATAGCATTAAATTCTATTAGCAAAGAACTTTCAATTGATAGTATTCTTTCTCCAGTTACGCTAGCAGCAAATCGTTGTTTTATTCCAATAATTCGATTGGCAAATGAAGGCAATACTCCAATAAGTAGTATTCCTATTAGGTATAGTATCAATTCAGGTATTGAAAAAAAATATATTTGTTTAGATACTATTGCTCCTCATTCCAATTTAATAATTCATTTGCCAACAATTTCTGGAATTTTTGGCGAAAATTTATTTGAAGCTCGAATAAATATTGTAGATAGCAATAGCGTAAATAATTATTCAAGTTCTAGTTTTAGAGTAAATTCAACATCAATCACTAATTGTGAAAATAGTGGAATTCAAATTTTCCCTAATCCACTTATAGGTTTGAATAGTATAAATATTCAAACAAAGTTTTCTGAAAGTCAACAAACTTCATTAAGGTTATTTAATGCCATTGGTCAGCTAATTTTTGAGAAAAAAGAAAACATAAACCCCGGTGATATGTTTACTATTTCGTTGCAAGGAATGAGTGCAGGATTTTATATTTTCCAGTTTGATGGAATCGTGAATACTGAATCCGCAAAATTTATTTATTTACCACAATAATAGTATCAATTACAAATTTTATTATAAATGAATCATATCGCAATAGATACAATACTTAAATCATCTGATATAAATTTAAGAAATATTGCAGCTAAAATTATTGAAGGTGTAAGAATTTCTGATGCAGATGCACTTTGGCTTTTTGAAAATGTTGAGCTTTCTTCTTTAGGCGTACTTGCAAATTATGTGCGCGAAAAGAAAAATGGCCAATACACTTATTTTAATCGTAATTTTCATATTGAGCCTACTAATATTTGTGTTTTCGCTTGTAAATTTTGTGCTTATTCACGTGAGTATAAAAAGCGTGAAGATGGTTGGGAGCTTGACATTGAACAGATGGTAAATCGTGTAAAGGAATACGATGGTAAAGCAATTACTGAAGTGCATATTGTTGGTGGTGTTCATCCTAAAATGGATGTTCATTTTTTTGCTGAATTATTAAAACGAATAAAGGATCATCGACCAACTTTGCATATAAAAGCTTTTACCTCTGTTGAATTAGATTACATGTTTCGCAAAGGAAAAATGAGTATCAAAGAAGGTTTACAATACCTAAAGGATAATGGCTTAGATTCAATTCCTGGAGGTGGAGCAGAAATTTTTGATGAAAAAGTTCGATTAGAAATTGCTGGTGATAAATGTGATTCTAATCGTTGGTTAGAGATTCATGAAACTGCACATCAACTAGGAATTAGAAGTAATGCAACAATGCTTTACGGACACATTGAAACCCATGCTCATCGCGTTGATCACATGCGTAGGTTACGTGAATTGCAAGATCGTACACAAGGGTTTCAAACATTTATTCCGTTGAAGTTTCGCAACGGTGATAATGATATGAGTTATGTGCCTGAAGTAAATTTAATTGAAGATTTGAAAACGTATGCAATTGGTCGCATTTATCTCGATAATTTCGGACATGTAAAAGCTTATTGGCCAATGATAGGAAGATCAACAGCACAACTGACACAATCATTTGGTGTTGATGATTTAGATGGCACTATCGATGACAGTACAAAAATTTATTCGATGGCAGGCTCTGAAGAACAAGTGCCAGTTTTATCAACTGACCAGTTAGTAGATTTAATAAAACATTCAGGAAGAATTCCAGTTGAACGAGATACACTTTACAATACAGTGAAAGTATACGATGAGTCTGTTGTATAAATAAAATTATTTCATTGCTCTTCGAAGCAAATAAATTGCAACGAAGGAATAAACAATATTTGGAATCCAAACTGCAAGCATAGGCGGTACATTTCCATTTGTTGAGAATGTTGTACTTATTTGCATGAACATAATATAAGTGAAACTTAAAAGTAATCCTATTCCTATTTGCACACCTATTCCTCCTCTTACTTTTCTGCTTGAAAGTGAAACTCCAATTATTGTTAGAATAAATGTTGCGAAAGGAAAAGAAGTTCGTTTGTATTTTTCAATGAGATAAAATGGAAGTTCTTCAGAGCCTCGAATTCGCTCCTGTTCTATGAACCCATCTAGTTTGGAAGCATCCATTGTTTCAATATAATCAACTCTTCGATTAAATTCATTTGGATAAAAAGCAAATGTAGTATCCATTCGAAAACCACTTTTCATCTTTTCTGTTTCACCATTTATTTGACGAACAAAATAATTTTCTAATATCCAATTGCTTTTAATGCTATCCCATAATATTCTTTCTGATAATAGCTTGTAGGTTAACTTTCCTTTCTCGAATTTTTCAAAGGAAAACTGGTAACCTATCTTATCAATATTATTATAACTCTCGAAATAAATAAAATTACCAGGACTAATTTGTCGATGTACATTTTTATTTCTGTAAACAAATGGATTTTTAATATAGCGCGATTCAAATGCCAATCGTGTTGCATTTGAATGTGGAATAATATACGTGTTAAGTCCTAAGGATATAATTGCTAAAACGCCTGCTGAAAACATGTATGGCATCAGTAATCTTCGAAAACTTACACCACTGGCAAGTATTGCAATTATTTCAGTATTGTTTGCAAGTTTGGACGTGAAAAATATTACTGCAATAAACACAAATAAAGGACTAAAAAGATTTCCGAAATAGGGAATAAAATTCATGTAATAATCAAAGATGATTGCTTTCATTGGAGCTTGTCGCTCTAAAAAATCATCAATCTTTTCGGAAATATCAAATACGATTGCGATCGCTATAATTAATCCCAAGGCAAAGAAAAAAGTCCCTAAGAATTTCTTAACGATGTAACGATCTAATATTTTAATCTTCATTATTTTTATTTCGAAATACTTTTATTTATAATCTATTGCTTACTCGTTTAACCATTTCAGGTTTCCATGAAGAAAATGTTCCTGCAAGAATATGTTTTCTTGATTCCTTCACCAACCAAAGATAGAAACCTAGATTATGCAAGGTTGCAATTTGTGCGGCAAGAATTTCTTTCGATATTAGCAAGTGACGTAAGTACGCTTTATTATATGCAGTGTCAACATAACAAGTACCATCTGCTTCTATAGGTGAGAAATCTGCTTTCCATTTCTCATTACGGATATTAATAATACCATCTTTAGTAAAAAGCATACCATTGCGAGCATTTCGTGTTGGCATCACACAATCAAACATATCTACGCCAAGAGCAATTCCTTCTAAAATATTTGCAGGAGTTCCAACACCCATCAAATAACGTGGTTTATCTTTTGGTAAAATATCTGTCATTTGATCAGTGATCTCGTACATCATTTCTGCTGGTTCTCCAACGGATAATCCACCAATAGCATTTCCTTCGCGATCCATTGATGCAATAAATTCTGCGCTTTGTTTACGCAAATCTTTATACGTACTTCCTTGTACTATTGGAAATAAAGTTTGTGAATGGCCATAAAGTGGTGGGTGATTATCGAAATGTGTGCAGCAACGTTTCAACCAACGATGTGTTAATTCCATTGATTTTTTTGCCAAGTCATATTCGCAAGGGTAGGGAGTACATTCATCAAATGCCATGATGATATCACCTCCAATACTTCGTTGTGTATCCATTGCAATTTCTGGTGAAAGAAAATGTTTTGATCCATCAATATGAGAAGTAAAATGAACACCTTCTTCTTTAATTTTTCGAATATCACTCAAAGAAAAAACTTGGTAGCCACCACTATCAGTAAGGATTGGTTTATCCCAACCAATAAATTTATGTAAGCCACCAGCTTTCTCAAGAATGGTAGTTCCGGGACGCAAATACAAATGATACGTATTTCCTAAAATAATTTGTGCCCCAATATCATTTGCTAGTTCGCGCTGATGAACACTCTTAACGGTTCCCGCAGTACCAACTGGCATGAAGATCGGTGTCTCAATTTTGCCGTGATCCGTTTCAAGAAATCCCGCTCTTGCTTTACTCGCTGTATCTGTTTTTTGTAATGTAAATTTCAATGATTATGTTTGTTGAAAGCTGTTATGCTTGTTGATCTTTAAGGAGATTAATATTTTCAATAGACGTATTTTCTGTTGCGATAAGATCACGAATTACCACTGATGCGCAAACGGCTCCAAAGGTAGCAGGAAGGTAGGAAATTGTGCCATAAGCCGATTTTTTATATCGCGTTCCATCAGTCATAATGAGCGATTCTTTGATCACTTCTTCGTAAGAGAAAACTGCTTTTATTCCCGTACGGATATCATGATTCTTAAGCCTTTTGCGAACACATTGTGCTAGTCGGCATTCATGTGTTTCGCTAATATCAACTACTTTAATTTTTGTAGGATCTAATTTGCCACCAGCACCCATTGAACTCACGATTTTTAATCCTTTACGATATGCTGCAACTAACGTAGTGATTTTTGGTGTTACTGAATCGATTGCCTCTACCACGTAATCATAAGGAAAACTTAATAAATTATTTACTTCAGCTGGATTGATAAATTCTTTGATCACATTCAACTTTAAGTCTGGATTGATATCAAGTAATCGCTCCTTCATGATTTCAGTTTTATAACGACCTTCCGTTGATTTTAAAGCGGGAAGTTGCCGATTTCTATTGCTAGCTTCCACTTGATCACCATCAACAATTGTTAAGGTTCCTATTCCTGCACGGCAAAGAAATTCAGCTGTAAAAGAGCCAACACCACCTAAACCAATCACGATTACATGGGCGTTTTCGAGAGTAGTAAGCTGGTTTTCATTAATTAATAATGCAGTTCTGGAAAGCCAGGAACGATCAGACATGATGGAATAACTTTAAAAATTGTTGGTGAAGCTGCGATTTCAATGAAATTTCAGAGGTGTTTCTCAAAATTGCAGTGCGTGCAAAGATAGCATTGATAGAGACTTCAGAGGCATCTGTTTCAAGGAAAAATTTACCATCTGGAATAGTTGGTAAAACTAAAGATGCCATCGAGTCATCATGTAAAATCGCATCACCAAAAGAAAAGTAAAATCCTTCTTCGAGCATTTGTTTTGCTACCGATATTTTAACATTAAAACCATGCAAAATCCAGGGTTGTTTGGGCTTTAATTTTTTATGTAGGATTCTTATGTCATCATACGCTTTTACACAATGAATGATAAGTGGTTTTTTAATTTCTTCGGATAGGCGAACCATGTCTTCGAAAATCGAGATTTGGAGTTCGAATTGCGTTTCACTTGTTCGATCAAGTCCACATTCGCCGATTGCTAAAACGTTTTTCTTTTTAGCATGAAATTGAATAATTCGAATATCTTCAAGCGATGATTCAACACGAATAAATCGTGGATGAATGCCAATAGAAAAATTATTTTTTGATTCCAGATCAGTTGCAATAGTATCTGTATTTAGTAAATTGAAAATACTGATACAATCATTGGAAGTCTTTGTTTGATGTGTATGAATATCAGTAAACATTATTTTTTTGCAGATTGTTCTTCTTCAAATCTACGAATAAATAATTCGGGCCGAAAAAGGCTTTTCAAAGTCCAATCTTTTTTTATCTCTGTAATTTCATCAGTTGATAATTTCCAATTGATAGAATTACTTTCTCTCAAACGTTGAGTAAGATCGTAAAGAATAATTGATGCTGCAACGGACATATTAAAACTTTCTGAAAATCCTTGCATTGGAATGATGGCAAATTCATCTGCTTCTTGCATCAATAATTGTGAGATGCCATCTCGTTCTTGTCCGAAAAATAACGCAATGGGTTTGGAAATATCTAATTCATGAACTGCCTTTTCAAAAATATGTGGAGTCGTAGCAACAATGCGATAGCCTTTATTGCGTAACGTTTGGATACATGCTAAGGTGTTATTTTCGCTTTCGCTATAATTGTTTATAGATAACCATTTATTAGCACCGTTGGTCACATTTTTTGCAGGTTTTATGTAAGATCCATTTTCGATCACATGAATATCTTGAATACCGAAACATTCGCAACTGCGCATTACTGCACTTGTATTATGTCCATCTGTTGAATTTTCCATCGCTACCGTAATATGTCTTGTACGATTAGCTAATACAGAATTGAATCTTTCTTTTCTTTCATCAGAAATAAAACTCAATAAGTATTCAAGAAGTTCGGGAGTAAAATCAGATGGATGCTGAATCATTTAGCAAAGATCGAAATTTTAGGTAATTTTAATTAATGCGTGATGATTTTTCTGAGGTGTAAAACTAGCTTTTTTTATTAGCTTTCAAATAGTAAACGATTTACATTTTCACAATTTTCTTTGTTATCGAAGTAGATCCATTTTTATAATTCAAAAGATATAATCCAGGGTATAATTCAGCACCATTAATTTTTGTTTGTCCGTTATTTGATTTCGTTCTAATTAATATTTTTCCAGTGAGATCTAAAATGATTATCTCACCAAAGGCTTTTGTATTTGTAATTTTAATTTCATCTGTAAAGGGATTCGGATAGATTGAAAATATCTCCTTTTCGATTTCACTTATTCCTGTGCATGCCAACACTTCATAACAGTCGATCGCCTTGCATCCAGAACTTCTTGTAGCAGTAACGCAATAATTACCAGGAGTTGCAATTAATATTGAAGAAGTAGTAGCGGACGTACTCCATTGAAAACTTTGAAATGAGGTGTCAGCTGTAATTGTAAACGGACTGAAAGGACACACAATAGTATCTGTTCCAAGATTTATATAGCTTGGATTTCCGACGAAGGCTTTAAAATTTTTAAAGAAGTTTGAAATATTTGGGGTGCCTAAATAAACTGTATCTTCATGTACACAAATCGCACTAACATAATATGCATTGAAAATTCCAGAGCTCGAAATATCCCAACAGCTGGAATAACCTGTATTAATATTTACTTGAGCTATACGTGGACAGAAATTCCCTCCGATTGTGGAAGAATTACCTCCAATCCATAAATAATTACCTTGTAGAAATATAGAATAATTCTGACTGTTACTACAATTAAATGATTTTGTGGTAACATTTCCTGAAGAATCAATTTCGGCAACTCCATATTGGTTAACACCACCAATCTGACGAAAACTTCCTACTACATACAACTTTCCTTGATAGGTTAAAATCTGACTAATCCAATCATTATTGAGATTACCGGGTTGAACATGATATGAGGTGTCCAGATGTCCTGTTTGTAAATTAAAGCGGCAAAAAAGCCGAAAATTAAAATCACTATTTACGCCATCAAAATTTCCACCCGCATATAAAAAATTACCCATAATTGCAATTGATGATAATCCCAAAAGATTAATTTGGTCGCTGGTCCAACTATTATCTTTTTGTAATGTATTTATATCAAAGCGTCTGATGGCATAATTATAAGCCGAATCATAATCTGCACAGTATATAAAGTTATTTAGCCTGAATAGAGCTTGATCTCCAAATGAGGTTTGAAATTTAAAATCATTTCCAATAATAGTATTTCCTTGTAAATCAAAAATACCAATAGCTCCTCTTTTTACTCCAGCCAAACTATCAAAAGAACCTCCGACAATTAATTTATTATCTGCTAAAAGAAAACTTGTAACACTATTATTTGGATCTGGTTGCCAAGGTAAAAGAATTCCGGTGTTCGCATCAACTGCTGCAAGATTTTTTCTCGGAATGGAATCAACAAGTGTAAAATCACCTCCAATATAAACCACATCATGGAACCTTACTATAGCATTAACAGGTCCGTTAACAGAAGGCATGTATGATTGACTCACTTGGGATTTAGCAATCTGACTGAATAAGGCAAATAACAACAATGAAATGAATCGGTTCATATATTTAAAGATAAGTTAATTAAGTAAAAAAATTAAAGATATCAATTAAGCAAACAATTTAAGTCCTGATTAAATAATTATTTATCAAAAAAAATAATTGATATAAATATTCTCCTTGTCATGTCTCTTTGTTTTAAAAATCGAAAGTAATCTTAAAAGGTAAATATAAGACAAATGACTTTTGTTAGAGTGATAAATTTTGTTTCTTTGTATTATGTAAATAACATAACCTACTTTACGCAATGGAGAAAATTGAAAATCCCTTTCCCGTAATCGCATATCACAGTCCCGAATATTTTTGTAATCGGCAAATTGAAACAGAGCAATTATTAGAAGGAATAAAAAACGGACGAAATACAACAGTTACTGCTCTTCGAAGAATGGGTAAAACCTGGCTGATTCAACATGTGTTTCAGCAGCTAAAAGGTAAGAAAGGTGTTCGTTGTTTTTACATTGACTTATATCCCACAACTTCTCAGACTGATCTTGTAAAATTACTTGCTAAAAGTACACTTGGCAAACTTGATTCCAATCAGATAAAATTGATGCGTGAATTAGCAAATTTCTTCACTCATTTACGGCCTGTGATACAGTATGATCAAATGTCGGGAGCACCTTCAGTGGAGTTTACCTTAGATTCAAATGTTCAGGCAGAGCACAGCTTGGAACAAGTATTCTCTTACCTCGAGAAACAGTCTGGTCAGATTGTTTTAGCCTTCGATGAGTTTCAACAAATTTTGGAGTATTCAGAGAAGAATACGGAAGCATTATTACGAACATTTGTACAGAAAGCGAAGAACATCCGTTTCATCTTTGCGGGTAGTCATAATTCGATGATGCAAGCTATGTTTAGAAACCAGTCGCGACCATTTTATCAGTCGACAGATATGTTGAATTTAATTGCGATTGAACACGATACTTATCGTAAATTTATCATAGAAAAATTTGCTGATGGGAAGCGCAAAATATCGGAAGCTATTGCAGATCGAATATTAGATTGGTGTCGTCATCATACGTATTATGTTCAGTTGCTATGCAACCGCCTATACTCGAAAGGAATTCGTAATCCCGATGAATGGTATGTTGAGCGTCTGATGGCAGAACTCTTGGAAGAGAATGCTTCGGTTTATTATAATTATCGAAAACTCTTAACTGAGAATCAATGGTTGTTGATGAAAGCAATAGCCAAAGAAAATGGCGCAAGACAAGTACTAGGAGGGGAGTTTATTCGTAAGAACGAGTTAGGAAGTACAAGCTCAGTTCAAACCGCCTTGGCTGCTCTGGTGGATAAGGAAATGATATTTGATGAGGAAGGCAGATTTTATGTGTACGATGTGTTATTATCGAGATGGTTGGAGCAGCATTAATTATCTAAAATATTATTGTTTGATCATTTTAAGAATATGTATTGATGTTCGTGTAAATTCTTTCAAAAGATAAATTCCTTTTTCATTTTTACACATATCAATAACAAATTTTCCTGAGGGTAAAATCTCAAAATGATCTTTTGAATAAACCATCTTTCCATCTGAAGAATAAATTTGAATTGCACGAATAGATTCAGCGTTATCATTAAAAATTGTAAAATAATCTTTAAATGGATTTGGTTGAATAGATAGGTTTTTATTATTTATTTCTTCTATACCAGTTAAACTGATAGTTACATCTGCAGATGTTCCAGAACAGCCATTAAATTCGGTTGCTGAAACTGTATAAGCACCTCCTTGTATTGCAACATAACTAATCTGATTTGCTCCAACAATAGCTAATCCATTCAAATACCATTGAAAAGTTGTTGCTGAAAGATCATCGCAGTTTAATGTATCACCATTTACAATAATTGATGGTGTTGGATTGGCTGAGATATTTAATCCATAAGACAAAGTATCATTGCAATAAGGAGTGCTAGCAATTAATATTACCGATGCATTTCCTGCATTTAAAGGTGGAGTTGTAAAAGCAGAATCATTATTTTGAAAGACATTATTAAAATACCATTCGTAAGTTGACGGATAAGTAGCGTTTGCATTAAAAGTTGCTGTGTTGCCCTCACATAATAAAGGTTGAATTACAAGGTTCTGAAGTATGTTTTCACAATCATATAAAGTAACGAATGCATCATTGGTAATTACAGGTGCATTAAAATCAAAAATAATTGCCGCAGAATTATGAATGATAGTTCCTTCTGCTAAGGAAGCGTTTTTTGTTATTCTGTACTTGACAAATCCTTCACTTCCAAAAAAATTTGTTGAGCTGTCAGGTAAGTTAATATTATTAAATCTGAATTTTAAAACACGACCGCTATCAATGCTTAATGAATATGTAGAAGAGGATAAAAGTGGAGTAAAAGAAATCAAATCAAAATCTCCTGATATCGTATCCAACAAAATAACATTGTGTGCGGTATCATTTCCTGTATTTTGAAAATTGATTTGATAATCAAAATCGTTTTGTGTTATTGGAATAAGGTGATCAGAACTGTAACCTGGCGGATCAACAGTTATATAATTTGGATCAAAAGGTCCTCTTGCAGAAACAACAACCGAATCTGAATTATTTGTTAAATCTGATTCTGTTGAGCTAGTACTTGCAGACGCAATAAATTTAAACTGATCACCTATCTGAACTGAAGATGGTATTGAAAAAACAGTATTGATTGCGAAATTATTTAAAGGTGAGATGGAGTCTTTAATCCAAGTAATTGTATTAGATGTTATGCTGAAAGGTGCAACTGATGTTGAATTGTAAAGAAGTGTTGAATCAAAAACCAGCGTAATTGTATCATCCACAAGAAAATTTAATGAATTATTTTTAACGGATATATAACTTACAGACTGAAATGATGGAATAATGGTACTACTTGAAATATTTAATAACAGATCAGCAATTCCATTTGATGTGTCGGCAAAATTGATTGTTTGGATAGGGTTTGGGCCACTTAAATTAAAAGAAAATGGAAAGATACCTGGACAATTATTTTGCAAACCAAGTATCCCGGAATTATGATTAATTAGGTAATTTCCGAATAGCAAGTTAACTGAGTAATTCCCGGAACTATCTGTTACCGTAAAATTTTCACCTGGCTCAATTTTTATAATTGAATTTTGAAGATTACCATCTGCTTGATTTTTGATGCAATCTTTATTATAATCAACAAACACATTTCCATTAATATTACCACAATTAGTTCCAAGATTATGAATGGTTATTGGAAAATTTTCAGGTGTGTTAAGCTGTGGATTGGAGTTATAATAAACTGAATTAGGCCAATCATCAATTTTATACTGCAAATGATAGTTTCCTGGAGATAAATTATCAAAATGATAATAATATGAAAGTGCAGATGATGGTGTAATGCCCCTTGAAGCTATTGGATTAGGATTTATCGAATCATATAGATAAATATCTATTAAACCAGTTATAGAACCCCCTGTATAACCTGAAAAGTCATATAAAAATGGAAACCCATTGTACATTCTGGAACTATCTTGTAAATTAATGAAACCATAAATGGTTCCATTCGGCTGGCTATTGCAAGCATCATACACTTTAATATCTGGTTTTGCGAAGCCTTCAGTTTTTAAATCAATAGGTTTGATACCAGAACATCCATTCGCATCAGTTACAATAACATCCCTATGAAATGTGGTAGGATTAATTCCATCGTTAGTTGCAATTTGTTGTCCCCAAGTTGCACAAATTTGTGCTTGGTATTGATTACTTATTATTACATCTCCAAAATCCCAAGAATATGGGGAAACACCATTCGAAATACCATTTAAATCTATTATTCCGACACACTTCTGGAAAATATCATTATTTTGTATTCCGTATCCATGTATTAAAGGAGCATTGTAAATGGTCTCATAGTTACTTGCTGTCATACCATTATTATCAGTTACTATGACGGTATAAGTTCCCGCATGTAAATTGCTAATATAACTTGTTGTGCCACCATTTGACCAGATATAACTATACGGGGGAGTTCCTGAATTTACAGTTGCGCTGATATTTCCACTTCCATTGTTACAAGCTTCATTTTGAGAAAAAAAAGAAATAGACATTCCACTTTGTTGCACTGATAAGCCAGCTCCAGCTTGTGAGAAAACATTAGGTGTATATATACAAATAACTAAAATCAGGATAAAAATTGATTTTTTCATAGAGTTTGTGCGTTGCAATTATTCAAATATAAACAAAATATAATTAACACTATAGCGTTAAAAAGTTGAGAGTTACTTTTTGAAAATGTCTTGTCTTAAATCGTATAATTGTATTATGGAAAGCACACTCAACGAACCTGAAATAAAGGCATTAATAAGCCTTTTAGATGATACAGATAAAGATGTATATTTTCATATTGAAGAGCGTTTGATTGGCTTAGGACGCGAAGTAATACCTATTTTAGAAGATGCTTGGTCGAATGCTTTTGATGCAGTGATGCAAAATCGAATTGAGTTTATTGTACATAAAATTCAATACGATACTTTATTAGAAGATATTAAATTATGGATTCATGCTAGTGACCATGACTTATTACGCGGAGCAATTTTAGTGGCGAAGTACCAGTATCCTGATTTAAACGAGGAAAAAATTTTTCAAACTATTGCTCAAATTAAAAAAGATATTTGGTTAGAGTTAAATGAAAATCTTACAGCTCTTGAGATTATAAATATTGTAAATACCATTTTATTCAGTCAATATAATTTTGCAGGAAACACCTCCAATTATCATGCGCCACAAAATTCGTATATCAATTGTGTTTTAGAAAGTAAAAAAGGTAATCCATTAGCATTAGGAATTATTTATCAAGTGATCACACAACAATTGAATTTACCGATCTTTGGCGTGAATCTTCCTGAGCATTTTATTCTTGCATATTTAGGTGCTTCTGATGATGAAAATCCAGATAAAAAAAAGGTGATATTTTATATTAATCCATTTAGTAAAGGCTCCGTTTTCGGACATACAGATATTGATCAGTTTATTAAAAAGCTAAATCTAGAACCTCAAGATAGCTATTACAATCCTTGTGAAAATAAGGATATGATTCAACGCATGGTTCGTAATTTAACATTATCGTATCAGAAACTAGGTGATACAGAAAAAGTAGATGAACTAGCAAAGATGTTGGATCTTTTTAATGTTGTAGCTTAAGCAAAAGCAGTTAATAAATGTAATGCAATATGCTGCGAAGCATGTCCATTTCCATAAAGATTGATATTGAAATCTGGATGTACATTTAACATTTTGTAAGTGGATGTAATAATGTCTACTTTCTTGTATCCAGCAAGTGAATTAAATCCTTCTTCCACTAATTCTACCCATTCCGTTTCTTCTCGTAAAGTCACACAACATTTTTTAAAGAAGAATGCTTCTTTTTGTAAACCACCCGAATCTGTAATGATAAGTTCACTATTTTTTATCAATGATATCATATCAAAATACCCAACTGGATCAATTAACTTAGCATTACATTTAATTGCATTTTGCTCCATTATTTTTCGCGTGCGCGGATGAATCGGAATCACAATATTTATTTCATCATTCAAAATATTAATCGCTTCGACAATGGATCGTAATCGTTCAAGGTCATCTGTATTTTCCGCACGATGAATGGTGCAGAGAATATATTTTTTCAATCCAAGATTAGAAACGATCGTTGACTTTTCATCTGCCATCTTATTATAATAAATTGCAGAATCTTGCATTACATCACCAGAAAAAATTACATCACAATCATGATTTCTAAATCCTTCATTATCTAAATTTTTAATAGCAGTTGTTGTTGGACAAAAAAGATATTTGGAAATGCGATCAGTTAAAATTCGATTTACTTCTTCAGGCATCTGCAAATTAAAACTTCGTAATCCTGCTTCAACATGCGCAATTGGAATATGCAATTTAACTGCGGTTAAAGCTCCTGCTAAAGTTGAATTCGTATCACCATAAACGAGAACAAGATCTGGTTTATGATCCATAAAAATTGGTTCTAATCCAGCTATCATGTTTGCGGTCATGGCGCCATGCGATTGTTCTGAGATACCTAAATTAATTTTAGGTTTAGGAATATTCATCTCCTTAAAAAAAACCTCCGACATATTTTCATCATAATGCTGACCAGTATGAATTAGGATCTCATCAATAGAAGTATTTTTAGCAAACGCACGACTTATAGAAGCCGCTTTTATAAACTGCGGAC
>JAYVOC010000120.1:0-13033 GCA_043758125.1 Bacteroidota bacterium | reverse complement strand
AACGTCCATCAAAGGATTATCTTGGTTTGGCGTTGAAGTGATGGCTAATGAACCATCAGCTTTTACGATTAACCATGCCCAACCAGAGCCGAAACGTCCAATACCTGCTTTTTTGAACTCTGCTTTCAAATTATCTAATGAGCCAAAAGTTGATTCAATGGCAGTTGCCAAAGTTCCAATGGGCGAACCGCCAGCGTTTGGCGTAAGAACATTCCAGAAAAAAGTATGGTTGTAATGTCCGCCACCATTATTACGTACTGGCATTGGATACTTAGAAATGTTTTTGCAGATCTCTTCAATACTTAAATTTTCGGCATCAGTACCAGCAATAGCATTGTTAAGATTTGTTACATAAGCTTGATGATGTTTATCGTGGTGGATCTCCATGGTACGTGCATCAATATGTGGCTCAAGCGCATCAAATGCGTAAGCTAGAGGAGGAAGTGTAAATGACATATTTTATTTTTTAGTTGATTTAATATGCGAAATTAAATAATCATACCCTAAATAAGGGTATAAATCTATATTTTGATAAAAGACTTTAAGAAAAACTTTTGATTTTCACTTCTCTGTGGTATATTTACTATCAAATTAAAATCGCTAAACCAATCATTACATGAAAAAATTCATACTCTTAATTTCATTTATAGCTTTTGTGTTCTTCTCTTGCCGCCACGATAACGAAGAGATAACACCTCAATCCACAACAGGAATTATTTTAAAGCAAAAAGCGATACTGCAAACGGCGCCTTCTGGGGTTGCACTTACCAATGCTGCATTGGATGAATTGGTAATCGGTACGCTCGAAGAAAAAAACGATTTTAAATGGGAGTGGATGGATCTAAAAACTATTTGGAGCGCACTTCAATACAATGATCATACTCTTGCTATTGGATATAAAACGGCAACTGCTGGTGATATCAGTAAAATAATTCACAAAATAAATGTGAAGACAGGCGATTATAAAGCAGTGCATGATGCATTGATAAATTTAATTCTTACGCAACTAAATAAAACTGCAAAGACTCCAATTAAATTAGCAGATATACTTGTTGAAGATGATCAGGTAATGCCAATTTTAACATTGAGAATAACTGATAAAGAAGTTTTAACACAATTAGCAAATCTTGAAAATGTACGTTACCTCGAACCACTCGGATATTGGCCCGCAAATGTTGTTGATAAATCAGCTTCTGGTTGTTCAGGTTCAACAAATGCAATTAATGTTGCCGATTATACAACTACAACACCAGCTGCATTAGTTCCATGGAATTATTCATTAATAAATGTTCCATCAGCATGGACATTATCACAAGGACAAAACATTACCATCTCCGTAATTGATGCAGGAATAAGTTCATCACAAACATTATTGGGAACACAATTTACAGATGGATTATCAGCTGGAACGCGTACCATCACTACCGATTTTACAACAGGAAGTAGTGCATATACTTCATGCGCACATGGCACAAGTATGTGCGGATTAGCTGCTGGTCCGAGGAATACACAAAATTCAACTACTGGTGTTGCATATCAATCAAGTTTGCATTTTATTCGAGCATCTGATGATGTTGTACTTGATGCATCATCAGAAAAAACAGGAGTGAAAAACGCATTAATAAAAGTTGGAAATCGTACCGATATACAAATTGTAAGTATGAGTATTGGAACACCATTTTCTAGTAGTGTATTGCTTGATGGTGTAAATTATGCCTACAATAATGGAAAATTAATTTTTGCAGCAGCAGGAACATCTTACAGCTGGACAAGTTGGTGGGGCGTTATTTATCCCGCAGCATATTCAGGATGCGTTGCGGTAACGGGTGTTAAAGAAAATAATTCAACATGTAGTGATTGTCATGATGGTAGTCAGGTGGTATTTACAATTCCAATGGAACGAAATGCAAGTAGTTCTCGCAACACACTTTCGTTGATGCCATCAGGAGTTAATGCGAGTTATATTGGTGGTAGCTCTTGCGCAACATCAACAACTGCTGGTATTGCTGCTTTAGTTTGGAGCGCTCGTCCTTTAATGACTAGAGACCAAGTGATGATTTGTATGAAAAATACAGCGCAATATTATCCAACAAAAAATTCTAGTCGTGGTTATGGAAATGTGAATGCATCCGCTGCTGTTGCTTATGCGATTGCAAATTATTAAGAAATAAAATATTTATCAGAAGGTCAATCTAACTCATTTATTAATGATAAGATTGACCTTTTGTTTTTCGAATTACATTAGCAAGTATTATTACATCTAACAACCAATGAAAAGATTTAGCATTTTTATTTTGCTTTTATTTTTTACTGTAATTGTCAATGCACAGTTTACCGATCGATATTGGACATTTGGTGACAGTGCCGCAATTGATTTTAGGAATTTGAATGCGCCAATTCCTGCACAAAGTATATTAAGAGTTCGAGGTACATGTGTTAGTATTTGTGATAGCGTTGGTGACTTGTTATTTTATGGTGGATCTCCTGATCTTGATATTTGGCATCCCGCCGGTCCTCCTTATACCTATGACCTTGGTTTTTTAATCAACAAAAATCATCAAAAGATGAATAATGGCGACAGTTTAAAAGCAGCTTTATGGTACCAAGAGATGATAATCGTACCTGATCCGGGAAATATTAATCGTTTTTATTTATTTACTGCCGGGGTAACTTCGCTATCCGGTTTTTTTTATAATCAAATTGATTTAACGTATAACGGTGGCTTAGGAAAAGTGATTCAAAAAAACGTACAATTGCAAAGTCTTAAAGTAAGTGATGCAATAGCAGCAGTAAAACATGGCAACGGACGCGATTGGTGGGTGGTGATGAAGAGTTATAGTAATACTGTAGCCTTAGATGAATTTTATGTTTACTTAGTTTCGCCATCAGGAGTCTCTGGTCCGTTTTTACAACATCTTGGTACACCCGTAAGCCATGGAAGTTCCTTAAACCTAAAATTTACAAAAGATGGCAAAAGGTTATTTTCAACATCGCCAACAAATTTAATTGAGTCGTATGATTTTGATCGATGCACTGGAGTTCTATCAAATGTAAATACCATAGCTAATTACAGTGTATCAGCACCATGGAAAAATTATTGGAGCTTTGCCTTATCACCCGATGCAAGTAAATTATATACTACATCAGTATACCAAGGTAGTAACCAAGATACTTCGTATTTAGTGCAATATGATTTAAATTCAACCAATATATTAGCTAGTGCTGATACACTATATACCTTTGTGGATCCTGTAATAGCGGGGCTATTGCAAGTTGGCCCTGATGATAAAATTTATTTAAGTGTGCCATATTGGGCACCCGATTGTGATTATGATTATTTGTATTGTGATACTACGCGAAATTATGTAACAGACAATATTTCTGTTATAAATTCACCCGACAGTTTAGGTGCTGCATGTAATTTCCAACCTTTTAGTTTTAACTTAGGTGGGCATAGAACGTATGTTGGTTTACCCAACAACCCCAATTACGAATTAAAAGCAGATAGCGGAAGTGTTTGCGACACATTGCATGTTGGGGTAGAAGAATTCACTAGATCAAAGAGTAATCTTTTCGTGTTTTATGATTCACAATGGAAGAAAGCTTTTATCAATGCTAATAAATTAAAAGGAAAAAATTATATGTTAGAAGTATTTGATGTAACAGGAAGAAAAATAATCAATGAAACTGGGGTATTAAATTCTGAGTTCTATACGCGTGATTTAGATATGAATGAATATTCAGCAGGAATGTACATCATTAGTTTATCAACCGAAAAAGAAAAACTGGTTAGGAAGTTTTTGAAGAATTGATTGTATAACTTAATTATCAAATCTTCAAATTACCAAATCTTCAAATTAAAGTTTAGCGGAGCACAAACATTATTACTTCATTAAACAATAATAGAACTACCTACTACTTTCTTAAACATCGCTTCATACTCATCCGTAATCTTCTGCCAATTAAAATCAGTACGAATTCTTTCTTGTTGAAAGGAAGTAAATAATTCTCTTTTCATTTCGAGCAAAGCAGCGTCTTTTAAAAGCTGAGCTGCAGCATTTGCATCTGCAAAATAAAAGGCATGATCACCAAGCACATCTCTGCTAAAAACATTATCATGAGCAAGTATAAATGCGCATGATGCCATTGCTTCAAGTAAAGATGGATTTGTACCACCTACTGAATGTCCGTGAAAATAAAAACGACAATACCATCGTAAATTATTCAAATGATTGATGTCGTAGATTCCACCAAGAAACAAGATATTTTTAGTAGTTGCGTATTTATTTTTTAAAAAATCTCCGTAAGGAGTTTCATGTTTTCCGACAACTAAAAAGGTGATAGTAGATCCTGAAATTACAACTGCATCTAATGCTGCTTCGATATTATTTTCTTTCTCCAAACGAGCAACAAGCATGTCATACTTTCGTGATGAGACATTATATTGCTGTAAAATAGATTCATCAGGTGAATTAAAAATTTCCGCACCATAAGCAATATAGGTCGCCTCTTTTTTATATTCGTTTCGTAAATAATTTTTTATTTCACCATTATCAGCAACTAAGAAATCGGAATATTTTGCGCCTAGTGATTCAAACCATTTTGCCAACTTTTTCACTGAAGGACTCCATTTGTCGCGTTTCCATTCTAATCCATCCATGTTAGTAATGAGAATAGATTTTTTTTTATTTAGAAATGGAAAAAATACTGAAGCTGTTGTATATCCTAGCACCAATAAAATATCGCAATTGCTTTTAAGTGCATCGCGTAAGCACAGATAATCGTAAATAAAATTTCCAGCAGTACCGATTTTCTTTTCTGGATTCCAACATTTTTTTATAGTGACTCCGTTATAATTATTTTTATCATACGAATGATAATTTGGATTATACACCGTCACATCATGACCAGCTTTTGCAAGTAACACAGCAAGATTTTCGGCGCACTGTTCAAAGCCACCATAATTATTTGGAATACCACGTGATCCAGTAATGGAAATTTTCATGCAATTTTATTCTGAATCAAAATTCTTTTTGAATGCGTCCCATCCTTGAGCTTTCAATTCATGTTGTCCGTTTTGGCGATCAATAAAATTATAGCCTCCACTTTTATCGGTGATATGTCCTACTATAGTGAACTCAGCGCGATCTTTAATTTTTTCGTATTCTGATAAAGGAATAGTAAAAAGTAATTCATAATCTTCACCACCATTCAATGCACAAATTGTTGGATCTAATCCAAACTCCATAGCGAGTTCACGCGTTTGGTGATCAATAGGAATTTTCTCTTCATAAATCTGACAACCTTTTCCTGATTCAGTACAAAGGTGCATGATCTCCGAAGCCAGACCATCAGAAATATCAATCATCGCTGTTGGTTTAATATCATAAAGTTTAAATTTTTCTATGATATCCCAACGAGGCTCAGGTTTTAATTGTCGTTCTAATAAATAATCAAAGCCTTCAAGGTCGGGTTGTAAATTCGGATTCTCTAAAAATATTTTTTTCTCGCGTTCGAGTAATTGCAATCCCATGTATGCACCACCTAAATCGCCGGTTACACAAATGAGATCGTTTATTTCTGCGCCACTTCGGTAAACTAAATCTTCTGCTTTCGCAGTTCCAATTGCAGTAACGCTAATCACTAATCCACTAGGTGATGTGCAAGTATCACCACCCACTAAATCAACATTGTATTTTTTGCAAGCAAGAAAAATACCTTCGTATAATTCTTCAATTGCTTCTAACGAAAAACGATTTGAAATAGCAACTGCTGTAGTAATTTGTTGCGGCTTCGCATTCATAGCACAGAGGTCGCTGATATTTACTGTAACAGCTTTATATCCTAAATGCTTTAGCGGCGAAAACGACAAATCAAAATGGACACCTTCCACTAACATATCGGTGGTAACAACAGTACGAAGATTTCCATTATCAATTACGGCGGCATCATCACCAATGCCAACAATGGTACTCGCATTCTGCAATTCTACATTTTCACGGATGTGGCGTATTAATCCAAATTCACCGAGCTCACTAAGTTCTGTACGATTATTATGATTTTCAAACATTGCGCAAAGGTAAAAGGTATTTACTGAATAAGCATTAGGATACTTGAATCACATTTGCAAGTTACAAAAGCTCACATCTCACAAATTTATTCGCAAAAATGAACTTCCAAAAATGACTATCATGAAGATAAATACTGTTATGATTCAAATATTTTTATGTTATCTAAAGGTTAACAATCCGATGTCTTAACAAAAACTTTACTTTCGCCATATAATTCAGCAAAGAGCATGTCATCATTCGGATTCTTAAAATACTTTATTCCTCAAGATCGTAAGTTTTTTCCACTCTTCGATAAAGCTGCATCTAATGTGCACGAAGGAGGAAAGGCAATCTATTTATTAGTCACTTCTACCACACCAGAAGATCGCCAACATTATATTCGGTTAATCGAAAAGATTGAACATATTGGCGATGAGATCACGCATGAAATCTTTAAAGAATTAGGTAGCAATTTTATTACTCCATTTGATCGTGAAGATATTCACCGTTTGGTAACTGCTATCGATGATATCATTGATTATATTCATGGCTCCGCAAAGCGAATCGACCTCTATAAATTAATGGAATTTGATTCGGATGTGGTGAAACTATGCGACTTGATTCAACAAAGTACGGATGAATTACGGATGGCGGTTTTAGAGCTAAAAAACATGGATCGAATGCGCGATATCACTGCCTCTTTAGTGCGAATCAATAGCATCGAAAACCATGCGGATGATATTTTTGATCATGCTGTTGCACGACTCTTTGAACACGAGAAAGACGCCATCAGAATCATCATGGTGAAAGAAGTTTTACAAGGACTCGAAACAGCAACGGATAAATGCGAAGATGCCGCCAATGTTATCGAATCGATTATGATTAAAATGGCTTAAGTTTCGACGATGACAAACTTGTTAATTATAGTCGTTCTTCTTGCTTTGGTGTTTGATTTTATCAATGGTTTTCATGATGCTGCAAACTCTATCGCAACTGTTGTATCAACGAAAGTATTGAGTCCGTTAACGGCGGTGCTATGGGCTGCAATGTTCAACTTCATCGCCTATTGGTTATTTGAATTAAAAGTTGCTGATACTGTTGCAAAAACCGTTCGAGCAGAAAATATTACGCTCGTAGTCGTGCTTTCTGGATTACTCGCATCTATCGCTTGGAATTTACTTACATGGTGGTGGGGAATTCCATCTAGTTCATCACATACGTTGATTGGTGGATTCGCAGGTGCTGGTATTGCTCATGCAGGAAGTTTTCACGCTGTTCAGCTTGATAAAGTAATGCCAACAGTATATTTTATTGTGCTTGCTCCAGTTATAGGAATGTTACTTTCTTATATCATTTCGGTGATATCCATTCACATTTGTAAGCGGATGAGTCCCTCCAAAGTCGATAAGGTTTTTCGGCGATTGCAGCTAGTTTCTTCTGCCGCATATAGTCTCGGACATGGCGGTAATGATGCGCAAAAAGTAATGGGAATTATTGCTGCGGCGATGGTTTCACAGCATGTAATTGGGGATGTAAAATCAATACCAGAATGGGTGCCATTAGCTTGTTATACTGCAATTGCTTTAGGTACTATGCTTGGCGGATGGAAAATCGTAAAAACGATGGGTCAAAAGGTGACGAAATTGACTCCCTTCGAGGGCTTTAGTGCAGAGGCTGCTGGTGCTATCACGTTATTCGGAACACAACATTTTAAGATTCCAGTTAGTACAACGCATACTATCACAGGCTCTATCATTGGCGTTGGCATCACTAAAAGAATTTCAGCAGTACGATGGGGTGTTACGATTCAGCTTCTTTGGGCTTGGATTCTTACAATTCCTGTTTCAGCAGGATTAGCAGCATTGGTTTATTACTGTATTCGAGGGTTTCTAGAGTAAGATTTTGATATTCAAAATTGTATAAATTCATTTTTTGAGAGATCACTAACGGATGATAGCATTAATTTTTATGAATGAGAGGAATGTCATTTCGCTAATTTCTCGATCGTGAATTGTTAATAACCATTCAATTATCTCCTCACTCTTTATTTCGTGCTAATTGGTTCATTTCGATAACTTTTCTTGCTTAGAATTGTTCTAAATAACGAAATAAGACCGTATCTTTGCGGTAAATATTAACAGCAAAAATGATCACTGTAACCGAAAGAGCTCTTGAGAAGGCAATTAGCCTTATGAAAGACGAAAAACATCCCGATGGTTCGTTTATCCGAGTAGGTGTTGATGGCGGAGGATGCTCTGGCTTAACATACAAGTTGGAATTCGATCACGAAGTAAAAGATAGCGATAAAGTGTTTGAGGATAAGGGCATGAAGATCGTTTGCGACAAAAAAAGTTTCCTCTATTTGATAGGAACTGAGCTAGATTATAGCGATGGGTTGAATGGTAAAGGTTTTGCTTTTCATAATCCAAATGCATCTCGTACTTGTGGTTGCGGAGAAAGTTTCGCCGTTTAATCATCCATTAATTTACTCTACAATGTCAGAAGATTTGAAAATCCTAGATGAAGTCACGCAAAGTGAATACAAATGGGGATTCGTAAGTAATATTGAAAGCGACAATGCTCCAAAAGGGCTGAGTGAAGATATCGTTCGATTTATTTCTCAAAAGAAAAATGAGCCATCATGGTTGTTGGAATGGCGCCTTAAAGCTTTTCGTTATTGGCTAACTATGGATGAACCGGTTTGGGCAAATGTGCATTATCCTAAAATTGATTTTCAAGATATTATTTATTACTCGGCACCCAAAGCAAAACCTGTTTTGAATAGTTTGGATGAACTGGATCCAGAAATAAAAGCAACGTTTGATAAACTTGGAATCTCTTTACAAGAACAAAAAAGATTATCGGGTGTTGCAATGGATGCTGTGATTGATAGCGTTTCTGTTAAAACAACTTTTCGTGAAGCATTAGGTGAATTAGGAATTATCTTTTGCTCTTTTAGCGAAGCAGTTCACGCGCATCCTGAATTGATAAAAAAATATTTAGGCAGTGTTGTTCCACATACCGACAATTATTATTCTGCTTTAAACTCTGCTGTATTTAGTGATGGATCGTTTTGTTATATTCCAAAAGGCGTTCGTTGTCCGATGGAGTTGAGTACTTATTTTAGAATTAACTCAGCAGGAACAGGTCAGTTTGAACGCACACTTATTGTTGCTGAAGAAGGTGCTTATGTAAGTTATCTTGAAGGCTGCACGGCACCAATGCGAGATGAGAATCAGTTGCATGCAGCAGTAGTAGAAATTGTTTCGCATACGGATGCAACAGTAAAATACAGTACCGTACAAAATTGGTATCCTGGTGATAAAGAAGGAAAAGGTGGCATCTATAATTTTGTAACGAAACGCGGAATATGTGCTGGTGATCGTGCAAAAATTTCGTGGACACAAGTTGAAACTGGTTCAGCAATCACATGGAAATATCCTAGCGTAATTTTAAAAGGCAATTATTCAATTGGTGAATTTTATTCTGTTGCTGTAACAAATAATATGCAACAAGCCGATACGGGAACGAAGATGATTCACCTCGGTAAAAATACGAAGAGCACAATTATCTCGAAAGGAATTTCTGGTGGTAAAAGTCAGAATAGTTATCGTGGTTTAGTAAAAATAAATAAGAATGCAGATAATGCACGCAACTTTTCACAATGCGATTCTTTGTTGCTTGGTGATAAATGTGGCGCACATACTTTTCCTTATTTGGAAGTAAATAATAAATCAGCGAAAGTTGAACACGAAGCAACAACAAGTAAAGTTGGTGAGGATCAAATTTTTTATTGCAATCAACGTGGAATATCTACCGAAGATGCCGTGAATTTAATTGTGAATGGATATTGCAAAGAAGTGTTTAATCAATTGCCAATGGAATTTGCAGTAGAAGCACAAAAGCTTTTAACAATTTCATTAGAAGGATCTGTTGGTTAAAATTATTAGTTTTAAAAATAATTCAGTACGAGAAAATATTTAGAATGCTTACGATAAAAGATTTAAAGGCTTCAGTAGAAGGAAAAGAGATTCTGAAAGGACTCAACCTTGAAGTAAAAGCTGGAGAAGTGCACGCAATCATGGGACCGAATGGTTCAGGAAAAAGTACACTCGCCTCTGTATTGGCTGGTCGCTCAGAATATGAAGTGGATGGTGGAACAGTAACACTTGAAGGCAAAGATTTGCTCGACATGAAACCAGAAGATCGTGCGCGCGCTGGAGTATTTCTCGCATTTCAATATCCTGTTGAAATTCCTGGAGTGAGCAATGCAAATTTTTTAAAGACAGCAGTTAACGAAGTGCGCAAATCACGCGGACAAGAAATTCTTGATTCGAAAGATTTTTTGGTGATGATGAAAGAGCGAATGAAATTGGTAGAGATGGATAAAGCGATGACACAACGTTCGGTGAATGAAGGATTCAGTGGAGGAGAAAAAAAACGTAATGAGATATTTCAAATGGCAATGCTAGAACCAATGCTTTCAATTTTAGATGAAACAGATTCAGGTTTAGATATCGATGCCTTACGAATTGTATCGAATGGAGTAAATGCTTTACGCGATGGTAAACGTGCCTTTATTGTGATTACACATTATCAACGATTACTTGAATATATTGTTCCAGATTTTGTGCACGTTTTGTACAAAGGACGTATCGTGAAATCAGGAACGAAAGAACTTGCGTTAGAGTTAGAAGAAAAAGGTTATGATTGGATTAAAGAAGAAGCGGAAGCGCTGAATGCATAGAAATGAGCAGTACAACTATCAATACAATTAACGCAAATTCTCTGTTACAAGATTTTGATTTGTTCACCGACTTATACGGAAAACAAACAAGCTCTTTTCAAGAGTTGAGAAAATTTGCTGCCGATAAATTTAATAACCTCGGTGTTCCAACTCAGAAAAATGAAGAGTGGAAGTACCTAAATTTATCACCACTTCTAAAAAATGATTTTCGATCAGTAAGTCATACTGATGGTTTTGAAATTGATGCAACATCAGCAAAACAATTTCATTTATCTGGAGAAAACGCATTTGTTTTTATAATCGAAAATGGAAGATTAAATAAAGCCGCTTCGAATGTTAAAGTTCTTCCAAAAGGATTAACCATTGGAACATTATCGGAGTTAGCAAATGATGCTCGAGTACAAAAACATTTTGCACAACATGCTGATGCTTCTTCAGAGCCATTCGTTGCATTAAATACAGCAATGTCGTTTGATGCAATGATTGTTTTGGTAGATGAAAAAATTAAAATAAACGAAGCAATTCAATTTGCTTTTGTAACAAATGCCGATAAAGAAAACATTTCTGTCCCTATTCGTGTTTTAGTAATTGCGGGAAAACATGCAGAGTGTACTGTTGTAGAAAGTTATCATTCATTAAATAATCAGCATAAAGTTTTTGTTAATGCAGTTTCAGAAGTGGTGATTGGCGAAGAAGCAAGAGTTCACTATTCTAAAATTCAAAATGAAAGTGAGAATACATTTCACATTAATTATCATCAAGTAAATCAAGCAAAAAATAGTTACCAGCATATTACAACATTATCATTAGGAGCTGCTCTGTTGCGTAATAATTTACACATTCGTCTCGATGATGAAAACTGTACTTCTTACCTCAATGGACTGTATGTTTTGACAGGAACGCAAGTGATGGATAATCATACGTTGGTTGATCATGCCATGCCAAATTGTTACAGTAACGAATTGTATAAAGGAATTATTGATGATAAGTCGCAAGGTGTTTTTAATGGAAAAATATTTGTTAGGAAAGATGCACAGAAAACAAATGCGTATCAATCAAACAAAAATATTTTGTTGAGTAATGATGCTTCTATCAATACCAAACCGCAGTTGGAAATTTTTGCTGATGATGTGAAATGTAGTCATGGCGCAACAACAGGTCAGATTGATGAAGAAGCATTGTTTTATCTGCGTTCTCGCGGAATTGCTGAACCTGAAGCGCGCGCATTATTAAATCATGCCTTTGCTGCAGCAGTAATCGATCAGGTTGAAAACGAATCATTGAAAGAAAGTCTTTTGCTTTTACTCTCACGTAAGTTACGTGTGATGGAAGAAGTGTAAGCATAAAAATATGTCAACTACTGACAAAAACATTTCCGCTTTTGATGTGAATCAAGTCAGAAAGGATTTCCCAATCCTCAATGAAAAAGCTTATGGTAAGCCTTTGATTTATTTCGATAATGCGGCTACATCACAGAAACCACAAGTTGTTATTGATGCGATATCAAATTATTATTCGCATTACAATGCAAATATTCATCGAGGAGTACATTTCTTAAGTCAGAAGGCTTCGAATGCTTTTGATGATGTTCGTTTTAAAGTAAAACACTTTTTAAATTCACGATCGGAAAGAGAAATTATTTTTGTTAGAGGAACAACAGAAGCAATTAATCTTGTTGCATCAACTTATGGTCGACAACATGTTCATGCAGGTGATGAAGTGTTGATCACAGCAATGGAACATCATAGTAATATTGTTCCGTGGCAATTATTATGTGAAGAGAAAGGAGCGAAATTGAAGGTGATTCCAATGAATGATGCAGGGGAATTAATGATGGACGAAATAGATTTTCTTATCACTGATAAAACAAAAATAATTTCAGTTGTTCATACGAGTAATTCTTTAGGAACGATAAATCCTGTTAAAGAAATTATTGCGAAAGCGCATGCAAAAGGAATTCCTGTTTTTGTTGATGGTGCGCAATCAACGGTTCATAGTGTGATTGATGTGCAAGATTTGGATTGTGATTTTTTCGCTTTCAGTGCACATAAAATGCTCGGACCAACAGGTGTAGGTTGTTTATATGGGAAAGCAGAACTACTCGAGCAGATGCCACCATACATGGGCGGCGGTGAGATGATCAGTTCTGTATCATTTGAGAAAACTACATTTAATGAAATACCCTATAAGTTTGAAGCTGGGACTCCTAACATTGCCGATGTAATAGCACTTGGTA
>JAYVOC010000119.1:0-4273 GCA_043758125.1 Bacteroidota bacterium | reverse complement strand
TATTATTGAACTTGATTGACCTTTACATCCATTCGAATTTGTTACTGTAACAGAATATGTTCCTGAAGATGAAACATAAATATTTGAAGTAGTATTTCCATTAGACCAAGCATAAAAGTTTCCTGTTTGTGTAGATAATTTTACAGAATCTCCTTGACAAATAGTAGTTCCATTGCTGGAAGTTAGAGTTGGAATAAATGTTGGCAAAACAATTATAGAAATAATATTAGAACTTGCCGTTGCTCCATTAGAATCAAATGCAGTACATATTAAATTATGAGTTCCTGATGGTAAGGGTGCAATTGAAATTATTCCATTAATCGAACTTCCGAGTATGGATGATCCTTCCTTGATTGTATAATTTGTTAAGTTGTTTGGAGATGCATTCAAATGAACACTATCTCCAGCACAAACTGTTGCACTTCCATTAGCAGTCAATACAATTGAAATTGATGATTGCGAAGAGATTTTTCTAATTAAATGATTATTGCAATCTGCAACATATAAACACCTATCAAATCTATTGTATGCTATTCCGGCTGCGTTATTAAATCGTGCTGCTGCACCAACGCCATCTACAGCACCACTTAATAGTGGAGTCCCAACATAAGTAGAGACGACACCATTACTTGCAATCTTTCTAACGGTGAAATTAAATCCATCTAAAACATAAATATTATTCATGCCATCTATAGCGATGTCCCATGGATAATTGAACTGTGATGCTAATGCAGTGCCATTATTACTTCCGATAATTCCTTGTCCAGCAAAAGTGCTAACCATTCCAGCTGGTGTTATTTTTCGAATTATATTATTCCATTCATCTCCAACAATAATGTTTCCATTATTATCTAATTCAATTCCGTAAGGATGATTAAACGTTGCTGCTAATCCTAATCCATCAAGTGCACCTGCGATATAAATTGTTCCTGCAAAAGTTGTTACTTGACCATTAAATATTTTTCTAATTACATGTGTATTATAATCTGCTACATAAATAATACTTCCATCCTCTGTTACTGTTATCCCAGTTGAAAATCCAAATTTAGCAACGTTATTTGCGCCATTAGTTGTTCCAAATATTCCAGTACCTGCGATAGTTGTTACATTTCCTGTTGCATCAATTTTTCTGATTTTATAATTCTTAGTATCGGCAACAAATATATTTCCTAATGTATCGCATGTAATTCCCCATGGCTCATTAAACGTAGCTACATTACCAGCCCCATCCGTACTTCCTACCGCACCTGTTCCTGCCAATGTTGATACAATACCAGAAGTTGTTATTTTACGAATAAGATTATTGTAACGATCAGTGATATAAATATTTCCTGATTTATCTGATGTGATTCCATGTGGATTATTAAATCTTGCGAGATTCCCAATACCATTTGTTGTTCCTACAACTCCTGCACTTCCCGCAATTGTAGTTACTACTTGAGCATTCATTTCTGAAATCTCTAGAAGAATAAATAATGTTATTAGCAACAGTTTTCTCATGCTACTTTACGTTTCTCAATTGCTACAGAAACAATTTTTTCTTCTTGATGATGCGAAATCCTTTCCGTTAATTGTTCAACAACTGAAATATCTTCGCCTTCAAATGCCATTGCATATAAACTTGTAATTCTTTTCCACGTATATTTTTCTTTTGCGAAATTCCCTAAATTATTTGCGATTTCATTTCGCTTTGTACTACTTAGATTTTTAATAATTTCCACTAAATCATCAACATTTCTAAAATAAATAGCATTGTGTCCTGTGGTTTCTCTGTTATAGGATATGTCAAATGCTACCACTGGCAATCCTAGGCCCATAGCCTCTACTAAAGAAGGGTTTGTACCCCCAGCACTATGCCCATGCACATAAAGTGTGGCGTTCGATCTTAAAACATTTAAAGCGTGTTGATCATAGATGGGATCCAAAAGATAAATGTTAGAAAAATCAGCGTATTTTTTCCTTAATTGTATTCCATAAGTACCATGATCCCATAAACCAACAACTACAAGAAGATGATTGGGGTTCTTTGAAAATGCATCAAGTATTACGTGAACATTGTTTTCAGGTTCTATACGACAAACATTGAAAGCATAAGACTTATCGAGGAAATCATATCGCGCTAATGTGTCGGAGTCCTTATCCTGTTTTGTTACATGATCTGATCCATACTCAATTAACCAAGCATCATGTCGATCATATTCCGCTTCAACATATTCTCTAATAATTCTATTATCGGTTATAACAGTATCTGCTAATCGTACAGCAATTTTTTCAGATAATCTTAATATCTTTTTTGCTATCCAATTCCACTTCGGTCTCTTCCATTCTTGTCCATCAATATTTATAAGAATAGGTTTTTTCGTAAACAACTTTACAAAAGGAAGAATTATTGCACCTGAAACACCCAACATTAAAAGGACATCACTATTACGTAATGCATGAAAAACTGAACAAATATCATAAATGATACTCTGATAACCATTCGCATTAAATGGCAGATAAACAAGTTTAGCTCCTTTAAAATATTTTGGTCTTGATGCCTTTTTAGCAAAATATTTATTGCTACAATAAACAGTTATTTCAAAACGATTATTTAATCGATCTACAAGATGATGCGTTAATGTTTCAAAGCCACCATATTTTGCCGGTAAGCCAGTTGTGCCTATAATTGCAACGCGTTTAGTGCGCATACTAGAGTGGATGAATTTTGGTAATTAAATACCTAACAGTATACTTAAAACGTCTGGAAATGTCTCTCAAAAAATTATATAAAACCACATTTGTAAGGAATTAAAAATATGTTGTATTAAATAAAACATGTATGCTTCACAAAAGATTGATTCTCAATAAAAAAATATATTTGCACTTTATATAAACTCTAAATTATTATGTAAGAAATTTTCATTTCTCGTACGCTTTCAGTACAACTGTTCCTTTTGATATTATCTTTCAAAAATCTTACAACAATCTTATAAAAGTCCTATCACTGAGTTTACTTGATTTTGTAAATTTTCAGAGGTAAATTTTTTAGAAGTCAACTTTGCTCCTGAAGATAAATTTACACATTTGAT
Source organism: Bacteroidota bacterium (assembly GCA_043758125.1). Classification (GTDB taxonomy): domain Bacteria; phylum Bacteroidota; class Bacteroidia; order AKYH767-A; family OLB10; genus JANXSD01. The sequence goes on along the minus strand of JAYVOC010000119.1, from coordinate 1,202 downwards.
TTTGTCTGTTGCTAAACTTTCAAGTACCTGATCTAGTTCCTTTATCTTTCTCACATCAACAGTAAATCCATTAAGACCTGATTTCACAAACTCCGATGGTCCGCCAACAGGAGGAGCAATTACTGGAACTCCATAACACATCGCCTCGAGTAAAGTTAATCCAAATGTTTCTACACACCACCCTGGATTTGTGAGATTAACTACAAGACTTGCTCGTTGATAAAAAGGGTGAAGATTTTTTTGAACAGGATAAATAAATAGATTAGCTGATAAATCTTCCTCGACAAAAAATTGTTGAATATCTAAATCCGATGCATTTAACACCAATTCAAATTTCAATGTGGGATGACGTTGTGCTAATGAAATAAATTCATGAACTCCTTTGTACGTCTTTAAAGAACAAACCATCAAAACACAAAATTTATCGTGTTGTAAATGATGATAATTGAAGCCTTCCGATTGCTTCACAAATTCATCAGGAAGTGCGTTGTAAATTACATGTGACTTAACATTTTTTAAATGCTCTACTTCTAATAAATAATTGGAAACATAAAGAACAGTATTCGCTGTCGAAGAAGCTACATACCGTAGAAACATTTTTAACGGTCTTGGCTGAATATAACTTTCATGCAAATGATAAATAATTTTTTTACCTGTAATTTTTCCAGCTAGTGCTGCTCCAAATGGTAACAATGTATTTACATAAATAATTACATCTTCCTTTCGATACTTTAATATTTGAAAAAACAAAACAATTTGACTTATGATAAACAATATTAATCTGCCATAAACATTAGAAACAAATTGATAAGGAAAATATACTACTTTAGATTTAATTCTACTTAAAAATCCTTCTCGATTTTTAGATGTATGCAATATAATTTCGTAACCGGCCTTTTGTAATCCTTCTAATGCTTGGGTAAAAACAAGAGGGCTACCACTAAAGTCGTTTAGTAAATGAACTGCAACAATTTTTTTCATTTTCATTTACAGAATGATTAACTAGCTTTTGGTAGTAATGACTCGTACACATCTCTTAAACGTTCTCCTCTCAAATTCCAATCAAATTTTGTTTTAAAGGTTCTAATTGCTCCTTCCGACAATTCATTGTATCGAACATTATCATTATGTAATAATGTCAATGCTGCTGAAAAATGGGTGATGCTTGAATCATATCTTCCATAAGGAACAGTAATGCCACA
>JAYVOC010000118.1:0-17467 GCA_043758125.1 Bacteroidota bacterium | reverse complement strand
TTTTTTATGGCTGGTGGCCTCCGCGGCCCAAGAGCGGTTCGCTAGATATGATGTTACCACTACCTAACAATGAGTCGCTAGCGACGAACACGAAACTATTTTTTCAGATGATGTTACGCCAAGCAAAACAATGTTTTATTTTGAAACAAAAAAGCCAATAAAAAATTAAAATATCAAGCCGTAAAAATTTCCGCCTCATCTTGCGAACAGTAAAATTGTTGCAAGAAATAAATTTGGAAGAAAAATAAATCGTTTGCAAGAACTACATGCCGCAAGGTGCAGCGGAAATTTTTTATGGCTGGTGGCCTCCACGGCTAAGAGCGGTTCGCTAGATATGATGTTACCACTACCTAACAATGAGTCGCATAGCGACGAACACGAAACTATTTTTTCAATTCGCATCCACAATAGTTATCAGGACACCAAATCTTCAAATTATAAAATTACCAAATCTTCAAATTACTTTTCTTACTTTCGCAGAATTATGATAATAGAGCAATTAAAGGAACTTTCCGATCGTGTTGAAGCTCTGAGGAGGCATCTTTGACGTCGATAACCGACTTCAACAAATAGCTCAGGAAGAGCAACTAACGCATGCAGCAGATTTTTGGGATGATCCTAAACGTGCAGAGCAAATTTTAAAAAGCATCAATTTAAAGAAGGATTGGACAAACGCATTCACATTTGTGGAAAGCACTGTTGCTGATCTGGCTGTATTATTTGATTTCTATAAAGCTGGCGAAGGCACCGAACAAGAGGTCGATCAACATTTTGCAGAGACCATTAAAGTACTCGATGCTCTTGAATTTAAAAACATGTTAAGCGGTGAAGAAGATCGTTTAAGTGCTGTGCTTACGATAAACTCTGGTGCAGGAGGAACAGAAAGTCAAGATTGGGCTTCAATTCTTTTACGTATGTATTTGCGATGGGCGGAAAGGCATGGCTATAAAGTTTCTGAAATCGATTATCAAGATGGTGATGGTGCAGGAATAAAGTCCGCTACTTATGAAATAGAAGGACTGTATGCATTTGGATATCTGAAAAGCGAAAGTGGCGTTCATCGTTTGGTACGCATCTCTCCGTTCGACTCTAATGCTCGCCGACATACTTCTTTCGCTTCTGTTTATGCGTATCCATTAATTGATGATGATATTAATATTGAAATTAAAGATGCAGATATCAGTTGGCAAACATCACGTTCCGGTGGAGCTGGTGGACAAAACGTTAATAAAGTGGAAACAAAGGTGCAATTGACGCATCATCCAACGGGAATTGTTGTAATTTGTCAGAAGGAAAGAACGCAAGGCGGAAATAAAGAACGCGCGATGAACATGTTGAAATCGCAGTTGTACGAATTGGAGTTACGAAAGCAAAATGAAGCTAAAGCAATGACGGAAAGTTCTAAGAAAAAAATAGAATGGGGAAGTCAGATTCGTAGTTATGTTTTGCATCCATATAAATTGGTAAAAGATAATCGTACTGATTATGAAACATCTGATACAGGAGCTGTTCTTGATGGTGAAATCGACGAATTCATCAAAGCTTATCTCATGGAATATAGCGGTGAACAAAAATAATTAGTAGAATCGTCTATCAGTAAAAAGGTGTATTGAAATTGTTAAAATAAAATTTGTAAAATAAATAGTTTATCATGTCACAAGTAAGAATTGAAAAAGATACAATGGGAAATGTTGAAGTTCCTGTTGATGTATATTGGGGAGCGCAAACACAACGCTCTATCGAAAATTTTAAAATCGCGCAAGACATTAACAAAATGCCACGTGAAATTATTCGCGCATTTGCAATTTTGAAAAAGGCGGCAGCAATCACAAATTTTGAAGCAGGTATTTTGCCGAAAGATAAATCAGATAGTATCGGTCAAGTGTGTGATGAAATAATAAATGGCAAATTAGATGATCAATTTCCACTTGTAGTGTGGCAAACTGGATCTGGAACACAAAGTAATATGAATGTGAACGAAGTAGTTGCTTATCGCGCTCACGTAATCAATGGAGGAAGTTTGATGGATGAAAAAAAATCAATTCATCCAAATGATGATGTAAATAAATCACAATCATCCAACGATACTTTCCCAACAGCAATGCATATCGCTGCCTATAAAATTTTAGTAGAGTGTACCATTCCAGGTATCATCAAACTAAGAGATACGCTCGCTGCAAAGTCGAAGGAGTTTATGGGTGTTGTTAAAATTGGTCGTACACATTTAATGGATGCTACGCCACTTACACTCGGACAAGAAATCAGTGGATACGTATCTCAACTTGATCATGGGTTGAGAGCCATAAATCATACGCTTCCTCATTTAGCAGAACTTGCTTTAGGAGGAACAGCCGTTGGAACTGGAATCAATACACCAAAAGGATATTCAGAAAATGTTGCTTCGAATATTGCAAAACTTACAGGCCTTCCTTTCATTACTGCTGAAAATAAATTTGAAGCATTAGCAGCACATGATGCAATTGTAGAAACACATGGAGCATTAAAAACAGTAGCTGTGAGTATCATGAAAATCGCTAACGATATTCGTTTACTTGCTTCCGGTCCACGTTGTGGAATCGGTGAATTACATATACCAGATAACGAACCTGGTTCTTCCATCATGCCAGGAAAAGTAAACCCCACACAATGTGAAGCAATGACAATGATTGCTGCTCAGGTTTTAGGGAATGATGTCACAATTAATATAGGCGGAGCATCAGGACATTTTGAATTAAATGTTTTTAAACCGGTAATGATTTATAATTTTCTTCACTCTGCAAGATTGATTGGTGATGCCTGTGTTTCGTTCAACGATAAATGTGCTGTCGGCATACAACCAATTTACGAAAACATTAAAAATAATTTGAATAACTCATTGATGCTTGTCACAGCATTGAATACACATATTGGATATTATAAAGCAGCGGAAATTGCACAAACAGCACATCGCGAAGGCAAAACATTAAAAGATACGGCAATCGCTTTGGGTTACTTAACATCCGAACAATTCGACCTATGGGTAGACCCAACAACAATGGTAGGAAGCATTTAAATTAATTAAGAATTAAAAATTATTTCTCAATAGTTATTATAATATAGTTCTTTTTATTTTTTTTCTTAATTCTTAATTCTTAATTCTTTTCAAAGCATGTCTACAATCATCCGCAATGCAAAAATCGTAAACGAAGGAATAATTCGTGAAGCAGATTTATGGATTAAAGGTGGGAAAATTGAAAGAATAGGACAGATTCCTAGTAACATCATTTACGATAAGGAAATCGATGCGCATGGTCTTTATTTATTGCCTGGAGCAATTGATGATCAAGTTCATTTTCGTGAACCTGGATTAACGTATAAAGGTGAAATTTATACAGAAGCAAAAGCAGCTGTTGCAGGTGGAATCACTTCTTTTATGGAAATGCCAAACACAGTTCCTCCTGCTATTACTATCGAATTACTCGAAAAAAAATACAATAGAGCAGCAAATTGTTCGTTGGCAAATTATTCCTTTTTTTTAGGAACTACAAATACAAATTTATCAGAGTTGTTAAAACTCGATCCATTAAAAAATTGTGGTGTTAAAATTTTTATGGGATCATCAACAGGCGAAATGTTGGTAGATGATGCGAATGCTTTAGAATCCATATTTAAAAATGTGGAGTCGCTCATTGCAACTCATTGCGAAGTTGATCCCATTATAAAACAAAATGCGGAAATTTTTCGCGCACAATATGGTGAGGATGTTCCTATGAAATATCATCCACAAATTAGAAGTGCAGAAGCTTGTTACGCTTCTTCAGTAATTGCAATTGATCTTGCTAAAAGATACAATTCACGCTTACATATTTTGCATATCTCTACGGCAATTGAAACCGCATTGTTTCGGAATGATATTCCTTTAAGTGAGAAGAGAATTACTGCAGAAGCATGCGTTCACCACTTATGGTTCTCGGATGCAGATTATGAGCGTTTAGGTGGGCTTATAAAATGGAATCCTGCTGTTAAAACGATTGCAGATCGGGATGCTATCCGTAAAGCGGTTCTTGACAATCGTATTGATGTCATTGCTACCGATCATGCTCCACATACACTTGAGGAAAAAAAGCAATCTTATTTCAAATGCCCATCTGGAGGACCACTCGTTCAACATGCAGTAGTGGCCATGTTGGAGGGTGTGAAAGAGGGCTGGATTACGCTCGAGCGTTTAGTTGAAAAGATGGCACATGCTCCTGCAATTTGTTTGCAAGTTGCTGAACGAGGTTTTATTAGAGAAGGTTATTATGCTGATCTTGTATTGGTAAATTTAAATAAACCATGGACCGTTCAAAAGGATAATATTTTATACAAATGTGGATGGTCGCCATTTGAAGGTGTGAAATTTCATTCTGCAATAGAAAAGACTTTTGTAAATGGGAATCTAGTTTATGATAATGGAATATTTGATGAAACACATTTTGGACAACGATTATTATTTAAACGCAATTGAAATGAAATATCAATTTAAAAGTAAAATATGTTTTTTGATTTTCCTATCAATTACTTTTTTTTCATGCAGCAAAAAAGCTGAAAAAATTCCTGATGATGTTTTATCACAAAAAAAGATGATAGAAGTATTGGCCGATATTCAAGTTGCAGAAGCAGGAATTCAGTTAAGAAATTCAACGCCTTCAGATAGTGTTAGTAGTTTGGCAATTTCAGAGTATAAATATGTTTTTGAGAAGCATCATATTAGTGATAGCATCTTTAAAAAAAGTTTTTTATACTATACTTCACATCCTGATTTAATGTCGGATATGTATAAAGAAGTGATAACAACATTAAGCAAACGTCAAGCAGAAATTAATAAATCCAAATAAAATTTTAAGACTCATTTCAAAAAAAAATCCCTTAACTTTTGATGGCTAGCGATGGGGCAATAAAGCCAATGATTCGTGCTCCGAATTTAAGAAATAGATTTTGGCAAAAGTGATTTACATTCATAATTGTGTTGGCACAAATTAGCAGAATGGTTGTTGAGAGATGAATTTTTTTTTAAATAAAAGGTAGAAATTTTTTTATAGAGACCTTTTCTTTCTGATTTCATTTTTTATTGCTAACACTCTTTCTCTTGGCAATTTATTGTTTCTACTTCTAATGTGATATGTTGAATGTTTAAATGTTCCAATTCATGTTTGAGTTTATGTTTTATATTTTCACTTTCTGCTAAGGATATTTTTTCGTCAATGATGATGTGTGCTGTTAATGCGTTTTCGGTGGTGCTCATTCCCCAAAGGTGTATGTGATGTATGTCTAACACTCCATCCACTTTTTTTGCAGCTTCTTTTACCTGTTGCAAATTCATTTCGGCTGGCACTCCGTCAAGTGATAAACGCAAACTGTTTTTAAGTAAATTCCACGTTGAAAATAAAATTGTCAATGCAATGAGTATACTCAATGCCGCATCAATCCAATAATAATTTGTGTAAAGTATTATTATTCCACCAATCACCAAAGCGAATGATACCAAGGCATCACTCATCAAATGTAGATAGGCACTTTTTATATTGAGGTCTTTTTTTCTATCACGAAAAAATAAAAGTGCTGTTACGGTGTTGATTAAAATTCCGATGGCCGCAACTATTGCAATTGTTTTTCCTTGTATGGGTTCTGGATTTAAGAAACGGTGAAATGCTTCGTAACTGATTGCACCTATTGAAACCAACAACACAACTGCATTGAACAGGGCAACAAGGATGGAAGTTTTGCGATAACCGTAAGTATAATTTTCGTTTGCTTTTACTTTTACTAAACGAAATGCAAGTAGCGAAAGTGCTAATGCTGCTACATCTGCAAGGTTGTGTCCTGCATCACTTAGCAATGAAAGTGAGTGAATGTATAAACCAACTATTACTTCGATTATTACGAATAAAAAATTGAGTATAATGCCAATAACAAATGCAGCCTTAATATTAGTAATAGGTTGCGAATGGCTGTGATTGTGATGCTCGTGGCTCATTGATTTTAATTTATATTTTGATTTTTACTCTAAGCAATTTAACAGAATTTATAAAAACCAAAGTATCGGGCAATAAGTGAATTGCTGCTGCCTGAACGGGCCCGATTACCCGTAATAAAACGAGTGTGATACCAATTACATGAACAACACCAACTCCTACAAAAATATTTTCTTTAATTGTTTTGAATGCTCTTTTGCTGACAGCTCTTGCAAATGCTATCTTTTCTAATTTATCCTGCATGAGAACAATGTCTGCTGCTTCCATTGCCGCTTCTGTCCCCGCTGCTCCCATTGCAATGCCGATGTTCGCCTGAACTAATGCAGGTGCATCGTTGATGCCGTCACCTACCATTGCTACTTTACTTCCGTCTTTTTGTAATTCTTTTATGAAATTGATTTTATCTTCGGGTAATAGATTAGCTCTGAAATCGGTAATTCCTATTTGTTCGGAAACATGTTTTGCTGTTTCGGAATTATCGCCGGTAAGCATTACGATATTTTTAATTCCGCTATTTCGCAAACCAGTTATCATTTCTTTTGCTCCTTCGCGGATTGCATCTGAAATATATAGTACACCTACTAATTTATTTTCTACTGATAGATAAATTGCCGTATCGGTAGAGTTTGTTTTTAATGGAAGTATCTCTACTTTATTTTCAACCATAAAAGATTTATTACCCAACAAAACAGATTTGTTTTCTACTAGTGCTTTTACTCCTCTCCCTTTAATGACTTCAAAATTTTGCGGTTCACTATAGATGAGTTTTAATTTATCAGCATAATTTAAAATTGCATTTGCAAGCGGATGATTCGAACGCCTGTCGGTTGCTGCTGCTATTTGCACTAATTGATTTTCGCTGTAAGTATGGTCCGTTACTTCCACTTTATTTACAGTAGGTCTACCAACGGTGAGTGTTCCTGTCTTATCAAAAACAATAGTAGTAACTTTTGAAAGTTCCTCCAAAAACAATCCACCTTTAATTAGTATGCCTTCTCTTGCTGCTCTTGCGATTGCTGCAATAGTTACTAACGGTGTGGCTAAACCCAATTCAGCAGGGGAAGTGAAAATTAAAAGTGCAATAACAAGTTTAACATCACGTGTAAAAAAATATACTGCACCTACAAAAACAAACACAACAGGAATGAGCCATGAAGCAATTTTATCAGTAAATTTTTCAATAGGTGCTTGTTGACTTTCTGCTTCTTCTACCAATGAAATAATTCGGGCAAACACAGTGTCTTTAACCGCCTTTACCATTTCAATATCCAATGCTCCTGTTTCTACTATTGTTCCTGCAAAAACATCACTGCCTATGATTTTTTCCTGTGGAACACTTTCCCCTGTGATGGGTGCTTGGTTTACGGATGCAATTCCTCCAACAACTTTTCCGTCAACTGGAATTTTTTCTCCTGCCTTTACTAAAACAATTTCACCAACTTTTAAATCGGTAATTGGAATGGTTTGTTCTTGTCCGTCTTTTTTAATGATTGCGGTTTTGGGAACTGATCCAATTAATTCTTTTATGGAGGCTCTTGCTTTCTCGGTGCTTGCAATTGCAATGTATTCTGCAATAAGAATAATCATCAACACTACTGCACCTGCCAGATATTCTTTGCCAACAACGGAAATGATTACCGCAATGGTGATGAAGAGTTCTGTGCCGATTTTATGCTCTTTATAAATTTCGATGGCTGCTGCTTTTACCAATGAGTAAAGTCCGATAACCATTGCAACTAACAGAAAAGGTAAAGGAATTATTTTTAAATAAAACAATATGCTGGCAACACCTACTGTGATGATGCGGATAATTTCCCAGATGAATTGACGAGAAAAAAATGTTTGTGAATAGTTCATGACAATATTTTATGATTAATGGTAGCATGGCCTTGATATAATTAGTTTTCACTCTTTTTTTTATTATTCCTCCTCTGCGTTTTTCATTTTCATTAGAAGGGTGTAAGCTCCTTTGGTAACAAAAGTTTTGTGTCGCATTTCGGTGCTGTCGGCAAATGTGATTTGTGTAAAACCATTCTCATTATTTTGTGTAGTTACTTCTTGCATCTGATATTTTTTGCTTTCGTTTTGAATGAAAACATATTGCTTGCCTTCAAAGCGAACCAAACCATCGTTTGGAATTACAAAAGCGTTGTTGGTGGCTACTTCAACTTCTGCATTCATATACATTCCAGGAATTAGGGCTTTGTCGTATTGTTCAAAATGGCTTTGCACCTGAATAGTCCTTTCAGCTGTAACATCTTTTCCAATCAAAATAATTTCGCAGATATATTTCTTGTCTGGTTTGGTATTGTTGTAAGCAAATATCTTTTGCCCGATGGAAATTTTATACAAATCTTTTTCAAAGATGGTAAGCGTTAAGTGAATGTCGGCAGGGTTCACCAACTCAAACAATACATCGGTTGGCATTACATATTTTCCGATGTTCTGTTTTACTTGCGATACAAAACCGTCAATGGTTGAATAGATGTTGATGCTTTTTGAAATCGTGTTTTCATTTAAGTTGTCTGGGTTTACGCCAATCAATTTTAATTTTTCTGACAAAGATTTTACAAGAATTTTTTGTGATAGATATTCGGTTTGTGCGTTTTCAAAAACTTTGTCGCTGCTTGCTTTGCTTTGATTTAAATCTTTTTGTCGCAAAAATTCTTTTTCAATAGAAACGAAATGCGCTTTGGCGGTTAAATAATCTTGTTGCAGTTGAATATATTGTTGGTCATCTATTGTTGCAATAATTTCGCCTTTGCTTATGTGCATTCCTTCCAAGAGGTGAGTTGATTTTAAATAACCACCCATCGGCACACTTACCGAAACCATATTTTGAGGTGGCACATCAATTACTCCGTTCACTTTTAAAAGTGAAGAAATATTTCGCTGTTCAATTTTTCCTGTTTTGATTTCAGAGTTTTTGAGTTGTGCATCGGTAAGTTCAACGGTGGTTTCATTTTTTGTTTCCTCCGTTTTTTCTTCTGTTTTTTTATTGCTGTTGCAAGATGAAAGTGTTACAAATACAAATGCTATTATGATATATTTTTTCATTATTGAAATTTAGTTTGAAGTTAAGTAATTGAGTTGAATGATTGTTTGATTGAGTTCTTTTACCGCATCCGTGTAATTGCTTTGAATGGCAACTGCGTTGTTGATTAGCATTGTCCATTCCAAATAATTTATTTCTCCGTTGCCGAATTGTTGGTTGGCAGCTGTTGTAATGGTGCTTGCATTTTGCAAAGCCGTTTGTTCAAAATATTTTACCGTTTCGCTTTGTGTTTGATAATTTTTGTAAGCCGTTTGGTATTCTGTTTTTAAGTTTTGCAAACCGATTTGATAATTGTTTTCGGAAATGAGTTGAAGCATTTGTGCTGAATTTATTTTTGCTTTTTGCGAAGCAAAAAACAATGGCAGACCCACACCAAACTGAACGGATTGAAAACGATATGAAGACAAATAAAAATTATTGTCATTACCATTACCCGTAATACTTTGATTACTGTAACCTAAATTTAGGTTGGGTAACAACTTTGATTTTTCCAATTTGGTATTAACTAACGAAATTGTTTTTTGTTGTTGCAAAACTTTTAGTTGCGGATGGTTGCTGATTGCAGAAGTATCAAGCAAAGCAGTGAAAATCATTTTCGGGTTGTCTGCTTGTGGTAAATAAACAGTTTGCGTATTTAGCAACAACTGAAATTGCAATTGCAGAACTTCTAAATCATTTTTCAGTTGATTTAACTGAATGGAAATTTGTCCCCGTTGTGTCTCGGCTGTTGCTTTTTCTAAGATGTTGCTTTCGCCTTTTGCGAAACGCAAGTTTGCTTTTTCTAAAAACGAAGCATACACACTATCGTTCTGCAACAAGATATTTTTCTTCTCACCTAAATAAATTAGCAAGTAGAAATTTTCACTGACTTGTTTTTTTAGTTCAGCTTCTTTTACTGCAATGTTCAACACACTGCTTTTGTAAGTTTCGTTTTGCAGCGATTTTTGTTTTGCATAAACAGTTGGAAACTGTATTGATTGCGAAATTCCAAATTTGGTGTCGTTGTAAAGCGAATTGATTTGTCCGTATTCGCCTGTAAGGTTTGTTTGCGGAATGTCAACGGCTGCGGCTTTTAGTTTCTTCTGATATTCTGAATTCAGCTTTTCATTCTTTACCGACAAATTATTTTTCAATGCTGTATCAATCGCACTTTGCAAATTGATTGTTGTTTCCCGACTTGTCGGGACAGGTTGTGCATTTGCATTTTGGAAAGAAAATATTGTGAGCAATAAAATTGTTGCAATCACTTTTGAATTTCCGTTGGCTGAATTTTTGTTTCCGATTTTGTCAAACAAAATGTAGAGAACAGGTAAAACAAAAAGAGTTAAGAATGTTGCAATTAGTAGTCCACCGATTACAACGGTTGCTAAAGGTCTTTGCACTTCTGCACCTGCACCGTTGCTTAATGCCATTGGTAAAAATCCAAGTGATGCTACAAAGGCAGTCATTAGCACTGGTCGCAATCGGTGTTTTGTTCCCTGTAAAACAATTTGTTTTGTGTTGGTTTCTCCTTCTGCTTTTATTCGGTTGAATTCTGCAATCAACACTATTCCATTCAGCACGGCTACACCAAACAAGGCAATGAAACCAATGCCTGCACTGATGCTGAAAGGCATTCCTCTCATAAACAAAAATAAAATTCCACCAATGGAAGAAAGCGGAATGGCTGAATAAATAAGCAGTCCTTGTTTTACAGAACCAAAAGCGAAATAGAGAAATAGAAAAATTAGGAGTAATGAAAGCGGTACTGCAATAGACAATCTTTTTTTCGCTGCTTCTAAATTTTCAAATGCTCCGCCATAAGTTACATAGTAACCACTTGGAAATTTTATTTTCTTTTCAATTTGCTGCTGCAAATCTTTTACAATGCTTTGCACATCTCTGCCTTTAACATTAAAGCCGACAATTATTCTTCGTTTTGCATCTTCCCGTTGAATTTGATTTACACTTTCTTCTATGGAAACATCGGCAACCTGATACAAAGGAATTTGAGATCCCATCGGTGTTGGGATTAAAAGATTTTGAACATCTTCTAAATTTTTTCTGTTTTCACCTGCAAGACGAACCACCAAATCAAAACGCTTTTCATCTTCAAAAACTTGTCCGCTGCTTTGCCCTGCAAATGCAGTGTTCACCACTTTGTTGATGTCGGAAATATTTAAACCATACTGTGCAATGATGTTGCGTTTGTAATGTATTATGAGTTGAGGCAAACCATCAATTGGCTCTACATACACTGCTTCTGCACCGCCAATTTTTCCAGCCACATCACCCAGCAGTTTTGAATATTTTGAAAGTGTATCTAAATTTTCTCCAAAAATTTTACACACTACATCTTGCTTCGCACCTGTCATCAATTCATTAAAACGCATAGCAACTGGAAATTGAAAACTATAAGTAACTCCTGGAACATCCTGCAATGCTTCCGTCATTTTTTCTGACATTTCATCCCACGATTTTGCAGAAGTCCATTCACTTTTATCTTTCAAAACAATAATTAAGTCGGCTGCTTCCATCGGCATTGGGTCGGTTGGAATTTCACCGCTTCCAATTTTGCCAATAACTTTTTCTACTTCGGGAAATTTCTTTTTTAAAATGTGTGCTGCTTTCATACAAGCATCGGCAGTAGTGATAATGTTACTTCCTGTTAGCACTCTTGTTTCTACAGCATAATCTCCTTCGGGTAATTCGGGAATAAATTCTCCACCCATTTTTGAGAATGTAAAAATTGCAATCAGGAATAATGCAACAGAAATTGCGATTACTGATTTCGGGAAATTCAAAACTTTGAAAAGAAACTTCTGTTGAAAGTGAGTGAAGAAATCCATCATACGGTCAGAGAAATTTTTCCTGTGAGAAATATTTTTTCTGAGAAATACTGCACTCATCATTGGAATATATGTGAGTGAAAGAATGAATGCACCCAACAATGCGAAAGCAACTGTTTGTGCCATCGGTTTAAACATTTTTCCTTCAATTCCTTCCAATGTAAAAATTGGTAGGTAAACAATTAGAATAATTATTTGCCCGAACACTGCACTGTTCATCATTCGGCTTGCTGATGATTTTACCGATTCATCCATTTCGGTTTGCGTAACACTTGCAACACTTTCTAATTTTTTTCCGCTATGCAGTTTGTGCATCACTGCTTCTACAATAATTACTGCACCATCCACAATTAAACCGAAATCCAATGCTCCTAAACTCATGAGATTTCCGCTAACTTTAAAAATGTTCATCATAATTACCGCAAACAACATTGATAAAGGAATTACGGATGCCACTAAAATTCCAGCTCTGAAATTTCCTAAGAATAAAACCAAAACAAAAATTACAATTAATGCACCTTCCATTAAGTTTTTTGAAACTGTTCCGATAGCACTGTTCACCATTTTTGTTCTGTCCAAGTAGGGTTCAATCACTACACCTTCGGGTAAAGTTTTTTCAATTTGTGCAATGCGTTCTTTTACATTTTTTATTACAGCACTGCTGTTTTCTCCTTTCAGCATCATCACCACTGCGCCTACAACTTCGCCTTCGTCATTGTAAGTCATGCCTCCGTATCGAATGGCATTTCCAATTCTCACATCGGCTACATCGTTTATCAATAGCGGTGTTCCGTTACTTGTGTTTTTCACCACAATACTTTTTATATCGTCAATGTTTCCAATCAAACCTTCACTTCTTATGTAAAGTACTGTTGATTTTTTTTCAATGTAAGCACCGCCTGTATTTTCATTGTTGTTTTCCAAAGCTGTGAACACATCGCTAATTGTGATGTTGAACGATTTTAATTTGTTGGCATCAACAGCAATTTCATATTGTTTCAACTTGCCACCAAAGCCACTTACATCGGCAACACCTTTCACACCGAGTAATTGTCTGCGAACAATCCAATCTTGAATTGTTCGTAATTCTGTTTCGTCATACTTGGTTTCGTAGCCGTGTTTTGCACGAACCACATATTGATAAATTTCTCCCAAGCCCGTTGTAACAGGGGCTAACTCTGGTGAGCCAAGTCCTTTCGGAATTTGTTCCTGTGCTTGTTTTAGTCTTTCCGAAACTTGTTGTCTTGCCCAATAAATATCAACATCATCATCAAACACAATGGTGATTAACGACAAACCAAACCGTGAGAAACTTCTGATTTCTTTTAGTCCGGGAATGTTGCTGTTAGCTTGTTCAATGGGAAAAGTAATGAGACGTTCTACATCTGGAGCACCTAATGAAGGTGCAGAAGTGATTACCTGCACTTGATTATCGGTGATGTCGGGCACTGCATCAATCGGCAATTTTGTGATTTGGTAACTGCCGTAACCAATAAGGGCTAAAATGAAAAGCCCGATGATGAGTTTGTTCTTTATAGAGAACGCTATTATTTTATTGAGCATTTTATAAATCAGTTTAATAAATGAATGATGACTGGCGGTGCATTAGCACCGTTAGCATTTTGTTTTGTTCCGCTTTTTGCGGAACATCATAAATTTATTAACTGATTTTTGGCGGTTGCCAAATTGCTGATTGTTCCTTTGAGAGAAACGATTGTTCAAGAATTGAAAAATCCTGAACTGGTAAATGCGGCATGAAACCGTAAATAGGAAAATTATGAATTGTCATTGCAGTTGCACAACAAATGCAAAAACAAAACGGACTGCAAATGTCGTTGTCGGCTTTGTGGTGGTCTTGTGATGCCTGAATGTTTGTGGGTGTTTCGTGGTGAAGTGTGCTGCAAGTGTCGTTACATGGCATAAGCATCAGTGCAAGCATATACACTGATAGAAGGGCTGCTATGTAATTTCTGATTTTCACGAGAACAAATGTAAGTAAATTAAGAGATAAAATTGGCTATGAAGCGGAATAGAGCATTGGCGAAAACACTCTTTCATTTTTTTGGAGTGGGTTCGTGGGGTGCAAAAAAATGAAAAAACTAAGGAATTAAAGCATTGGCGATTGCACTCGTTTTATTTTTTTTAAGCGTAAGGTTTTTTGTTTCGAAAAATAAATAAACGTGCGAATAATGAATGGCTTATAAGTTTTTTGTGGGAGAATTTTTTTGTAATTTTTTCCCTAGCGCACAACAAATATTTTGCTAACTCACACCGAAGCATCCATGAAAGTAAATGACTTCGAACAACCTTTACTGCATAACATTGGGGAACACAAATTCGGTCAGATTGCAGAATAGCAGGTTACAATTCGTTAAGGGATTTTTTTGAAATTTATTTTTTGAGATATTTATCTAGCCAATCAAAATAAACACGTTGCCAAAGAATACTATTCTGTGGCTTCTGAACCCAATGTCCTTCGTCAGGGAAGCAGAAGAAACGCGCAGGAATATCTTGTAAACGTGCAGCAGCAAATGCTTCCATTCCTTGTCCTAATGGAACACGAAAATCCTTTTCATTATGAATAACTAAAATCGGAGTGTCCCAATTTTTTACAAAGTCGATAGGAGAAAATTTCTCATAACTTTTTGGAGTTGGCGATTGCCAATAGGGACCACCTAAATCATAATCTGGAAACCATGTTTCTTCCGTTGTTCCGTACATGCTTTTTAAATCAAACACTCCGCAATGCGCAATGAATGTTTTAAAACGTTTTTCATGATGACCTGCAAGCCAATATACGGAGTAGCCACCAAAACTAGCTCCTACAGCTCCTAAACGATCTTTATTTACATAAGGCTCTTTACTTGCATCATCAATTGCAGAAAGGTAATCCTTCATACATTGACCACCCCAATCTCCAGAAATTTCTTGATTCCATTCGGTTCCAAAAGAAGGCAATCCTCTACGGTTAGGTGCAACAATAATATATCCATTCGCAGCCATCAATTGAAAGTTCCATCGGTAAGAAAAAAATTGACTTACCGTGCTTTGTGGTCCCCCTTGACAATATAAAAGTGTAGGATATTTTTTTGCTGGATCAAAATCAGGAGGATAAATAACCCACGTAAGAATTTGTTTTCCATCAGTAGCAGTTACCATTCGCTTCACTACTTTACCCATTTTAATAGGAGCAAGTAAATCTTTATTCGTAAATGTTAATTGCGACGAAGTACCATCTTTTAGATTTATTTTAAATAATTCTGTAGGCATACTTATCGACATCATCGCAGTAATCATGGTTGTTGTTTTACCAACTGTTGCAAAAGTGAATGCTTGATGATCACCAATATCATTTGTTATTTGATGAATTGGTTTCGAGTTTTTTGGATCTAAATCAAGCGACCATAATTGATCGGTAGCATTAATTCCACAAATGAAATAAATCATTTTACCATCTGCACTCCATTCTGCATTCTCAACCGAATAATCAAAACCTTTTGTCAGTTCAACTTTTTGATTTGTTTTGAAATCTAACTGCATGATACGATTTCGATCAGCTTCATAAATGGCAGTTGCCATACTTAACCATTGCAACTTTGTTCCATCAGGAGAAAAACGAGGATTAACATCGTAACCTAAAATCCCTTCAGAAATATTTGTAGTTTTTTTATTTGCGATGTCATATAAATATACATCTGAGTTTGTACTCACTGCATACGCTTTTCCGAAAAGTTTTTTACAAGTATATGCAACAAATTTTCCATCAGGACTCCAAGTGATTTGCTCATCACCACCATTTGGTTGCAATGGTGTATCATAACGTTCATTAGGTTGAAGATCGATTGACTGTCCAACAATTTTACCATTATCATAACCCACAATTTGAACGTGACTATACGCACCATCTTCCCAACTTGTCCAGTGACGATACATTAAATCATCATAGATTCTTCCAGTAGCTTTTGGTAAGTCTGGATAAAGATCTTGCGTTGTCTTATCAACTTTAACATCAGAAGTAAACCAAATCATATTACCAATTGGAGAATATTGGAAGTTGCTAATGTCAGAGGTGAAAGAACTTACTTGTGCTCTTTGCGTTCCATCCGCATTCATCTCCCAAAGTTGTGTTACACCATCCTTATCATTAGCAAGAAAACCAATCTTCTTGCCATCAGGTCTCCAACGTGCAGCACTCTCATCATCTTTACTTTTAGTAATATTTATTGCATCTCCACTTATTGTTGAAATAGAATAAATATCCGATTGTCCTTTGTTCTCAGCAACATCATAAGTGCGAACATTGTAAAGAACAGTTTTACCATCTACCGAAATCTTTGGATCAGAAACGCGTCCTAATTTCCATAATAATTCCGGAGTAAGCTTTTGTGCATTTGAATGCGTGGAAGCAAAAAAGAATAGTAAGATTATTATTTTCTTCATTATAATTTTTTTTTAAAACAGAAATTGTTAATTTTAATTAGTTACAATCTATTTCTGAATTCTAAATTCAACACGACGATTTTTCGCTCTTCCTTCAGCAGTTTTATTGTCAGCAATAGGTTTCGTTTGTCCGAATCCTGTAGTTGTTAATTTTGATCCATCAACTGATTTAGTTGTGAGATAATTTTTTACTATTTCAGCACGTGATTGTGATAATGTCATATTCTTTTCTGGAGATCCAACATTATCAGTGTGACCGTCAATGTTCAATTTGTATTCGCTATGTGCGATCATCAATTTTGCAACATTATTTAGTATGTTTTTTGATCCAACAGTAAGTACATCTTTACCAGTTTCAAATTGAATGTTCTGTTTAATTTCTTGTGCTACAGGAGACGCTGACGAAACTGGCGCAACTTCATTATCAACAGGTGTTGCTGGGCAACCGAAATTAAGCGCTATCCCAAAAGTGTCTGGGCATCTATCATCTTTATCAGGAATTCCATCTTTGTCTCTGTCTGTTAATTCAACAACTGGGCATCCATTTAATTCTTTTGTTCCAAAAACATCAGGACATTTATCATCTGCATCAGCAATACCATCCGCATCTCTATCAGGACAACCTTTTAATGCAACTAATCCAGCAACATCAGGACATTTATCAAGAGAATCGGTTACCAAGTCATTATCTCTATCAGGACATCCTTTCATCATCGCTGTACCTTTCACATCAGGACACGCATCTAAATAATCTGCAATGCCATCTCCATCACGATCAAGTGGACAACCTTTATCATCAACCTTAACACCCATTTGTGTATTAGGGCATTTGTCATTCTTATCTGATACGCCATCTTTATCTTCATCTTTTTGACCAGCGAAACTGAAGGTAAGTCCAACACTATGCATTAAAAAACCATCGTTGTTATATCGAACTTCACCATCACGCTCATCATGATCACCATAAGCAAACGCTTCTTGTAGATGCAGATTGATACGATCAGTAATTTTTACACGTATACCACCGCCAAATATTGCAAAAAAGTCAAGACCAGGAACAATATCATATTTCTTTGGATAGTATGCAGCGCCAATTCCTCCTAAAAGGTAAGGGATAATACGATTTTTATCAGAGTTGACTAGGTTGTAAT
>JAYVOC010000117.1:0-33481 GCA_043758125.1 Bacteroidota bacterium | reverse complement strand
CAACATTGAAATTCACTCTCTACCTCCCGATAGCTATCGGGATGAGCTACTTTCGCATTTTTTTAAGAACAAACTAAATTTTAATTTTCGGAGAACCGAACAAAACATTGAAATTCACTCTCTACCTCCCGATAGCTATCGGGATGAGCTACTTTCACATATTTTTAAGAACAAACTAATTTTAATTTTCGGAGAACCGAACACAACATTGAAATTCACTCTCTACCTCCCGATAGCTATCGGGATGAGCTACTTTCGCATTTTTTTAAGAACAATACTCAAAATCAGTTAACGACAACCGATTTTTTCGGAGGTCAAATTTAGTTTTATCTATACATACCAGCAAATTTTAGCTGCTTATCTTTACTTTCTCCCTCGTTATCAACTTCTTAATTTCATTAAGCTTCATTAAAGCCTCTACTGGAGTAAGTATATTGATATCAATATTGAAAATTTCGTCTCGGATTTGCTCCAAAAGTGGATCATCGAGTTGGAAAAAGCTTAGTTGAAATTGATCTAACTGTTGTTTATTGGATGATGCTTTCACCAATTCTGTATTGCTGTGAGCTTTTTCCAAGGTTTCAAGCATCTGTTCTGATCGATGTAAAACTTGAGTTGGCATTCCCGCCATTTTAGCTACATGGATTCCGAAGCTATGTTCGGAACCGCCAGGAACTAATTTTCTTAAAAATAAAATTTGATTGCCACTTTCACGTATTGAAATATTGTAATTCTTGATTCTTGCGAAACGAGATGTCATTTCATTTAACTCATGATAATGCGTTGCAAACAATGTTTTAGGTTGTGCTGTTGGGTGTTCGTGAAGAAACTCTGCAATTGCCCATGCAATAGAAATTCCATCGTATGTGCTTGTTCCTCGTCCAATTTCATCGAGTAAAACTAAGCTACGAGGGGAAATATTATGTAGGATACTTGCTGTTTCATTCATCTCCACCATAAAAGTTGATTCCCCTTGCGAAATGTTATCAGAAGCACCAACTCTGGTAAAAATTTTATCAACGATTCCGATTTCTGCATGTTGTGCGGGAACAAATGAGCCAGCTTGTGCCATCAAAACAATCAAGGCTGTTTGGCGAAGTAATGCGGATTTACCGGCCATATTAGGACCCGTAATCATAATTATTTGCTGTTGATCCTTATCAAGATAAACATCATTGGGAACGTACGCTTCACCTAATGGTAGTTGTTGCTCCAATACTGGGTGTCGACCACTTCGAATATCGAGTGCATAACCATCATTAAGATGTGGGCGAACATAATTATTTTTAACTGATGACCTTGCAAAAGATAAAAGGCAATCCAATCGTGCAAGTTGAGATGCGTTTTGTTGTAATGCAGGAATATATTCGGTCATTGCTGTAACTAAATCAGAAAACAATTTATCTTCAATAAAAAGAATTTTTTCTTCTGCTCCTAATATTTTCTCTTCATATACTTTTAGTTCTTCTGTGATATACCTTTCGGCATTTGTTAACGTTTGTTTGCGAATCCATCCTGATGGAACTTTGTCTTTATGTGTATTTGTAACTTCAATATAATATCCAAAAACATTATTGAAACCAATTTTTAACGAACTAATTCCTGTACGTTCAATTTCTTCTCTTTGTATTCTTAATAAATAATCTTTTCCTTCAGAAGATAAGGAACGCAATTCATCTAATGTCGCATCGTACCCTTTTTTAATTGCACCACCTTTTGCAATTTGTGATGTTGGATCGTCTACCAACGCATTACATAACTGCTGTAAAAGATTATTACACGGATTGATTAATTCTCCACATGAAATCAAAGATGGCTGTCCTGTTTTTTCGCAGAGTTCTCGTATTGGTTGTATTGCTGTTAACGCTCTTCGAACTTGTGATGCTTCTCGTGGTGAAAGTTTTCTAATTGCAATGCGAGATGTTAATCGTTCGAGATCGCCGATCAATTTTAATTGCAATTCTAGTTGCTCTGCAAATTTTGATTGCTTCGTAAAATAATCAACAACATCTAATCGATCATTTATTAATTGTTGTTCTTTTAATGGCATTAGCAACCATCTTCTTAACAACCTTGCTCCCATTGGTGATACAGTAAAATCCATTACATCCAACAATGTTTTTGCTCGCTCATGCGGAGAGCTTACTAATTCAAGATTACGTATTGTAAAACGATCCAACCAAACATATTTATCTTCATCAATTCGTGAGATTGCATTTATATGTCCGAGTAAATCGTGTTGTGTTTGTTGCAAGTAATGCAATGTTGCGCCTGCTGCAATGATACCCGCATTCATATCTTCAATACCAAAGCCTTTTAGTGAAGAGGTACCGAAATGTTTTAACAATGTTTCTTTTGCGAAGAGCGATTGAAAAATCCATTCTTCGAGCGAATAGGTATAAAATTTATTTCCATAACGTTCTTCGAACGCTTTTAATTTAGGACGCGGAACAAGAATTTCTGAAGGACTAAAACTCATCAACAACTTATCGATATAATCGCTGTTTCCTTCTGCAACTAAGAATTCACCTGTACTTGCATCGAGCAATGCTAAACCATAATAACCATCATGATCAACATATACCGCGGCTAAAAAATTATTTGATTTATGATCAAGAATTTTATCGCTAAAAGCTACACCAGGAGTTATCACCTCCGTAACGCCACGTTTAACAATTTTTTTTGTTGTTTTGGGATCTTCAAGTTGATCACATATTGCAACTCTCAACCCTGCTCGTACTAATTTGGGCAGATAAGTATCAAGTGAATGGTGTGGAAATCCTGCGAGTTCCATTTCTGAGGCGGACCCGTTCCCTCGTTTAGTAAGCACGATCCCTAATACTTGAGAAGCCTTAACAGCATCAGCATTAAAGGTCTCATAAAAATCTCCTACGCGGAATAACAATAAGGCATCAGGGTATTTCGCCTTGATACTATTGTACTGTTGCATTAATGGTGTCTCTTCTTTCACAAGCATGGTTAACTTTGCACCACAAAGATACCCAATCGTGCAGAAGCTACGCAATGATGAATTAGGAAGACCCAGCCTAAACGACTATAAGGAACAGGAAAAATTACCATTTGTTCTTGTATTGGATAATGTAAGAAGTGCATTAAATGTAGGATCGATCTTTCGGACTGCAGATGCTTTTGCAGCTAATGCTATTTACCTTTGCGGCATCACTGCTATCCCACCCAATAAAGATATATTAAAAACTGCATTGGGTGCAACAGAATCAGTAGTTTGGAAATATTTTGAAACAACACAACTTGCATTAGATAGTTTGAAAAATAACGGTTATTGTTTAGTTGCAATTGAACAAGTAACTACAAGTATTCTATTACAAGATTTTCAACTAAATGATCGACCTATAGCCTTGATATTAGGTCATGAAATGGATGGTGTAGATCAAGATATTATTAACCTTTGTGATCATTGTATTGAGATTCCGCAACAAGGAATAAAACATTCTATTAATGTTGCAGTTTGTGCTGGGATTATTTGTTGGGAGTTTTATCAGAAGTACGAAAAAAGAAGAATAGCGAATGGTTAGTGAACGAATAATTCTTGGTATTGATCCTGGAACTGTGGTGATGGGCTATGCGATTATTTGTGTAAAAGGAAATTCCGTGCATTTAATTTCCGCAGGTATTTTAAAGCTTGATAAAGAAGACGAACATTATAGCCGTCTAAAAATAATTTTCGAAACTTTACTCGAATTAATTGAAACGCATCACCCTGATGAACTAGCAATTGAAGAACCATTTTTCGGAAAGAATGTTCAATCGATGTTAAAACTTGGTCGTGCGCAAGGTGTTGCAATCGCAGCAGCATTGTATCGACAGATTCCAGTATTTGGATACACACCTCGTAAAATAAAGCAATCGATTACGGGAAGAGGTGCTGCATCCAAGGAGCAAGTTGCCGCTATGTTGCAACAAATTTTTAAGTATGAAGAACAACCGAAATTTTTAGATGCTACCGATGCATTAGCTGTTGCATTATGTCATTATTTTCAGAATAAAATCGTTGAAATGCAACCTGCTGTAACGGCAAAAAAAGTAAGTAGTAAGAAAACAACTTCTGGCAGATCGTATTCTGGATGGGATACATTTTTGAAAGACAATCCAGACCGAGAGAAGAAAAAGTTAAAATGACTTTCGAATCCTTTCTGCTACTGCTGCTAATTCTTCTGATGTAGGATTTAATTTAGATTGTGTAAAATTTATATCTCCAACCTTATTTAGTGGAACCAAATGAATATGTGCATGAGGTACTTCTAATCCTATTACAGCAACACCAATTCGTTTACAAGGAATTGCCTTTTCAACTGCCTTGGAAACTTTTTTTGCGAACATCCATAATGCAGAATACATTTCATCATCAATATTAAAAATATAATCCACTTCCATTTTAGGAATCACTAAAGTATGTCCTTCAACCAATGGCATTACATCAAGAAAAGCTAGGAAATGAGCATCCTCTGCGATTTTATGAGCAGGGATTTCACCATTTACAATTCGTGCGAAAATACTTGACATCTATTATATAAATTACAATGGAACGTTAGCTAAACCAATTTCTAAAACCTCGAATTTTAGGAGACCAGCCGGAGTGGTTATATCGGCAAATTCTCCTACTTTTTTCCCAAGTAATCCTTTTCCTATTGGAGATCCTACAGAAATTTTTCCTGATTTTAAATCTGCTTCACTTTCTGCAACAAGGATATAACTCATCTCCTGTTTATTATTCATATTGCGGATTCGCACTTTGCACAAAACAGAAACTTTCGATGTATCAATTTTCGACTCATCAATAAGACGAGAGTTAGCTACCAAATCTTCTAACTTAGATATTTTCAATTCCAATAATCCTTGTGCATCTTTTGCAGCATCATATTCTGCATTTTCAGAAAGATCACCTTTATCACGTGCTTCTGCAATTTGACGTGAGATTCCAGGACGTTCAACCGTTTTAAGTAAATGAAGCTGTTCTTGAAGTTTACGAAGACCTTCTTCTGTGAAATAGGTAATGTTCGACATGACTAATAATTTTATGCAGTTGCGAAAATATAAAAAACGAGGAAGACCTCCTCCAATAAAGGAAGAGGTCCTCCGAATATTAATTTTTACTTAGAGACTTAATTTAATCCCAATAGTATGCGTTCCGTCAAACGTTTTAGTAGAGCGATATGAATAATCAATACCAATCGTTTTAGTACTTGCTTTTCCTAATGGTGCTTGTAAAGTAAATCCAATACTTGGTCCAATAAGCGAACTAATTTCTTGGTCTATAATTGCGTTTTTATCTTTCTTATCAACGGTATAGCCTACACGAAGCATAAAATATGTTTTGAAACCATATTCCAGTCCTAATGCAAACTGATCGCGGATGAAAGAATTAGAAGTAAAGCTTACCGCAGGTGTTAAGCGATGATCTTCAGCAAGTTTTAAATCATAAGAAATTCCAATATTTACTAAAGATGGCATTTCAAATTCAGCAGAACGTTGTTCTTGAAGTACGTCGATAGTTTGTGCAGGTCCTACTGTCCTATTTCTGAAAGTTAAACCTTCTCCACTGTATTTCATTGGTGTTCCAACATTACGAAGAGCAATACCAAATTTTAGATTGTCTTTTGCAGCATTAAATCCAGTCACATATTGAATTCCAGCATCAATTGCTACGCCCTGTGATTTAACATCATTAATTGATTCAGAAACAATTCGAAGTACCATACCGCCATGAATACTATTGCTGAATGCTTTAGAATATCCAATACCAATATTTATGAATTGAGGCTTATAAGTACCAGCTCCACCGTCGGGCTGATCTTCGGTGGTTCTATTTATTTCGCCAAAATTCATTGACATGATAGTAATTCCTATCGTTCCTGATTCGCCAGTTTTTTGTGCTAAACCAAATGATTCAATTTTAATATTTGAACCTTTAAGCCAATTCGTATGAGCGAAAGCTACTTCAGTTCCGCGTACAAATGATAATCCAGCCACATTTAAATTCATTGCTTCAACGCCATGCACCATTGCTGAATTGGCACCACCCCACCCTGAGCTTTGCGCCCAAGGGTTG
Source organism: Bacteroidota bacterium (assembly GCA_043758125.1). Lineage (GTDB taxonomy): Bacteria > Bacteroidota > Bacteroidia > AKYH767-A > OLB10 > JANXSD01. The sequence goes on along the minus strand of JAYVOC010000117.1, from coordinate 27,393 downwards.
ATCAACAATTCATGAGCCCCTGATTGTCCTGCACGATCTTCATTACCAGCTAAAACAATAGCAGGTAATGAGATGATCATTGTAATACTTGAAATATATTTTAGAAGTTTTTTCATACAGATTTGGTTTTTAAAACCGTGAGATGGATTAGAATGTATTAAGATCAACAGGACGAATGATGCCAAACCATTTAATAGTTTTTTCACCTATTGATCCAGCATCAACGTGAATAAGATAAATTCCACTGGCAATAGTAATTCCAGCAGAGTTCTTCAAATCCCAATCAAGTGTAGAACTCAAGTTATTATCCAATCCAGAATTAATTGCAAATCCATCAGAAACATCACTTATTACATCTCGGCGGTAAGTACGTACTAATGTGCCGCTCATTGTAAATATTGAAACTGTACATTTCGAAGGAAGATTGATAATCCTAATTCTATTATCCAATTTATCAATATCAGTTTTTTCGTATGATGAATATGCATAATATGGATTAGGAACTACATTAATGTTATCCAATGCAGATTTTGCAACACTTTCTTGATTAGTAGAGGCTGTGAACTTACCATCCACACCAAATTGATATAATGGTGCTCCATAAATTGTTTGTTGCCCAATAGAAACAAACTGACGAATATCTTTTACAACACGAAGGCGAATTCTAACGTCAGTTTCAAGAAGTGTATGTCCTTTTTTAAGTACGGGCAAAGAAGTCCAGATACAATCTTTAAAAACATTTCTTTTGGGAACAGTTGAACCAGGAATAGCTAATAAGGAGTCAATTTTCTTTCCATTATCATAAATTGGAACATCAGTAGATGCAGTTCCATTTTTATTAAATACATAGATATAATGACCTCCACCAAAACTTAGTCTTCCGTTAACATCTTTTCCAATAGTGGTAGATGGATTAAAGATCATATCGGTGCTATTTTCACCAACCAACGCAGAGTTTTCACCGTAGGCGATATTCAAACGTTCTCCAGTTTCAATGTTAATTGCATAACCTGGGAACCAACCCATTCCTAATGTATCCGTTAAGGTAGCATCAGCAGAGTTTGCCGAACCGCTTGTATAAGGGCGACCTTCTTTATCGATAGAAGCTTGTTTACGACGGCTAAATTTAGTTACGCCACCTGTTCCACCATTTACTACTGGCATCGTATCTTCTCCAATTTCAACTACCGTTGCTCTTGTCCATTTATTTTTATCGCTAGTCATAACTACATCAACACTTGCTAATGATGACCATTTACTTAATGTTTCTAATGAAAGCGTATTTAGTTTTGGAGAACCAATAAATTGACGCTGTGTCATTTTAAATGGTGCCCAAGTACCACCAATTACACCTTCATACACTTCGCCAGGATCACCAGCTACATTGGTAGGAGCATCAGGAACTGCGGCTGTTGCTGCTCCAGTTGGTCCAGAAGCGATCCAGTTTTGTGAGCTATTTGCAACTTCGTTATCTTGGACTGAATTTAACCACGCTTTTGAAGGATCACTATAGATAATTGAACCTTCAATAAATCCATTGGTTGGATTAGTTAGTGGTGATATAGGAATAATTCCCGGTTCAAGAACTGTTCTTTTAACATTCATTCGAATTTTAGATGGTTCGTAAATCTCATCGTTATTCGTCTCTGTTCCAATTGGGAAACTACTATTTTTAAGAGGTATTGTTATTTTAAGGGCACCAGCATTTGAGCCAGACAATCCAGTAACATTTGGCACATGAAAATAAACTGTGTCACTTATGGTCTCCAAATGATTATTAGCGCTATCCACAACAAATGTGTAATTTAAATTTACACCTACCGGAGTTGTTGTAATTCCTGAAATACCAGTTAATGTAAAAGGTACATTTTTTACTAAAGGAAGATTTCTGGTTGGTGAAGTAATACGAAACTCTAAAGTAAGAGCATCATAAGTTAAGATCGTACCTGTAATAGTATCAGTAGGATTTGAATATAATTGCCAGTGATCCGTTGGTGCATTTCCTGCAAATGCTAAAATAAAATTACCTGCTTTAACTTTCATTGGATCATACACAGAAGCTATCACAGGACTATGCCCTCCAACATATTGTGGGTGGAAGGCTCTATGATCAGGACTTGATAAAATCTCATCAATAGAAGATTGCGTTAAGTCAAGTGAGTTTCCTCCATTACCTGCACCTTCAATTCTGGTTACAGGAATTCCAGTACCATAATTAGAATTTAATATTGTTCCTCCATTATCTACATTCTGCTTATGTGGAATTCCAGAATAAACAAAAACATTTTTACTTCCTGCAAGATATGGTTCAGCTTGCGTATTTAATTCAAAATTATCTACAGCTTGATTAAATGGTCTAAAATTATTAGCAGCATAGGCAATTACAGTGAAGTAATACGGACGGTAATTTGATAATGGAATTTGTCGGAATAAATCATTTTTAATATTGAAAGTATGAACTATACCCGAATTAACCACTTCTGTTTTCTGCGTTGGTACATAAATACCACCTAATAAATCATTTTTTTTATAATTTACCAAGAGTGTAAAATTATTTTTCAAATCCAATTGAGCTATCAATTTCGCCTTGGATGGATTTTCAAAATCACTTGGTTTAACAGTAGGATCAATAACCTGATAGATTTTATATCCTTCAAATAAATAACTTTTCTGATCAGTAGTTAAAACAACAGGGATCGTATCCGTTCCATTTGGTGGAATTATACCTGGTATATTGGGATCAAACAAACGAAATCCTTCTGTTAAATCAATGTTTTCCAGTGACAAAATTAATTGTTGATCTAATTCCCGAATAGCTAAATCAGGCGCACGAGGGCCATCTTTAACCTGAAAACAACTTTTAAATAATTTTTGAGCGGCAATATCTGCACTCTTCATCAATGTAACAGAAGCTAAAGGACCTCCACTTGTTGCTTCAGCAAATACAACTCCATCAGCAACATAATTAACAGCTCCAGGAGCTAATGAAAACTTCCCTGCTGATTCCAAGAAGCGCATATCAGCAGGTTGTATTCCTCCCGTAAGCATAGTCCACTCAGTGAACAAAGGATTTGAAACGTCCGATTTGCCAGGAAACATGTAATTACATGGAATACTTGTAGCACCAGGTCCTGCCCCACGGCCGTCACCACCGTACGTAATAATTTGCCCATCTAACCATTCTCCATTCAAATAATTGTAATAATCATCCGTTACAGCAGGATTTCCTGTTGCAATACCATTTTGGTTTATATAATATACAAATTTAGAAGTAGTAATATCTTCTCCTAATTCATCTATTACTCCATTATGATTATTGTCGATACCATCTCCAGGATCCGCTGTTGGTCCTTGAAAGAAATCAATTCCTACAGCAGGAGGATTGGCACCATATACCGCATCTGTAGGCTTTCCATTGTAAGTATAACCTAAGCCTAAACTAACATCGCAACCTACGTAATCATCCAATCCATCTCCTAAATCAGCATCACACCAAACACCGATGTAAGTTTGAGTTAAAGAGTCGTTAGAACGGTTAATAATCTGGTACTTATAAAAAGTCATGTCATTGATTTCATCAGTGGTTTGAAATGCAAAAGCCTGCGCACGAATTTCAAGACCAATAGCATCAGAATTAGTTTCAGTTTTTACATTACCAACATCATTAAATACCCACCAAATAGAACGATCACCAAAAAGATAATCATTACATTCTGTATTGTTAGTAATTGGGTTAATTGGATAAGAACTACCAAAAAAGAAGTATGGATAATCACCGTCTAAATAGTTATATTTCCCATCGTTGTTCGCATCAAAATAGGGAGCTAAATTTGGTAATTCACCTGTTGTAACATCTCCATCACCAGGCCATTCTTGAATCGCTTTTCCATCAGCTGAATTTGGAATTTGTCCAGTTTTTACAAAATCCCGAACAGTCGCTTTATCCATCGACCAAAATCTATCAAACTGATTGCAGCGATTTTGAGTAATATTTAATTGACCAGTTCCATCTTTTGAGATTGGTCCAGACCAAAAATCATTGGATCCAGACTGGCGGTAAGTTTGCGCTGCAACTTTTAACTGACCTGAAGCATCAATTCCTCCGATCCAAACGGAACCTGCATAGATTACATTTTTACCAGAACCAATAGGAACTTCATAGATTCCTGTTGAAGGATCATTTGGATCCCACCAGAGATCACCTCCGTCAAGGATACGTGCGCGAACATTATTGATTTTCAAGTCAATTTCAGCATTTGTACGAGGACAGGTTGAAGCTGTCGTTTTGTGGGTATTTGCTACTGGGGTCTTTGGTATATTACCAACATTCTCCTTCGCAAAGGATAATGTTGACCAACCTGCCAATAACACCAAGCTTAAGAAGATCTTATATCGAAGCATTTTCATAGTGTTGTCAATTTTGTTTTGGTAAAAGGTTTATTAAAAGTCAAAGCGAACGCCGATACGTGACCTGCGCGGTAAACTGTAGTTATCTGGATTCTGCAATTTGATATAATACTGATCAATAAATGCTTGTGAATCTGTTTGAGTTGCAGATAGCTGCTGACCATCAGGGGATTTAATAAATCCGTCATCGGTAGCATTACCTGTTGCACGATAAACATTCACAATGTTTCTTGTATCCAATACATTTTGGATTTGAAGATATACATTAATATTAGCCTTTTTCTTATCAGAAACCTTGATTGCTATATCCTTATCGATTTTAAGATCAATTCGAAATTGCCAAGGATTACGCGCACCATTTACAGTACCTTGAACTTTTCTTGCACCGTTACTTTGCCATCCAATTGCAGCACCTTCTTGAGTAGCACGTGATTGACGTGTATACGGAGTTCCAGAATTAGCCTTGAATACCGCATTAACACCAAAACTTTCTAAAATTGGCTTTCCTCCAATTAAAGGTCCGTTATAATTTGATCCTTCACCATAACGATAATCCATCGAAACAGAGAATGTATGACGTTGATCGAAATCAAGAGGAAGTATTAATCGCAAGTTAGGTTGAGCGGTATTTGTTAACTCTACGTTTGAATTTGATCCAGAACCTGTTCCTTGTGCAAATTGCAATGTGTAATTAGCTGTTAATCGAACATTACCTGTACGACGAAGGTCATAACTGAAAGAGAATCCTTTTACTGTTCCAAAGTCGATATTATCCCAACTTCTATAGGTGTAAGGCGCTGCATTTTTAACATTAGTAATTTGAATCATGTTTTTCATTTCACGATAAAAAGCAGAAATTGTTAGCGCAGAACTTTTACTTAAAACTTGCTTAAATCCTAATTCATAATCTGTTGTACGTTCTGGCTTTAGTGATGAATTATTGATATCACCTGATCCTGATTTTTGATAATTGTAAATATCTATAGGATCATTACGAAGGTTTGAAGATGGGCGCTGAGTCAATACATCGTAATGTGCAAAAAATTGAGCTTCATCAGTAATTGAGAATGCAAATGCGATGCGAGGCATAATAGATATTTGAGGTTTGTAATCTTCAAATACACCAGCGATATTCCAATTCTTATCAGCAACGGTTCCTGCATCTGGTTTAACAAGAGGATATAATTTACCTGTAGATGTTGTTGTTGCTATAAGATCTGGATCTGAAACAATTACTCCATTTAAGTCATACCATGTACTTCCATTTCTGTAACCTGCTAAAGTTGTTATATCCCCAGCAACACCTAAATAAGGAATGTAATTATCCTTGATATTGTCAGGTTTGTTTGGAATTCCACCAGGGAAATCGCCAACATTATACGAATCTAAAAACAAATATTTATCCTTTATTGATTTTTGATTTGCATCAAAACGATCTATACGTAATCCGATATTGAAGTTAAGGTTATCAATTGCAAATTGATCTTGGATGTATCCTGCCATGTATGTAGGACGAAATGCACCAATTGATCTAGTATAATTTCCGTTAGACTTTTGCGTAAAGAAATCTACAAAACTTGATTTGTCGTTTGTTTTATTACCATAGATATCATAACCATAATAAAAATCAACAAGATTTGATTGCAACAATTGATCTGGACTAAACATTTTAATGTCTAGTTTATCAGGACTTAAAGCATCAAAATCGAGATACTGTGTATTGCTTGTTGAATTTTGTTTACGCACATTTTCATAAAAACCTTCAACAGCTACACCTTCTACTGAATCAGGTGAATAACCACTTCCAAAATTCGAGTAAATTTCTATTACGCCAGAAACTGGGTTAACAATCGTATCTATGTTAAGAAGGTTTGAGCGACTCGCAGCAATATAATTCTTATTTGCTAATGCTCTTCCAGACTGATACAACCCACGTGGACGATTTTGATATTGACGATCGATACGTTGTTCAAATTCGAAACCAACTTTTATCGAATGATTCTTTATATCAGTACTTCCACCAATTGTTATTCTATAGTTATCATTATCTGTTGTTGCATAAACGTTACGAGCACTTCCTATCGCTTCCCATTCTCCCATTACATTTAATGGACGGAATAAATCAACAAAGCCATTAGGAATTCCACCAATACCACTTAATACATTAATACTATTGAAAGTTGTTAGACCAGAATTTGCTTTATAAAAATCATACGCGATATTATTATATTGTTCTGAAGTTGGATTTGCACCAACTGGAGTATAATCAAAGTTATTAGTGTAACCGTTATGGGTACCTGCTGGACCACCAATAGCAGTTGAATCATAGTCAAGTAAATGAATTAATTTACGTTCATTGTGGAACTTACCAAAATATCCATAACTCCAGAAATCTTTTTTGTGGTTAGGATCTTGGTTGGTCAATAAATTCTTGCCGTATTCAGCTTGAATAGAGAAGAAAACATTACGGAATAACGATGCATTGGCATCTTTTTCTGATTTGTATGTTGAAGCAATTCGTTGCGTTAGGCGTGCAAAGACTCTGTAATCTGTTGTAATAGCTTCTGGGTTTTCCTCGAAATTATAAAGTTCACGATCAAAGTTATAACCACCCCTGTTTTTATCTCTATTGTAGCTACCACCTAAAGTAATCGTTGTATTATCTAAAGGTTGAAAATCAATTTTACCATTTAAACGATAAGATTTTGCTTTTTGGTTGTTTTTTGTCTTAGATTGCTCAAAGTCATTTGCATGATAATATTCCTCAGCAAAATGATAGCCATAAGAATTAGGACCTGTTGTATAAGGAATAATTGGGTTAGCCTTTAATTCATCAAGTTTAGAAGCTTTCAATTTATATACTCCAATGCTAGATGGGTCAGCATCTTTTTCAGCTTGCAATTCACCAGAAAGAAAGAATCCTAACATGGCCTTTTCTCCACCGCCTTCGATTTTCTTTTTCAAGATTGGGCCAGATAGATTTGCAGAGACAAGGTTGTAACCGTACTTATCAAAAAGTTCAGAAGTAACATACTCTACTCCACCTTCAAATTTTTGTGAAGGGCCTCTTGTAGTGATACTAATGATACCTGATGTAGCGTCACCATATTGAGCTGGAGTTCCACCAACAATAGCAGTAACTTGTTCAACACCTGATTGCGGCAAACGCTCAGAACCACGAACACGGATTCCATCAATATAATAATCAGTTGCGCTTGAACGGCCTCCACGGATGTTGACAGCATCGCCTTCATCTTTTTGAGTAACACCCGCAGCCTGAGCAGCAACAGATTTTACATCACGAGTTGGTGCAGCTTGAATCTCTTCTCTAGTAATTGTTGCACCTGTTTGAGTGTTACCCTTTTCAATCAAAGGCACTTTATAAGATACAATTTCAACTGTTTTTGTTTCAATTACCTTTTTTGATAATACAAGATCTTGGAAAGTGATCTTGTCAATTGAAACTAGTACATCAGTAATTATCAGATCGTTGTATCCAACGTAACTGATTTTTAAAGAATACTTTCCGGGTTGCAATGGCTTGATGGAAAACTGACCATCAAAATCGGATTGTGCTCCCCCGAGTTGTGCACCGTTAATTTCTGCAACTACACTGGCGAATGCCAGAGGCTCTTTTGTAGCCTTGTCATAAATTTTCCCTTTAATAGATCCCGATTGAGCAAAAGCTCCAAGACCAGTAAAGAGTAATAATGCAAGGGTTAAGTAGACGTTCCTTATCATAGAGTTAGGTTTGTGTCAGCTGGTGTTAATATTTAGTTAATAAAGACTGCGGGTAAAAATAGGAACAATTAAATTTAATTCCCAAATCTTACCAAGTATTTTACAATGATTTGAAGTCATTTTTTTTTAAAAGTATACAGGTCTGAGTAATTCATTGATTACCACTGCCTGACGAAGGTCCAAATTGCCGTTTCGTATGTCTATTCCTATCTTATTTCCGATAGAATATTGTTCATAATCAACATTTGTGTCAATTTCAATAATCTTAAAAGCTGTTGTAGCATCAGATTTCTCCGTTTCAGGAGCAATAAATATTTTGTTTTTCGTTCCTTCTAGCCGTGGTTGCCCTTTTGAATTTTTATCCATACCACCTTGAATTACTTTTTTAGAGTTATTGATAGTAATTCTATTTGCGCTTGCCTGTTTATCAATGTTTTGCGATTGCGTAGAACTAGTTTGTACTAAAACAGGTCTCACTAAATCAACTTTTGTAGTTGATTCCTTCTTTACCTTGTTCTTATTATTGAAGATAAACCAAATGATTCCAGCCACTAAGTAGACCAAAAATTTTATTTCCATGAGCTAAAGTTATAATTTTTCAACAGCAATTCAGTATTTGATGGCAATAACGACTTCCTTTTTTACTTTTGCCAGACATCAAACACAGTTAAGGCTTTGATATTGCAAATGAAGATCGCTTTCAAATATAAGCTTCCGAAATGAAATATCAAGTTTGCAAAAATGGTAAAACATTCCGTAATTGTGAAGATAACCATTAGCAGATCAATTTCTGCTTTTATCATTTCCTCTAATAATAATTAAATACGCGTTTCAGATGAGACTGAAATCACTAGAAATTAAGGGTTTTAAAAGTTTTGGCGACAAGGTAACGATACACTTTGACGAAGGTGTAACTGCTATTGTAGGACCAAATGGCTCTGGCAAATCTAACGTAGTAGACGCTATGCGCTGGGTTTTGGGAGAACAAAAGACTAGAATGTTACGATCAGAAAAGATGGAGAACATCATTTTTAACGGAACAAAAACCCGCAAACCAGCAAATCTTGCCGAGGTAAGCTTAACTTTTGAAAACAACAAAGGTGTACTTCCAACAGAATATACTACAGTTGCCATTACACGTCGATTGTATCGATCAGGAGAAAGCGAGTACCAGTTAAATGGTATCACGTGTCGATTAAAAGATATCAATGATTTATTTCTTGATACTGGGATTGGTCCAGATTCTTATGCAATCATTGAATTAAATATGGTTGATGATATTCTTAAAGATCGTAACAGTACCATTAAAACTTTGTTAGAAGAGGCTGCTGGCATCTCGAAATATAAAATTCGTAAACGTCAAACTTTTCAAAAACTTGAAGAAACAGATTCAGATTTAAATCGTGTTAATGATTTACTTTTTGAAATTGAGAAAAGTTTAAAGCAATTAGAAGGTCAAGCGAAAAAAACAGATCGTTATTATCGTTTGCGTGAAGAATACAAAACTGTAAGTACACAACTTGCGCTATTCAGCATTAAAAATCATCGTGAATCGCTAGAGCACTTACAAAATAGAGATCAAGAACAAAGTGGGTCACGCTCGAAATTGCAAATTGAATTAGAAGAGTTAGAAATACACCTTCAAGAGATAAAAATAGATAGTACTGAAAAAGAAAAACAATTACAATCAGTTCAGAAAATACTAAATGAAAAACTGATTGAAATATCACGGTTCGAAAACGAAGAAAAAAATCGTAACGAACGATTAAATTATTTATTAGAAAAACAAAAACAATTACAACAACAAACTGAGCAAGACGATCGTAGTTTGGTAGAAGTTGATGCAACGATTGTTCAATTAAACGAAGAAAAGATTCGTGAAGAAGAGCACCTAAAAAAGTTAGAAGATGATGTTACACGATTAAAATCGGAATCGGAACAAAGCAAGCATCAATATGAATCGTCATTGGTTTCCATTAAGGAATTAAACCAACAGATTTATCAATTGAGATCTTCAATAAATGAATTTGAAACAAAGCAAGCGGTGAGACATACGCGTTATAATTCGATTCAGGAAGAATTAAAGCGATTAGTATTTCAACAAGATGAAAATAAAGCTAGACTCGAAGATTTAGAAAGCCAGTTGAACGAACATACTCCTCAAAAAGAGATTGCTGATGGAGAATTAAGAAAACTTAAACAACATCGTTTGGAGTTTGATGAGCTAATTAAAATTACAGAATTACAACTTCGTGAATTGAATCAAGTTTTACAAGCTGAATCACGCAAGATGGATGCTCGTCATAACGAATACCAGTTAACAAAAAATCTGCTTGAACAGATGGAAGGTTATCCAGAATCAATTAGATACTTAAAGAAGAATCACGATCGTTTTAAACAAGCTCCATTGTTATCAGAGATAATAGTTTGTGATGAAGCTTTTAAAGTGGCAATTGAAAATTATCTTGATCCCTATTTAAATCATTTTGTTGTTGAATCAATGGATGAAGCTTGGGCCGCATTGCAGTTGTTGAAAGAATCAGCAAAAGGTCGTGCACACTTCTTTGTTTTAGATTCATTGAGAAATTATAATAACAAATCACAAGTCTCATTAACTGGATGCATGCCGGCATTACAAGTTGTAGAAAAAAATCCGCGCTATGAAAATCTTTTCAATTTATTATTAGGTCATGTTTATGTTTTAGAAAATGAACGAGCAATAAATCAATTTGAAATAAACGACGATCAATCATTAGTAGTATTATCACAAAGTGGGAATTTCCTTCGTCAGAAATACGTAATTGGTGGTGGTTCAATTGGCTTATTTGATGGGAAACGTACAGGTAAATTTAGAAATCTAGAAAAACTTGCGGAAGAAGTTAAACAACATGAATTGATTATTGAACAGTACCGCGAACAGATTAAGCAAGCTGATCAAAGTATTGCAGATGTGAAAAATCAGATTCAACAAACGCAACAGCAAATCAGTAAGCAAGAAAGCGAATTTATTCGATTGAGTGGTCATGTGAATTCGCTTCAAAGTAATCGTGATTTTCTTTTCAACAATATGGAGCAATCGAAACGTGCCATAGAAAAACTAGAAGGTGATCTCGCAACAATTACGCGAGTGATGGATGAGGAAAAAGAGAATCCAGAATTATCACCGGAAATTTTACGCCAGCGATTAGAGAATTTAATTCAACAATTAAATGTATTGCAGGAACATTCGGCTCAATTACAAAAAGAGTCAGGGGAGAAATCGCAAATATTTAATCAACAAAATATTGTTTTATTACAACAACAAAATAGAATACAAAATATTATTCGTGATTTAGGATATCGTACAAATCAGTCGACAACTTTATTGAAAAATAAAGAACAGTATGGTGCGGAATTAGAATCTGTAGTGTCACAAACTAATCAATTAATGACAGGATTAGAAACTACAAACGGTGCATTAAAACAAATGATAGAAGAAAGAGTTAATTTTGAACAACAATTTCAATCAGCAGATAAATCATATTTTCAATCAAAAACAATTATTGAAACTGAGGAGAAACGATTACAAGATTTAAGAAAACACAAAGAACAAACTGATTCAATATTACAGAATGTTCATGATGAACTAAATGAACTCAAATTACAAATGAACTCTTTAAAAGAGCGATTAAGTATTGAATTCAATATTGATATAAATGAATTAATTGAAACAGCTCCTGATGAGGAATTGAAGGAAGAAGAATTACGTCCGCGTGCAGAACAATTAAGAAAGAGAGTTGGTGAATTTGGACCAATAAATCCAATGGCACTTGAACAATACAAAGAAATTAAAGAACGTTATGATTTCATCGTAAAAGAAAAGACAGATTTACAAAATGCAAAAGATGCCTTACTAAAAACGATCAATGAAATTGATGAGCAAGCGCGCACTGTTTTCATGGATGCATTTACTCATGTACGTGCGAATTTCATTCGTGTATTTAGATCTTTATTTACAGAAGACGATAATTGCGATTTAATAATTTCAGATGCTGCTAATCCATTGGAGTCGGACATCAATATTATTGCACAACCCAAAGGCAAGAAACCATTAAGTATTCATCAATTATCTGGTGGAGAAAAAACACTTACTGCTACAGCATTATTGTTTGGAATTTATCTTTTGAAACCTGCTCCATTTTGTATTTTCGATGAGGTTGATGCTCCTCTTGATGATAATAACATTGATAAGTTTAACAACATCATTAAAACTTTTAGTACTGAGTCGCAATTCATCATTATCACTCATAATAAAAAGACGATGGCTGCTACTGACTTGATGTATGGAATCACTATGGCAGAGCCAGGTGTAACGACTGTTGTTCCTGTTGATTTAAGAGAATACGCTGACTAAAACCAATACGCTCATCCAACAAGCAGAATAATTGTTTTGGTTGTTGGATAAGCGTTAATTTATGATAAATAATGCGTTTAAGAATTAAGAAAAAAATTAATATGCAGTTGGTTTTTTTCGATGAAAAAGACGTTGAATAAAATTTGGACGGCGATCAAAAGAGTCAACATGATCATACCTTTTTCTATTTCTTTTCATTCTTTTTTTAACATCTTTTGATTGAATAGATATATGATGTTTTCGACCCTTCTCTTCTGCTTTTTCAGAAGCTCTAGCTTGTTGTTCTTTTTTTTGAGCTGCCTTCTTCTGCATTTTTGTAGCTCCACCTCCCTCCGATTGTGCGTGAGTGAATTGAATATTTACAAATAAGAGAATCAATAAAATAAGTTTTTTCATTTTCGCAATAATCCAACCAAAAAGACCTTCGTAAAACGAAGGTCTTTTTGAAAATTCTTTAAATAAATTTTTCGTTTACAGTTTAAAAACGAATGAATAATAATGTTATTGTCTTGAAGGCATTTCAAAATTCATTACACAAGGTTTACCATTAATAATCGTTTCAAATTTTATTTTTGGATGTACAAAATCTTGTTTGGAATCTGCCATAAACATACCTGATTTAAAGGGTACATTTTCAATTACAATTGTTTTGTTATCGTCAACAATTGTAAATTTTGCTGTGCCAACTTCTGCTGTTTGAGTGGTATGGTCATCTGGAAAAACAACAAACGATTTATTCTTCTTTAGAAACTCCATAGTGTTAATACCTTCTGTAAAAAGAATCCCACCATGTGACCCACTCACATATTGATTAATTGGGGCAGTAATTTTTTGTGTTTCTTGAGCTTTAACTGCACCAAACAGGAACATAAAAGCCGAAATAAGTAATATTGATTGATGGTTCATGGCTTATTTTTTTTCAAATGTATAAAAATGAATGCCGTTTCGCAAGTAGAATGTACTTTTACATCATGAAGAATAATTCTAAGATCCTACAAGTTGTTTGTTACATCACCATTATTTGCTCAATCGTGCTAGTATCATCTTGTAAAAAGACAAACAGCGACATACCTTATACTTATGTAAATGAATATGTTAACTTAAGTTTGCCTTCTTATCTTAACGCAACAATTCCGAATGGGTGGGTATATTATCCTGCTGGAAATAGAGGGCTAATAATTTTTAGGCGATCATCAACTGAAATTGTAGTTTACGACAGGACTTGCACTTATGACCCTACAGCAACATGTGCTTTAGTACGTGTAATTCCAAATAATATTCTCGCCATTGATTCCTGTTGTGGAAGTCAATTTAGTTTATTTGACGGATCAGTAACTAATGGTCCTGCGGTAGCACCACTTAAGCAATATCATGCTGATTTACTTTCGAGCAATTCACTTCACATTTATAATTGATGCGTCATAAAAAATGCACTGAAATAAAATTATTTCAGTGCATTTTTTATAAATTGAGATTTTATTAATACCCTTGAAGTACTCAGAATCTAGTCTACTAATATATTAATAGCGGTAGTATTCTGGTTTGTAAGGACCATTTTGGTCAACACCGATATAATCAGCTTGAACAGGCGTTAACACATCTAATTCAACGCCAATTTTAGCTAGGTGCAAACGAGCAACTTTCTCATCAAGATGTTTCGGTAAAGTATAAACTTTGTTTTCATACTTACCAGGATTCATCCATAATTCTAGTTGAGCGATGGTTTGATTTGAAAAAGAATTTGACATTACAAACGAAGGGTGTCCCATTGCGCAACCAAGGTTTACTAAACGACCTTCAGCTAGAATAAGAATATCTTTATTTCCAATTGTATATTTATCAACTTGAGGCTTAATAGTATCCTTTGATTTTCCATGCGTAGCGTTTAACCATGCCATATCAATTTCATTGTCGAAGTGACCGATATTACAAACGATGGCATTATGCTTCATCGAATTGAAATGTTCCTCTGTAATGATATTATAATTTCCAGTAGCAGTAACGATGATATCAGCTTCTTTAACAGCATCTGACATTTTCTTCACTTCATAACCTTCCATCGCAGCTTGTAAAGCACATATTGGATCTATTTCCGTTACAATAACGCGAACTTTTGAATCACGTAATGAATCGGCTGAACCTTTTCCAACGTCTCCAAAACCAGCCACAACTGCAACTTTACCAGCCATCATAATATCTGTTGCACGGCGAATAGCATCCACTAATGACTCACGACAACCATATTTATTATCAAACTTTGATTTTGTAACGCTATCGTTAATATTGATTGCTGGAAGAGGAAGAGTTCCGTTTTTCATGCGCTCATATAAACGATGAACACCTGTAGTAGTTTCTTCAGAAATTCCTTTAATAGCTGCGATTAATTCAGGATAACGATCAAGAACCATATTGGTAAGATCACCACCATCATCAAGGATCATATTTAATGGTTTGCGATCTTCACCAAAAAACAGTGTTTGCTCGATACACCAATCAAATTCTTGTTCATTTAAACCCTTCCAAGCATATACAGAAACGCCAGCAGCAGCAACGGCAGCAGCAGCATGATCTTGCGTAGAAAATATATTACATGATGACCAAGTAACCTCTGCACCTAATTCTACTAAAGTTTCAATAAGTACAGCAGTTTGAATAGTCATGTGTAAACATCCTGCTATACGAGCACCCTTAAGGGGCTTTTGTACACCATATTCAGCACGAAGCGCCATTAAACCTGGCATTTCTACTTCAGCCAATTTAATTTCTTTACGTCCCCATTCTGCTAAAGAAATATCTTTAACCTTGAATTTAACGTACTGCGCTGTTTGAGTATTTATCATTGTTTTAATTTTAATTTGTGCGAAGTTATGAATAAGTGTTTAAGAGTACAATATCCCAATCATGAAATCCTGAATCAAATGCCAATACTATTAAACGAATTAACATCTTGCGAAGTGCAGATTTTGATTTGGAATATTCAAGAAACAGAAGAAGACTTAAAAAAGTTTTTAAATGTATCAGAAAAAAGCCTACAAGACTTACTTTCAGGCATTAACCATGCTAAACGGAGAAAGCAAAAAATAGTTGCTAATTTACTGTTAGGAATGCTAAGCAGTAATGCTTTGAGAATTTACTATTCAGCAGAAGGCAAACCCATTTTACCAACTTTTGATGGACATATTTCCATATCACATTCTGGAGATTATGTAGTTTTGATTTTTCACTTAACTAAAATAGTGGGTGTTGACATTGAAATTCCAGACGAACGTGTTATTAATATTTCGAGTAGATTTATCAATGAAAGTGAATATTTATGGGCTTCAATTTCGAAAGAAACCACCTTTAGTTTAATATGGGGAGTAAAAGAATCAATATTTAAGGCGATTGGTGGTGGGGGAATTGATTTCAAGAAAAACATTATCGTTTCACAACCGTATGAGAACATGGCTCAGAAAGGAAAAGGTATCGCAATATTTAGTAAGAACGAACTAATTCAAAATTTCCAATATCATTTCCGTTATTTGGAGAGCTACTTACTGGTGTATACTATTGCAGAAAATTAAATCCATAAACCTAACCGTTTTTAAAGAATGAATATTTATCAAGATCTTATTCAAGCCAAACGCGAAGGTCGTAAGCTGTTGGCTATTTTAGTTGATCCTGATAAGGCCAGTGAGGATTCTTTAACTCGATTAGCTTTGGAATGTACCAATAGTAATGTTGATTATCTTTTTGTTGGAGGGAGTTTACTAGCTCATGGAGACTTAGGGAAAACGATTCGCTTTTTAAAGAGTTGTTGTACGATTCCAATTATTATTTTCCCTGGGAGTCATCAGCAAATTGATGAATCAGCAGATGGAATACTACTTTTGTCTTTGATTTCAGGAAGAAATCCTGATTTATTAATTGGTCAGCATATTTTGGCAGGACCACGTCTAAAATCATCTGGACTTGAAATTTTACCAACTGGATATATTTTAATTGATAGTGGAAATACAACAACTGTTCAATATGTAAGTAATACTTCACCGATACCTGCCGAGAAAACAGATATTGCTGCTTGCACAGCTTTAGCTGGCGAACAATTGGGAATGAAATTAATTTTTGCTGAGGCAGGAAGTGGTGCTAAAAACCCTGTGAGTATTGAAATGATCCAAGCAATAAACAAAATGATTACCATTCCACTTATTGTTGGAGGAGGAATACGAACTCCTGAAAAAGCAGTTGCAAATTGTAATGCTGGAGCAGATTTAATTGTGATTGGCAATAAAGTAGAAGAAGATCCTTCCATCATTTCAGCTATTGCAAATGCAGTGCATTATACTTCCAGAATTTGAATAGTGGCGAATTAAATTATAGCCCAATAATATTATCTCTTCTTATTTGATTTGCATTTTGAGTAAATCTTAATTTAAATCGTCTACTAAAATATGCGGGATCTTTAAACCCAACATTTAAAGCAATTTCTTGGATATTTTCTTTTGAAGTTCTCAATAAATAATGCGCTTTTTCTAAGCGCTGATTTTCAATATAATCTTGAAGATTCGTATTTGTTAATGACTTAAAAAATTGTCCAACATAATCTTTAGAAACGAATGCGATTTCAGCAATAATATGATTCGAAAGATCCTGCTTCAAATTATTTTGCACAAAGTGAATAATATTTATCAATCGTTTATCAAGTAGATAACTAATTTTTTCAAAGTTTTTTTGATATTGAGGTTTACTATGAATATAACGACAAATATGAACCACTAACTCTTCTGTAAGATTCTTCAACATTCGATCTCGACCTAAATTTCTATTCTCTTCTTCAAAAATGATTGCGTCCATCAAATAACTCATTTCTCCATCCTTTGGAATTATAAAACATGGTAATTCAAGGATTGAAAAAAACGGTATTGCACCATAAATCGCCACGTCGAATCCGATGATTGAAAAAATATCTTTTTTATCATCGTAGCCTTCTTTTATACTTCTTGATTTTACAAACTCTTCCCGATGTTCGGGAGAACTGAATCCTTCTTTACCAAAAACAGTGTATTTTTCTGATTTCCCGTGTCTGAAATAAATAGGACTACCAACAGGCATGAAATAGAAAAAATCAGGTTCAATTTTCGTAAATACCGATTCACCATAACAATTGCCAGACTTAACTTGAACAAGTACATTTCTAGGTTCAATTGTCGCGTTCAACTCGGCAGGCTTAACAATTTCACGCAATGCAGCACGGTAATATTTTACCTGTAACGCTTCTATAATATTGTTAAATATTTCGTCCCTCATAAATTCCGTGCAACAAGCAAATTTAATGATGATTAGTATACAAGTCAATAGGAGATCTTAGAATTGTACAATTCTTCATTCTCACTATTCTATATAAAATATTGATTTTGATAACTTTGTTTAATGGAAAATAAATAAATCTTGAAAAATGATATTAATTTCAATAAAAATGATGATAAAGATGATATAATCATGACAAAAGAAAAATAATTTATAAGAGAATTTGTGATCGCAGGCTTCCTTAACTTTGGCCTGTGAGTACATTAGAAATCATAGGATTTATTTGTGGCATTTTAGGAGTATATTTAACACTGAAGGAAAATATTTATTGTTTTCCGATTGGTATTATTAATGTTTCCATTTCATTGGTTTTGTTTTATTCACAGAAACTCTATGCTGATTCAATACAACAAATTGTATATTTTTTTCTTATCAGCTATGGTTGGATGAAATGGGACACAAGCAAAAATAAAGTGTCTATTCAGGTAAGTAAATCAAGTAAAAAACAATTGATAAATGTTGTACTTATTGCAATTGTTATTTCACTTCTATTAGGTTCTTTACTACAACATTTTACAGATGCCTCTTTTCCATGGATTGATTCTTCAGCCACAGCTGCATCATTTGTTGCTCAATGGTTAATTGCAAAGAAAAAAATAGAAAATTGGGTTATTTGGATGTTGGTAAATATCACCTACATTGGGATTTATATTAACAAACATTTATACCTCTATGCTATTCTATTTTTTATCTATTTTGCACTTGCTGTATGGGGATATTCCTCTTGGAAAAAGCAATTAACTACAAATAATAATGCAGTATAAAGTTGCGATTGTAGGTCCTGAAAGTACTGGTAAATCTTCATTAGCCAAATCATTGGCGAGATATTTTCAAACTGAATTTGTACCAGAAATTGCGAGAGAATATCTTGAAAAATTAGAGGCTCCATACTCTGAAAATGATTTGCTAACTATTGCAAAAGTACAATGTGAAACTGAAGATCGATTGAGCAAAAAAGTTAGTGATATTTTAATTTGTGACACAACACTTTTAGTGATAAAAATTTGGAGTGAAGTAAAATATAATCGTTGTGATACTTGGATTATAGAAGAAGAAGAACGCAGAAAGTATGACTTATTTTTGCTTTGTAATATTGACCTTGAATGGGAACCAGATCCATTACGTGAACATCCTGATAAGAGAGAATTTTTATTTAATTTTTATCTTGATTCTCTAAAATTAATGAATGCCAATTACAGTATCATTTCTGGCATCGGTGAATCACGTTTCGTAAATGCCAAAGCTGCAATTTATCAACACCAAAAATTGGATTAAAAACAAAGAACTTTTAGGCATATCAATTATTTATTTACAAAGTTGTTTCAAGAGTGGCATTTACCTAGTGAGGTTCGATAAAATAGTGGTTGTTAGCATAACGAAACTTACTACCTTCGCAAACCATAAAAACAAATTACTAGTGCGATGAGCTATTGTAAAAACATACTTGAAACTATTGGCAATACACCTTTAGTTCAATTGAATAAAGTAATTGGAGATATTCCTGCAACTGTATTAGCGAAAGTGGAGACTTTTAATCCTGGAAATTCGATAAAAGACAGAATGGCGCTGAAGATGATTGAAGATGCAGAGAAGTCCGGAAAATTAAAGCCAGGAGGAACAATCGTTGAAGGTACTTCTGGAAATACAGGAATGGGATTAGCAATTGCAGCGATAATTAAAGGATACAAATGCATCTTTACAACAACGGATAAGCAATCAAAGGAAAAAGTAGACGCTTTACGTGCTTTTGGTGCAGAGGTAATTGTTTGTCCTACGAATGTGGAACCTGAAGATCCACGATCTTATTATTCGGTTTCAGCAAGATTGAGTAGAGAAATTCCAAATTCGTATTATCCAAATCAATATGATAATCTTTCAAACAGAATGGCTCACTACGAGCAAACGGGGCCTGAGATTTGGGAACAAACTGAAGGTAAAATTACTCATCTTGTTGTTGGCGCAGGAACTGGTGGAACAGTAACTGGTACAGCGATGTTTTTAAAGGAGAAAAATCCAAATATCAAAGTATGGGCAATGGATACTTATGGATCTGCGCTTAAAAAATATCATGAAACAGGTGTACTTGATAAAAATGAAATATATCCATACGTAACTGAGGGGATTGGTGAAGATTTCATTCCACAGAATTATGATTTCTCGTTGATAGATCATTTTGAAAAAGTAACAGATAAAGATGGTGCATTAATGACTCGTGAGATTTGTAAGCAAGAAGGTATTTGGGTTGGATACTCAGCGGGAACAGCCATTGCAGGATTAATACAATTGAAAGATCAATTAAAAAAGGATGATGTAGTTGTTGTTATTTTTCATGACCACGGAACACGTTATCTTGGAAAAATTTTCAATGACGAATGGATGCGCAAAATGGGCTATTTCGATAAAAAAGGATTTACTGCTGCTGATATAGTATCCTCTCGTAAGAATGTTGAATTATTAACTATCGATAAGAAAGATACTATTTCTAAAGCGATGAAAATGATTACTGAAAATAATTTTTCGCAAATACCTGTTA
Organism: Bacteroidota bacterium; assembly: GCA_043758125.1. GTDB lineage: Bacteria > Bacteroidota > Bacteroidia > AKYH767-A > OLB10 > JANXSD01. The sequence goes on along the minus strand of JAYVOC010000117.1, from coordinate 6,973 downwards.
CCTCCGACAATCGTATTGTTGGATCTATTTATGAGAAATTGGTATTTGACAAAATATTAAGTAATCCAGAATCAAAAAATGAAACTATTGAAAGTATCATGAAGGAAGCACTTCCGTTTGTTGATATTAGTACTTCGATTGATACTTTAGCAAAAATGGTAAGTGGTGACAATGAAGCAGTATTGGTAAAAGACTTTAAGCAGGATAAAAACTATATAATTACCCGGTTTGATATTGCTGATATCATGGCGAAATAATTTAAATTTAATTACAATAAAAAATCCTGGTTTATAACTGGGATTTTTTATTTCAAATTGAGCAATATGTTTACAATGAAATCGTCGTTAAACAGGGATTTATTATTTTTACATAACACTTGACAAGCTATTTACTAATTGAAATTATTTATGTCAATTTATATTGATCAATTAAATCGCCAAGTTACTATTCCAGCCTTTCCAGAGCGGATTATTTCATTAGTGCCTTCGCAAACGGAATTGCTTTTTGATTTAGGATTGGAAGAACGTGTTATTGCCATTACAAAATTTTGTATTCATCCCAATAAATGGTTTCGGAATAAGCAACGCATTGGCGGTACAAAAGATTTTAATATCGAATTAATACATTCCTTACAACCAGATTTAATTTTAGCGAATAAGGAAGAAAATACTGAAGATGGATTAAATATTTTGATGAAAAATTATCCAGTATGGATTAGTGATATAAAAAATCTAGATGATGCCACTTCTATGATTAATGAAATAGGGATTATCACCAATACTACTTTAAAATCTACAGAACTAAATAACGCGATTCACAGAAACTTTAGATTACTATCTAATTTTATTTCAAAAGATAAATTGACAAAAAACAGAGTCGCTTATTTGATTTGGCAACAACCATTTATTAGCGTTGGCAAAGACACCTTTATTTGTGAAATGCTAAAAAGCTGCTCACTTCATCCTGTATTTGAACAGAAATACCGATATCCAGAAACAACCATAGAAGAATTAAAAGCCTTAGATATCGACTTCCTATTTCTCTCTTCAGAACCATTCCCTTTTAAGGAAAAACATAAATTTGCGTTAGAAGAGTTATTTCCTGAAATTGAAGTAGTTTTGGTAGATGGAGAATACTTCTCATGGTATGGCTCAAGATTAAAAAATGCTCCCTCCTATTTTCAAACGCTGTTATCTCAATTAAAAAATAGAAATTAAGTTTGCAACGTTTATTATTGCAATAACGCTATGACTATAAAACTTACATTTCTATACCTTATGATTTGCTTCTTTAGTTCAGAAGTTGCAAATGCACAAAGCGTAGGACTTGTTTTAAGTGGCGGTGGAGTAAGAGGGATGGCTCATATTGGTGTATTAAAAGCACTTGAAGAGAATCATATTCCAATTGACTACATAACTGGAACATCGGCTGGAGCTTTAGTAGGCAGCTTATATGCTTCGGGATTAACACCCGACCAAATAGAACAAATGGTTACGTCGACCGATTTTGTTAAAACGGTAAGTGGAAAGTTTAGTGAAGACAATTTATATTATTTTAAAAGTGATCCACTTGATGCAGGATGGATTTCTATTAAATTAATTATTGACTCTACATTTCGAACGCAGCTACCAAGTAATGTTGTTAATCCTGCGGAAATAAATTATGGTCTTATGCAAAGCATGGCTTCACCTATCGCTGTTGCAAATTATAATTTCGACAGTTTACTAGTTCCTTTCCGTTGTGTATCAGCAGATATAACTGCAAAAAAATCTATTGTTTTTAACAAAGGGGATCTAGCATTTGCTGTAAGAGCTTCTATGGCTTATCCCTTTTATTATGCACCAATATTAGTTGGAGATAATATATTATATGATGGAGGAATTTATAATAATTTTCCTTCTGATATTATGCTTAATGATTTTAATCCTGATATTATTATTGGTGTAAGTGCAGCAGGACTACCCGACATACCTAATGAAGGTAATTTTTTAAGTCAGTTAAAAACAATGATAACACATACCACTAACACAACATTACCACGAGTACAAGATTTTTTAATAGAACCAAATATTAAAAGTATTGGATCATTATCATTTGATTTATATAATATTAAAAATGCAATTGATAGTGGTTATAATGCAACCATAATAAATATTCCAGCACTTAAGTTAGCTATAAAAAGGCAAAATAATATTAAAGAGTTAGCGACTAAGCGGCGTAAATTACAAGAATCATGTTTTAACATTTCTATTGATGGAATTTATGTTTATGGTGTAAGTGAAGATGAAGCTATTTACATTCGAAGGACATTAAATCCACGAAACCAATGTATGAGTCTTCAACAATTAAAAAAGAATTGGTTTAAGCTTGTTGCTGATGATAATCAACGGTATATTTTTCCAAGATTAATATTTAATAAAGAAACAGGAAATTATGATTTGCATTTGGATGTGAAAAAAAACAAAGGAATTTTTCTTGATTTTGGTGGCAATGTTTCTTCTCGCCCGACTAACACTGGGTTTATTGGTATACAACATAATATTTGGGGAAGGAATAGTTTAAAAATAAATGGAAATATATATTTTGGTAAGTTTTATAATTCAGGTCAAATACGATTACGTTATGATTTGCCTGGTAAATTTCCAATCTATTTAGAACCGTTAGCTACCGTTAATCAATGGGATTATTATAAAAGTAGCAATGCATTTAATCAAGATGTAAAGCCATCCTTTCTTGTTCAATATGATCGTAGTTATGGAATATCCATTGGAATGCCAATTCGAAATAAGGGAAAATTAATGGGTGGTTCAAATTGGTTTAAATTAAAAGATCGCTATTATTTAACTCGAAGTTTTAGTGAATCTGATACAACTGATCAATCGAGTTTTGAAGGAATTTCATGCTTTCTAAAATTTGAAAGAAACACTTTAAATAGAAAACAATACGCTAACGATGGAACTTACTTTGAATTGCGTTTAAGGTATACCAGAGGTAATGAAATTACAACACCAGGAAACAAAGGCATTCTTAGTAAATATCCTGATCAATTTCATGAATGGTTTTCAGCTCTCTTAAAATACGACAATTACTTTGCGAAAATAGGACGTTATAAAATTGGTGCATCTTTTGAAGCTACCATTAGTAAACAAGATTTCTTTTCAACCTATATTGCTTCCGTTTCCGAGGCACCAACCTATCAACCGCTCTTAGATATGCAAACACAATTTCTTGAATTTTTTCATGCACATAATTATGCTGGAGTGGGAATAAAAAATATTGTAAGTATTTCTAACAATATAGATATTCGATTAGAGGGATATTTATTTCAACCTTATCGAGAAATTTTGCTTGATAATAATTATAAAGCAAAATACGGAGGTGTATTCGAAAAGAGATACCTTGTTGGAACAATAAATCCAGTTTACAACAGTCCAATAGGACCTATCAGCCTCTCCTTAAATTATTATTATAAGCGCGATAAACCTATTGCCCTAATGTTTCATATAGGATATATCTTATTTAATAAAAAAGCTCTGAATTAGTAAAACTTTGTGTTTAATTTACAATCATTTTGGCTATACTTGAGATCAATTAAAAAGGGACTTCAACTAGTTGGCTAAAGGATTGATGATAATGAAAATTGATTTTCACTAATCATTGTCACGTGATTTTTCTTTACTTCTAAAATAGATTGTTATTGGAACACCTGAGAAATCGAAATTTTCTCTCAATTTATTTTCGAGGAAACGTTTATAGGATTCTGCAATATATTGTGGATGATTACAGAAGAAAATAAATGTAGGTACGCTTCCAGGAAGTTGGGTAATGTATTTTATGCTTACGGATTTCCCCTTAAGCATTGGGGGAGGATAATTCTGAACATACGGAAGTAAAATCGAATTCAATTTTGAAGTAGGAATTTTTTTCGTTTTATTCTGAAAAACCTGTAATGCTGTTTCAAGGGCTTTATGTACTCTTTGCTTTGTAATCAGTGAAGTAAAAACTATTGGAATATCTTCGAATGGCGCTGTCTTCTGACGAATAGTTTCTTCAAACTTCTTTGTTGAATTTGTATCCTTCTCTACAAGATCCCATTTATTTACAACAATCACAACTCCCTTTCTGTTGTGTTCGCAGAGATGTAGAATATTTAAATCTTGCGCCGTAAGTCCATTCGTTGCATCAATCATTAACATGCAAACATCAGATGATTCGATAGCACTTATCGAACGCATTACCGAATAAAATTCTATGTCTTCTTTAACATTTTTCTTTCTACGTAATCCAGCGGTATCAATCAATAAAAAATCAAAACCAAAACTATTGTATCGTTTATAAATTGAGTCACGTGTAGTGCCAGCAATGGATGTTACGATAGATCGCTCCTCCCCAATCAATGTATTCATCATTGATGATTTACCAACATTAGGCTGACCAATAATTGCGAGCTTCGGCAAATCTGGATCTACTACATCTTCTGGATCAAAAACAGCAACCATGTCATCTAATAATTCGCCCGTTCCACTTCCACTCATTGCTGAAATTCCGTACACTTCACCAAGTCCTAACGCATAAAATTCATTGATGTCATAAACACGTTTTCCACTATCTACTTTATTCGCAACTAAGAATACTTTCTTATTTGATTTGCGAAGTAAATTAGCAACGTCTTTATCAAGATCACTTAATCCAAAAGCAACATCAACAACAAAAATAATAATGTTTGCTTCTTCAATTGCAAGTTGTACTTGACGTTGTATTTCTTTTTCAAAAATATCATCCGAGCCCTTGATATACCCACCCGTATCAATCACAGAAAAATCTCTTCCGTTCCAATCAACTTTTCCATAATGACGATCGCGTGTTACTCCTGAAGTTTCATCAACAATAGCTTTACGTGATTCTGTAAGCCGATTAAAAAGCGTGGATTTCCCAACATTCGGTCGACCTACAATTGCTACAATATTTGCCATGATAATTTTATATAATTTTCTTTCTCCCGAAAGGTATAAACGTAATTTAATAAATTAATTTGGATGAATAATTTTTATTCGTAACCGAATCCTTTTAGCATTCGTTCGTTGTTACGCCAATCATCAAGAACTTTTATTGTAAGATCTAAATGCACTTGCTTGCCAACAAATAACTCCAATTTTTTTCGTGATTCAATTCCCAATTTCTTAATTGCTTTTCCTTGATGTCCAAGAATAATTGCCTTTTGAGATTCGCGCGCGCAATAAACAATAGCTGTAATACGATCAATCGTTTCACTTTCTTTATAAGAAGGAATTGTTACCTCCACAGAATAAGGAATTTCCTTTTGATATAATTTTAATATTTGTTCACGAATCATTTCAGCAGCAAAAAAACGAACGTTTCGGTCAGAGATATCATCATCTTTATCAAAATAAGCAGGACCTTCTGGCAAAACCTCCACAATACGATTTAACAACGAGTCCAGATTAAAATTATGCAAAGCAGAAATAGGAATTATTGCCATCGGATTTAACTCCTCTTTCCAAAATGCTACTGCGGCTTCTACTTTTTCTTGATACGACTCATCTACCTTGTTGATGACAACGAAAAATGGCACCAACAAACATTTTATCTTTTCTTTTAAATCATCTTCGATTTTGAGATCTCTTATTTCTGTAACATAGATTACAATATCTGCATCAGTAAGAGTCTCATTAACAACATTCAACATGCGTTCATGCAACTTGTATGCTGGCTTGATGATTCCAGGAGTATCAGATAAAACTATTTGATAATCTTCCGTATTGATGATCCCTTTGATCCGATGACGAGTTGTTTGGGCTTTTGAAGTAACAATTGACAAATCCTGACCCAACATAGCATTCATAAGCGTACTCTTGCCTACATTGGGTTTACCGATAATGTTAACGAAGCCTGATTTATGCTTTTCCACGAGGCAAAGATAGGCTTTAAGATCGGAGTTTGGAAGCTAAATCGCTTTTGCGCCCCCAGTATAATCAAGCTAATGACTCTTTTAAAGTTGAAATTACATTGTAAATACTGGAAAACTCTTCATTCAAATTAAAATAAAAATTTTCGAGAATAAGATGCTTAATCTCACCTTTTAAAAATAATTAATTAAGCCGAAGTGGATTTTTGCAGAACGAAAAACTATCGGATTATTTTGCTGGCTTCCTAATGCATAGGTGAAAGAAAATATCCCAAGTCTTGTTTCGAAAGTTAATCCAGCACCAAAACCATAAGGAGAATCGCTTAAAAAAGTTGCAGATCCAGTGCGTTCATAATATGCTAAATTATAAAATAGCAGCAAGTAAGAATTTTGTTCGAGTATAAAACGATATTCTGCTTTGCCAATTATATAGCGTGATGCAAGTATCGATGATTCATCAAATCCACGAAGAGATTTTAATCCGCCGAATCGAAATAATTCATTTTCAAATATTGTAGGACTTTGTAAATACGCAGCATTCGTTCCGATATTCAAAACACTTCTTGCTGCAATTGGCAAATAAATATCGGCATGCACTTCACCTTTATATTGCGTAGTTTTTAAATTGACACTATCATAAACAGCTTCATTTATTTTACTATTTTTTGTAATCTTTCTTATTCCAGCTCCAGCGGTAAAATCAACAGAATAACCTTGACGCGGATTTAATCTGTAATCCAATTTTTCAAATTGAAATCCGATGCCATACGTATTTGCCGCAACATCTGCAAATGAGGGAAGTGTGGTTGCATTCGCATAACCTTTTGTAGAAATAAGATTACTTGTTTTTCTACCAACAAATACTTTGAACGAATTATTTCCACTCAAATAATATCTTGCACCTAATTGACGATTAAATTCAAGATAGATAGAATCTTTTTTATAAAGTGTTAAATCAATATCAGCACCTAGAGGTGTATTGAATAAAAATGGATAGCTAAATTTTATTTTTAAATCCTGAGTTCGTGGTTGTGGATTTGTCCAGTT
>JAYVOC010000116.1:0-2490 GCA_043758125.1 Bacteroidota bacterium | reverse complement strand
TTATTCTTACAAATTTATTGCATCGTCAATTGATTTAAAGCTTATGGGTTTAGCAATAAAATAATTTGCTCCTAATTTTAATGCAAGATCCGCGAGATTAGTCATCGCACTTATAATTATAATTTTTTTTGCGTTTAATCGAAATAATTTTATATAATCTATCCCGTGACCATCTGGCAAATTATTATCTAAAAACACCACGTCAGGAGACAGTTTTTTAGCCATCGAAATTCCTTCCTTTAAAGTTGTTGCAATTTCCACTTTTTTAAATCTACGGCTCAAATATTTTTTTAGTAATAGGCATAATTCAGATTCATCATCTATAATTAATGCAACACCTTCTCTCGACATAATCATTTCTCCCACCTTTTATTTATAGATAATATAAAATTTATTTAGCGTTTGCTTTTTGATTTTTAATTTTATCAGCTTCCTTTTGTTTCTTTTTGAAATATCCGCGAAATAGAATACTTTTTTTCGCAGCTTCCATATTTTGATCTAAATTTTTCGTGCCAGATTTAAGATTAATAATTGTTTGGTTAAGATTTTCGGCAATAGTTGTATCACGAATTAACCTTGATAAAGTTCCATTTCCGTTATTAACTCTTAAAAGAATTTCTGCTAATTGATTGGAAATAATTTCAGCATTTTGCCCCGTAACTTGTAAACTTGAAAGAATTTGATCGGTCTCAATGGGCTCTGATGTTCGCATTATAAAATTGCCACTTACTGATGCGGAATTAAATGTTCCATGTCCAATATTAATTAATTTATCACCCATTAAACCTTCCGACCCGACACTAGCTATAGCATCTTTCTTTATAAACTTCTTTATTTTATTCTCAACAATCATTGTTATTTGTACACTAGTATCCGAAAGTATACTAATGTCATCAACAACTCCAACATTAATACCAGAGAACCTCACATGATTACCAACTTGAATTCCTCCTATGTTTTTGAACATTGCTTTCATCTGAAAAGTATCATCAAACAAATTTTTCTGTTTACCAATAAAGAATATGATTCCGAACATTATTGCTAAGCCCGTTGCTACAAAAATTCCAAGACGCAATTTAAATTTTTCACTTGCTGTTTCCATTGTATTAGTTTTTAGAAATAAAAAATGATTTTACGAACGAATCATTTGATTGATTTAATTCAGAATAAGTTCCTTCAATATAGATTTCTCCTTCTTTAATCATTACAATTCGATCTCCTGTTAATTCTGCACAGTCCATATCATGTGTAATTATTATGGAGGATGTTTTATATTCTACTTTTGCTTTATTTATTAACTGACTAATTTCACGAGAGGTAACTGGATCTAATCCTGTTGTAGGTTCATCGTATAACATAATTTCAGGATTAATTATTAATGTTCTTGCTAACCCAATTCTTTTCCGCATTCCACCGCTAAGTTCTGATGGCATTTTATAAATGGCTTCAAGTAATCCAACATCTGTTAATACTTTTTCCGCTCTTACCAAGAGTTCTGCATCCGGTAAGTTTCTATAAATTCTTTTTAATGGAAATACAAGATTTTCATATACTGACATTGAATCGTATAACGCAGCGCTCTGAAATAGAAATCCAATTTTTTTTCTTATTTCATTAAGATCATTTCTGTTTAGCGAAGAAAGTTCCTTGTTAAAAACTTTTATATTTCCATAATCTGCTTTTATTAATCCAACAATACATTTAATTAAAACAGATTTACCAGTACCTGATTTTCCTAATACAATCAAGTTTTCACCTTTAAATAATTTAAGTTGAATATTTTTTAACACTTCATTATTTCCAAAAGATTTTTTTAGTCCATTTATTTCAAGCTGCAATGAATTACTTTTTGAATCAATAGAAATATTAGCTGTTGAATCTATCATGATAGGAATGCATCAGTAATTTGAACAACAATTACGTCTATTATAAAAACTAAAAGGGAAGAAATAACCACCGCAGAATTCGCTGCTTTACCTACGCTTTCAGTACCTCTTCCAGAGTTATAACCTTGATAGCATCCTACTAATCCTATGATTGCACCAAATGCGATTGACTTAATAATTGCTGGAAGGATATCAAGAAAATCTACTGAGCTAAACGCTTGTGTTATGAAAAGTATCCAACTTACATCACCTTTAATATTAACTCCAAAATAACTTCCTAAAAGTCCGGAGGCCATTGCGAAACAAACTAAGATAGGTACCATTACTGTTGTGGCAATTACACGCGAAGCAAGTAAATATTTTATTGGGTTTGTAGCAGACACTTCCATTGCATCTATTTGCTCCGTTACTTTCATCGAACCTAATTCTGCACCGATTCCAGAACCTATTTTCCCTGCACATATTAATGCTGTTATTACTGGTGCAATTTCTCGTATTAATGAAACAGCTACCATATTTGGAAGCCAAGATTCTGCACCGAACTCAGCCAAAACAGGTCGTGATTGAATTGTAAGAACGAGGCCCATAATTAATCCTGTTATTG
>JAYVOC010000115.1:0-12049 GCA_043758125.1 Bacteroidota bacterium | reverse complement strand
TATGTCACATTCATTTAATAAAATTTGGATACACGCCATTTGGTCAACCAAAGAAAGGCTGCCTTTAATTCAATCAACCGTTGAAAATAAAATCTATCAATTTATTTCTGAGCAATTGCGTGAGCAAGGTTGCCCTGTAGGAATCATAAACGGCATACCAGACCACATACATTGTTTGTTTTTGTTGAGTCCTTAAAAATCAATTGCTGAAGTTGTTAAGCAAATAAAAGCCAATACACAGACAAAAATTGCAACACAGCTTTCATCTTACCGATCCATAGATATGATTTATTTAATTCTCGTACTTTTGCAGCCATGCTTCAACGAATCAATCAATATCTTTCATTAATAAAATTTAGTCATACACTATTCGCACTTCCATTTGCAGCAATAGGATTTACTTTAGCAATTACACAAGAAAATTTTACTTTTAGCTGGACATTAGCTCTTAAAGTAGTTTTATGTATGGTCTTCGCTCGCTCGGCTGCAATGGCTTTTAATCGTTGGGCCGATCGTCATTTTGATGCGAAAAATCCACGTACTGCCATACGAGAAATTCCAGCAGGAATTATATCAGCCAATTCAGCGCTATTTTTTGTTGTGGTAAATTGTGTTGCATTTATCATTACAACTTACAGTATAAATTCTGCTTGTTTCTTTTTATCTCCAATAGCATTAGCAGTAATTTTAGGATACAGTTATACAAAACGATTTACATCACTCTGCCATTTAATTCTTGGCTTAGGATTATCACTCGCACCCATCGGAGCATGGATTGCAGTAACAGGAAAGTTTGCTTTGTTACCTCTATTATTTTCTTTCGCAGTATTATGTTGGGTAAGCGGATTCGATATTATTTATGCATTGCAAGACGAAGATTTTGATCGTTCACAAGATCTGTATTCTATACCCAGAGTTTTCGGAACAGTAAAATCATTAACGCTATCAAACAATTTACATATTGCTGCTTCATTGTTTCTTTTAGCTGCAGGACTAACAGGAAATTTCAATTGGATTTATTATGCAGGATGGATCGTTTTCACAAGTTTATTAATCTATCAACATACTCTTGTAAAGCCAACAGATTTAAGTAAAGTAAATTTAGCTTTCGCTACTACTAACGGAATCGCAAGTGTGCTCTTTTCAATTTTTGTGATCACCTCTCGATTAATTTAAAGAACTTTGTTAAGGATTATTTTTTTAGATTACGCACTTGTTTTCTGAAGCAATAAATATGGTTTCCGAATAGATTGATTCATTGCAATCCTTAAACCTTCTCCTATTAACCTTTGATCTTGTCGCGCCATTTCGTATTTTTGAATATTAGCGACGCTTATGAATAACTCAACCCAACATACTAACAAGCAACAACTTAGCTTTAACGAGTTTAAAGTTGAAGTTTTGAACGATTATAGAATTGCTATAGAAAGTCGCCAGGCAAGCCTTTTAGGACGAAAAGAAGTGCTTACTGGCAAAGCCAAATTTGGCATTTTTGGCGACGGAAAAGAGGTTGCACAACTAGCAATGGCAAAGGCATTTCGTAATGGTGATTTCCGTTCAGGATATTATCGCGATCAAACATTTATGTTCGCTGCTGGTCTATTAAGTATTCAAGAATTTTTCGCGCAACTTTATGCAAATCCAGATGTAAATGCAGAACCATCATCAGCAGGTCGTTGCATGAATGGACACTACTCTACTCGATTACTTAACGAAGACGGAAGCTGGAAAGATTTAATAAACTTAAAAAATTCTTCTGCCGATATTTCTCCTACTGGAGGTCAAATGCCGAGATTAGTTGGATTAGCATACGCATCAAAATTGTATCGAAGCAATCCTGCTCTTGCAGAAAAAATGAGTGGCTTTACATTGAATGGAAATGAAGTTGCATTCGGTACTATTGGCGATGCATCAACATCAGAAGGAATTTTCTTTGAAGCATTTAATGCTGCAGGTGTATTACAAATTCCAATGGCAATGTCGGTTTGGGATGATGGTTATGGGATTTCTGTTTCAGCAAAATATCAAACTACAAAACAAAATATTTCCGAAATTCTTAAAGGTTTCGAACGCACAAACGAAAAAGAAGGCTATCAAATTTTAACTGCAAATGGTTGGGATTATGTAAGCTTAATTGAAACCTACGAAAAAGGTGTTGCAGTGTGTCGTGAAAAACATATTCCAACATTATTTCATATTCGTGAATTAACACAACCGCAAGGACATTCTACTAGTGGTTCGCACGAACGTTATAAGTCGAAAGAACGTTTAGCTTGGGAAGAAGAATTTGATTGTAATCGTAAAATGCGCGAGTGGATTCTTGAATCTGCAATCGCAACTGCTGAAGATTTAGAGAAGATAGAAGCAACTGCTAAAAAAACTGTTAGCGATGCAAAACGTCGTGCTTGGGATGCGCAACAAATGGGAGTTAAAACAGAGTTGGCAGATGCAGTTTCAATACTTACTGCTGCATCATCAAAAAGTAAAAATAAAGTTTTCATTGAACGTTTCATCAATCAACTTCGTGAGTTAGCAGAACCTGAACGTAAAGAAATTATCATCGCTATTAAAAAAGTTTTGCGTATATTGAAAGATGAAAATTTTCAAGAACGTAATCAATTAATTTCTTGGTTAAACAATTACATGATGATCAATAAAGATCGTTATGATGGTCATCAATATAGTCAAAGTAAATGGAATGCATTTGATGTAAAAATTAATGCAATACACTATGCTTCCGATGCTCCAATGGTTGATGGTCGTGAAGTATTACTTGCAAATTTCGATACCATTTTTTCACGTCATCCAGAAGTAATTGCTTTCGGTGAAGATGTTGGAGGTATCGGTGGTGTGAATCAAACTTATGCTGGATTGCAAGAGAAACATGGTGACAATAGAATTATCGATACCGGAATTCGTGAAGCAACAATCCTCGGACAAGGAATCGGCTTAGCATTAAGAGGCTTTCGTCCTATCGCAGAAATTCAATATTTAGATTATCTCGCGTATGCAATTCAAATCATGAGTGATGATCTTGCATGTTTACATTACCGTACAAAAGGCGGACAAAAAGCGCCGCTGATTATTAGTACGCGCGGTCATCGTTTAGAAGGCGTTTGGCATTCAGGTTCTCCTATGCAATTTATTTTAGGAGCTATACGTGGCATTCATGTTTTAACTCCTCGTAACATGACACAAGCAGCAGGATTTTACAATACCATTCTTGCTTCTGATGAACCTGCATTAATTATTGAGCCACTTAACGGATATCGTATCAAAGAAAAACTTCCTTCCAACTTAGGAGATTTCACAATTCCAATTGGCGTTCCTGAAATATTGGTTGAAGGTAATGATGTAACTATTGTTACTTACGGATCATGTTGTAGAGTTGCTCAAGAAGCTATTCAACAATTAGTAGAGCATAATATCTCTTGCGAGTTAATTGATGTGCAAAGTTTACTTCCATTCGATATTCATCATCACATCGCTAAATCAATTGCAAAAACAAATAAGGTTTTATTTTTTGATGAAGATGTTCCTGGTGGTGCATCAGCATTTATGATGCAACAAGTTATGGAAACACAAGGTGCTTATAAATATCTTGATGCAGAACCAAAAACGTTAACAGCAAAAGAACATCGTCCTGCTTATGGTTCTGATGGTGATTATTTCTCGAAGCCAAGTACAGAAGATGTTTTCGATACTGTTTATGAAATGATGCATCGCTATAATCCAGAAAAATATCCTGCGATCTATTAACAGATACAGATTTTCCTTATGACATTTAACAGAATTACAGAAACAGACTCTAAGTATGATCATCTCGAAAAGATGAGCATAATTGAACTTCTCGAAAATATTAATCGAGAAGATAAATCAGTGCCATTAGCTATTGAAAAAGTTATTCCCGTTATCGAGAAATTAGTAGATGCGATTGTATTACAAATGAAAATTGGCGGTCGACTTTTTTACATCGGCGCAGGAACTAGCGGACGATTAGGAATTGTTGATGCGTCTGAATGTCCTCCAACTTTCGGAGTTCCTCATGGGTTGGTTATTGGCATCATTGCAGGTGGTGATTTAGCAATTCGTAAAGCTGTTGAATTTGCCGAAGACGATACGCATCAAGGTTGGAAAGATCTCTCCGAATATTCGATCACAAGTGAGGATGTTGTAATTGGTATCGCTGCTTCTGGAACAACACCTTATGTGATCGGTGCGCTTACTGAATGTCAGAATAATAAAATTCTTACTGCATGTATTACCTGTAATCCAGGAAGCCCTGTTGGGAAAGTTTCTGATCATGCGATAGAAGTACCAGTTGGGCCAGAATTCGTAACTGGAAGCACTCGTATGAAGGCAGGAACCGCGCAAAAATTAGTGCTGAATATGATTTCTACAGCCACGATGATTCGTTTAGGAAAAGTGCACGGAAATAAAATGGTCGACATGCAATTAAGTAATAATAAACTTATTGATAGAGGAACCAAAATGTTGATGCAAGAATTAAATATTAATGAGGAAATTGCAAATAAATTACTTCTAGAAAATGGAAGTGTTAGAATGGCGATGGAAGCATTTAGAAAGTAATTTGCATAAGAAAAATAAACTTTCTTTGCAATAGTGAAACCTAAAAAATAATTCGTGAAATTTGTATAATCTCCAGTACATGGAGAGAGAAATAGTAGTAGTATGCAAGATATAGAACCTTATTATTCTTGGCGTCATCTTTACATTGCTGATGAAGATGATTTATCTCCATTTTATGGAAGAGAGTACAATGAATTTGAATATACGAATACAGTTTATAATTATTATATCCATCCTCAATGGGATGATTTTGGTTCAAGTACTTTGTATATGAAAGTACTTTTTGCCGACTACGATCAAAATTTTGCGATTCTAGAATTTATTGGTGAATGGAATGACGCTATCAATAACGATATTATGTTGCTAAAGCGAGATGTGATTGATGTTATGATTTGTAATGGAATAAATAAATACATTTTGATCGGTGAAAACGTACTAAATTTTCATGCTTCTGATGATTGCTATTATCAAGAATGGTTTGATGATGTTGAAGATGGATGGATCGTTGCATTAAATTTTAGAGATCATGTTTTACAAGAGTTTTCTAAAAACAACATCGACTATTATCTTACTTATGGTGGTGAATTAAATGATTCACGTTGGAGAACATACAATCCTAACCAATTGTTTTTAGGCATAGAAGATGTAATTAGTCATAGATTAGCATAAATTATTACCATTCATATCATAATGATGCTATTTTTACAGCATGACAGGATTCGGCTTCGTTAAAACTTTACTTCTTAGTTTGCAGATGTTGCTGTTATTATTATTTGTACAGCCGCAAAAAAAACAATTAAAATCTACTTTTCAGCAAGGTAAAGCTTCGTATTATGGTGATGAATTTGATGGACGCAAAACAGCGAGTGGTGAAATTTTTAGAAATGCGGATTTCACTGCAGCACATCGTGCACTTCCATTTAACACTTACTTAAGAGTTACGAATCAAAAAAATAATTTGTCGGTTACTGTTCGTGTAAATGATCGTGGACCATTTGTAAAATCTAGAATTATTGATTTATCAGAGTCTGCAGCAAGAAGAATTGGTAGTTATATGCATGGGCTAGCATCCGTAAAATTAGAAGTACTAAACATTATACAACACACTAAAGAAATCGATAGTATTTTCAATTGTAATGATGTAAATGATTGCCTGGGAAATCCTGAATCATTAAGCAATACTTCTATTTCACTTTGGCGAACAAATGATTTGATTCACATGTTGTATGTAGCTAATGAAATTTATTTAGAAGAAGATATTGACAAGGTATTAATTGTTGGACAAGGCTTAGCAAATTATAGAATCTATCACTTAGTAATTACTGGAATAAGCAATAAAAAAATTGCAAAAGAGCAAATAGATTATTTCGAACGAAAAGGGTTTATGGATGTAAGAATGTTTAAATAATTAGAATGATTCATTTCTAATTTTATTTAGAAAAATTTCTATCGCTTGTTTGTCTATTGGAAATGTAAAATCATCAACACTAATTTTATCTAGAGCAATCCACCGAAAACGCTCTTCGCCTTCTGTACTTGGTTGAGCATAATTCTCTCTATACTTATTTATCAGATTATCAGGAGCTACGGTAGCATAATAAACGCCGATGACTTGGTGGTTACTATTAAATGCGGATTGCACAAAAATATCTGTAGTATGATGATGTTCTATATTACCAATTTCAATTCCTAATTCTTCTCGTAATTCACGTCGAAGGCAATCGGTTGTGCTTTCACCAAATTGCAAACCACCTCCAGGAAATTTTCGCATGAAAGTGCTATAGTGATATTCCTCCGCAATCAATATTTCTTTATTTATATTGATGAGCAAAGCGTAAACACGGATATTGAAATGCTTATCGTCTTTCATGTGATTTTTTCCCTCACAAAGATATAAATTCCAAAAGATCTTACATTTTAAAAAGCTTGTATATCACTTGATTATTTCATGTATTGAATAAATATGATCGTTATATCGTTGATAAGACTAAATTTTTTATCGATAATTTTAAAAACCTTACATAGATCACTATTAAGCTAACATGTAAAAATAAAATCCGTATAAATTGTGATATTATTCATATAAATGTTCCATTTAATACTTCAATGTAAACTAACTTGCCTCATCATGAAAAAAATATTCATTATTTACGCTGTGCTTCTTGTGTCATTTATCTCTTGTAAAAAAGATGATAGCAGCACCACACCTACGCCCGACAATGGAAGTGGCGGTAACACATCAACAGTACCAACAACATTTAGCCAGAAGGTACTATTAGAGGAATTTACTGGTGCAAGCCAAGCGCAATGTCCTGATGGTTTTGTGAAGATGGATAATATTCTTGCTGCTAATCCGAACACATCAATTCCAGTTGAAATTCATTATAGTGATGCGATGGAATTAAATCAATATACAACATTATATACAACGTTTAATAATGGTAATGGCGCCATGTTTCCGTCTGCATTAATAAATAGAACAGCATCATTAAGTACAGTCATTTTAAACAGAACGCAATGGCAATCCAATTATGATGTAATAAAAACAAAATCCGCAGGAGCAGGATTATCCATAAAATCAACAATAACAGGAACAACAGCAACCGTTGAAGTTCATTGTGGTTTCAACCAAACTTTAGCAGGAAATTATTCACTTACTGTTTACTTATGCGAAAATAATGTAATAGGAAACGGTTCTTTATATGATCAACGCAACTCATATAACACGTCAACTGGTCACCCTTATTTTGGTGCAGGCGATCCAATCATAAACTTTAATCACAATTATGTTTTACGAAATGTGCTAAGTGCACCGTTGGGTGATGCGATTCCAGTGCCGAAAGTTATAAAAGGTGGAGAGTATATTAAAACCTACACCATAAACATTGCTGCTTATAAATCAAATGATTTAAATATTGTTGCTTTCATAAGTAAAACAGGTACAATCGCAACTGAACAACCAATTATTAATGTACAAAAATCAAAATTAGGGACTACAAAAAATTGGGATTAATACATTTATTAATACATTTTTAAGAGGAAGGTTGTTCATTCAATCTTCCTCTTTTATTTTTAATAAAAGTAATGCAACTTAAAATTTTTTTATGATTGTTTTTTCAATATAAATTATGCATTAATAAATTCAACATGTAAGAATTCTTTACAATTGATTCATTTTACTTTTCAAAGAATAGTAAAATTGTCATATCCGAATTTAATTCATACCAACATGAAAAAACTACTTCTATTAATTGCTAGTACAGGATTTCTCTTCTCCTCATGCCAAAAAGATGACAGCTCAAATCCAGCAGCTGAATTACAATCACCAACAAACAGAAATTCCAGTTCAGGAATTACAGCGGTAAGCCCGCTTCCAACAAAATTCCTTAAAAAGATTTTGGTGGAAGAATACATAGGTACCACCAATGGATTTGTTCCTGAAGCTAATGACAATCTACAAAGAATAGTACAATCCTACCGCGATCGCGTTTACTCATTGGGAATGCATTACAATGATCCTTTAGCAACACTTCAAACAGGTAGAATCCTAAATCAATTAGGTAATCCTAATCCTACTATTCCAACTGGAACAATTGATCGTAAAGCGTATAATGGCTTAACATTTATGGATTCAAAATCCTTCCCAAATAATGTTGCATTATCGTTATCATCAACACCTAATTGCGGGTTAGCAATAACTTCATCTGTATCAAATCGTATTGCAGATATTTATATTCATTGCGGATTCTTAGCAACACTTCCAGGAAGTTTTAATGTTACTGCATATATTGTTGAAGATCGTGTTACAAATACAAATTTAAACTTACAACAAGCAAACGCATTTAATAATAATTCTTCTAGTGTATTTTATCACTTAGGAAATCCAATATGGAATTACACTCATTACAATGTTCTTTCAAAATTATTAACTAATCCTTTAGGAGATGGTATTAATCCAGCAGCGAATGTACCCGGAGGAAAATACATTTATCATTTAAGAACAGATATGCCAAGAAAATTAGATGCAAATAGTAATTTAATGATTATTACTTTTTTAACAAACACTTCAACAAATGAAGTAATAAATGTTCAAGAAGCACAATTAGGTTCTGTAAAAGATTGGAATTAATTTTGAATTAATTCCCTTTGTCTTAAGCAATAAAGAAGGCTAGCGCCTTCTTTATTGCTTTTAATAAGTCTCCAATAATTATATTAAAGTCATTAATTCACTAATCATCATCGCTGTTGCTCCCCATATTTTTTTCCCTTCTATAAAATAATAAGGAGTATTACTAATATTACCTTGAGAATTAGAAAAATCACCAATCAATATGTTTTTATCATCTATAAAATCACTTAATTCAGGAATCAGAACTTGAACTACTTCCTCTTTACTCAATACAAATTTTGGTGCTTTAGGTGTGATTCCAATAAATGGATGAACTAGAAATTTACTTGGAGGAATATAAATTGAACTCAAATTTCCAATAACTTCTATTTGTTCTTGCTTCACTCCTATTTCTTCAAATGTTTCTCGTAATGCAGTTGCTTCAAAATTTTCATCATCCGTTTCTACTTTTCCGCCAGGAAAACTAATTTGATTAGCATGAACAAAATTACCTCCTGTTCTTTCGATAAGTACTAACCTTGTATTTCTGTTCTCATCAGGAAAAAAAAGCAACAATACACCAGCATTTCGATATTCTTTTTCTCTTTCTAAATAATAGCTTGTTGAAAATCGATGTTGAGGTGCCATCTTTTGATGCGCTTCAATACCTGGTAAATCAATGTCTGAAATTTTCTTGATTTTTGCTATTAGTTTATCAAACACAAATTGACTCATATCATTTTTTCCATTACTTTTTCATTGGAGGTAGGTCCTACTCTTTTCCTTTCTCCAATCTGCTGACGCCACATTGCATAATATAATCCTTTTAACTCTAACAACTCCTCATGCCTACCTGATTCTACAATTTGTCCCATCTCTAAAACATGGATTGTATCAGAATGCATGACCGTTGATAAACGATGAGCAATTAATATTGTTATATGCTTTCTATTATCAGAAATACTACGCACTGTTTCCGAAATCTCTTCTTCAGTTAGTGAATCCAATGCTGAGGTAGCTTCATCAAATACAAGTAATGATGGCTGACGTAACAATGCTCGCGCAATTGACAATCGCTGTTTTTCTCCGCCAGATACTTTCACTCCACCTTCGCCTATCACTGTATCTAATCCTTTTTCAGCTCGTGCAAGCAAATTCCCTAACGATGCCTTATTCAACATCGACAAACATTCATCATCTGTAGCATTTGGTGCTACAAACAATAAATTTTCGCGAATTGTCCCAGAAAATAATTGTGTATCCTGAGTTACTAAACCAATCTGCGCTCTTAACTCATCTAAATTTATATCTTTTGAACTAATGCCATTGTAAAGAATTTTTCCGCTTGGAGGGCGATATAATCCAACAAGTAATTTTACTAAAGTGGTTTTACCTGATCCTGATGGTCCGACAAATGCAACCGTTTGTCCAATATTTGTAGCAAAAGAAATATTCGTAACTGCATTTGAATTCGCTGATTGATGCTTGAATGAAACATGATCAAATTCAAATTGAGTAATTGGGCCTAATTTAATAGGATGCTCAGGACGAGGTTCCGGTTTCATATTCAAAATATCCTGATAAATTTCAAGCGAAACTTCTGCTTCACGATATATTGAAATAATATTTCCTAATTCTTGTAATGGACCGAAAATAAAGAAAGAATAAAATAACATTGTCATTAACTGTCCGACTGTAATTTGTTTTTCAAAAATAAGATACAACATCACAAACAGGATTGCAGTTCTTAAGAAATTAACAAATGTTCCTTGAATAAAACTAATGCTTCGAATGTATTTTACTTTCTTCAGTTCCAGTTTTAAAATTTTCTCAGTTGTTGTATTCAAGCGATCAATTTCCTGTTGTGATAAGCCTAAACTTTTAACGAGCTCAATATTTCTTAATGATTCAGTAGTAGATCCTGCAAGTGCTGTCGTTTCTGCAACAATAATCTTTTGAATCCTTTTTACTTTCTTACTCAGATAAAAAGTAATTATTCCAATAATAGGAACACTTCCGAAATAAAGTGGTGCAATAAGCCAATGAAGATGTACCGCATAAACACAAACAAAAATAATTGCAACGAGTGAGGTAAATAATATATTCACTACAGCATTCACAAGTTTTTCAACATCAGCTCTTACTTTTTGCAACCTTCCTAATGTTTCACCGCTTCGTTGATCTTCAAAAACTTCATACGATAATTCAAGACTATGGCGAACACCATCAGCATAAATCTTTGCACCTAATTTCTGAGTAATCACATTAACATAATAATCCTGAAAATTTTTTGCAACCCGGCTCACAAAAGCGACACCCATTGCCGCAAGTAACCAATAACCAACTTGGAAAAATTGCGATTTAGAAAGTAGTGCTGCTTTATTTGCAAACCGATCAATGATATTTCCGAAAATATATGGATCCAATAAAGAGAATACCTGATTAATTGCCGCAAGGATTAGCGCGAAGAAAATGATTTTTGAATACGGCTTGAGATAAGTGTAGAGTAGCTTCATAGATTTGCAAAGATAAGAATTAACAACGGCTTGTTATTAAGCCAAAATAT
Source organism: Bacteroidota bacterium (assembly GCA_043758125.1). GTDB lineage: Bacteria > Bacteroidota > Bacteroidia > AKYH767-A > OLB10 > JANXSD01. Next base: position 785 of record JAYVOC010000115.1, on the reverse strand, counting down.
AAACGACAGAATACTGGCAATAATTTGTAAATTTGATGCGTTATCAAACAAACAAGACGACTATCCAAATGAAATATTTTATCCTTTCAATTCTATTATTTTTTTGCTTTAATGCCTCCGCGCAACATACTATTATTATGAAAAATGGAGAGAAAATGGAGGGAGAACTGCAATCGATTAAAGACAATACAGTTACTTTTTTTCATAAAGGAAGTATTATCACATTTCAAGTTGGTGAAATTAGTGCTATACAATTTGGAGACGCTGTAAAAGCAAGTTCAGGTGGAAGTACAGCCTCAGGGACTAAAGGTGTTTCTTATGTGATGCCTGGTCGCAAATTAACGAAACAACCAAGAGTAGATAACCTCACCATGGAAAAAGGCATAGTTGTAGTTTCTATCACCATCAATAAATATGGAAATGTAATTAAAGCTGATCCAGGTGCAGAAGGAACTACCACAACGAGTCAGTATTTGCTCACAAAAGCGAAACAAGCAGCTGAAAGCGCAATGTTTGACGGTGGCACAACAATGCCATTGGAACAGAAAGGAACCATTACAGTAACATTTTAATACCCATTATCAAAACCTAAAGAGTTACATGAAAGTGTGACTCTTTTTTTTGCTCCAACCATTAATAGAAATTGGATTTTCACAAACAGATTTTTATAAGTTAATGTTTGATTTTTTATCACTAGTGTCCGATAAAAAGCATAGTTGATCGAACTTCTAAGTTTTCTTAGAGGTAAAGGTATTATGGAAGTGCCGAAAATAAAAAGTAAGGCT
>JAYVOC010000114.1:0-12444 GCA_043758125.1 Bacteroidota bacterium | reverse complement strand
TGAACTCGCCATGTGGCTGTTTCAGGATGGTTGGTTGGCTACTTTAAAATTTTATTAGAGAAGTGTTTTTATTTTTCAGGACTCAATGCATAATTGCTAAAGTTGGATGCCTGATTAATCACAGAATTCACAGCACTATATAATTGTGTTCCTTCTTTAGTGATTTTCTTAACACGATAATAAGAGAATCCTGCAGGAGGTGTTTGGTCGATCCAACTATAGTACAATTCTATTTCCGCACCAATACCTTCTTTTACTCCTACCGATTGAAAATCTAATCCATCAGCAGATCGTTCAACAACATAAATACAATCTTGAGCTTCATTTTTAGAAGTCCAACTTAAGAAAACTTTCCCTGAGTTGTAAATAGTATTGTAATTGTAAATATTCATCGCTGCTTGATTGCTTGCAACCATCGGCATTGGATTATTTTTTTGCGGAGTTTGCGCCATCGAACTAGTAGCAGCAGCAATAAGAATTAGGAACACAATTGATTCAATTAAAAACAGGAATCTAAATGTTGAACCGTTTTGTTCATCACGATTAAAGTATCGTTTCGGTTTCGAATACATTAGCATTCTGTTTTCACGAATCGTTTTGTAGAAATCTTCAGTATGTGTAGTTGTGTTCATGATCGGTTAATTCTTTTATTGTTATGCAATTTATGGGCATATATACGCTATTGGGTATGCATAAGGTTACATTCTTCCATTTGTAAGGTTTCCCCTTTTTTTGTTGAAATATTGGTTGAAAGCTTCGACTTGTAATCTTTCTCCTCCTAATGAAGGGAAATCTTAATAGAATATCTATCTAAAAATTTCTGTAAGATTTTTTAAGAAAATGGAGGTGTAGGCATTCCCATTCTATTATAATGATGCTTATGAAGCCTATTATTTCAATGCATCTTTTCATACGATACTTGCGTAGGAAGGTTCTATTTCATTCGGAAAGGCTACCAGAACTAAAAAATTCCTCGCCTACGATAACTTTCTTTAAAACCTATCGTAACAGTACCATAATTACTGCAACGAAAACAATAAAACGACTATGGACATTCTTAACAAGACCATTAAAAAACTTTCAGAAGAGGAGTATCAGCAGCTAATCCAGGAAGTATCTGGAAAGAAAAAGAACAAACCTTTTTTAGTATTGGAAACAACACGAACACGTGATATCGAAGATTGTGAAATGATGGATTTGCTTCAAGTAAATCCAAGCGCATATTATACTTTAAAGTCGAGATTGAATTCGAAGATTGCAGCGATACTTAGCCGTAAAGTTACTAACCCTATTCAGAGTTTGATGGATGAAGTGTCACGCGTTCCTGCACATTTGTTCGGCACTAATCGTGAATTTTCTATTCGTGCTTTACGTGAATTAGAAAAGCAATTGATAGAATATGATATGAATGCTGAATTGATATTGGTGTATAAAACATTAGCTCAATTGCATTTGTTTAGTGATGATTTTGAGGTTTTCGAAAATAAATTTAACAAACATGTTGCATTTTCTCTTGCAACTTCAAAAGCGGAAAATATATTTTTTAAACTCATCAAGAAGCTTGGCGTTTATCAATTAAATCAACAAGAAGCAGATCTTGAAGAAGTGATCATGATGAAACGCGAACTCTCTAATATTTGTGAGTTGTATGATTCTCATCGATTGTTTGTTCTGTACAATGTTGCACGTATTTATTATTTGTGTAGTGTACCCCATAAAGTAGATGGTTTAAAAGCACGTGAACTTGAAATTGAAGGAATCCTTCAAAAGATGGCACAAATTTTTGAATCATATCCTTTAGATACTTTTTATCAAAACATTAAAGGCATTACTGATTTATTGTATTTTGAATATTATATACGTACAGGAAATATTGTTCGCGCTGATTATTATTTGCAACGAATTCATGTTCAGTTGCCAGATTTAATGGAAAAACATTTTATGCATTTCTTTGTAGTGCAATTCATGCGATCAAAAGTATTGAAGTTTATGATTGATGGAAATATGGATCACTTGCAACTATTTAGCGATAAGTGTGAAAAAGAAATGGATATTGATCAAACAGAAGCCTATCATTATATTGCATTAAAACGTTGCTTGGCAACTATCAAATTTTATCAACGTGATTTTCATGGCGCCGCTAGAAAAATTAATGAACTTCGAAATCAAATTTCACTAAAGCAATATATTTATACCGATGTTGATTGCAAACTTTTTCAAGCATTCCAATATTGTGTGATGGGAGATGATACATTGTGTATGCAAATCATCTCAAGTTTAAAACGTCAGATCCGTGATAATGATACTCAATTTGATTCATCGCGATTCTTGATGAAAATATTTAAAACTGCATTGAAGCCTGCCGATTATCGTCGTAAGGTTAAAAAACTTTCTGAAATGTGGACAGAATTTGAAACGATGAATAAAGGATTATTTCCTGTGCTAACTTATATTAAAGTAGATGAGAATATCCTACGCCGAATGGGAAATCCTATCAAGGACTAGATAAAAAAGAACGGGAAGCAAAGTTTGCTTCCCGTTCTTTTTTATAATAAATCAATTATTTGTTATGTCTGTTAACATTGTTATTCCATTCTCTATTCAGCATTGCAAATTGAATTTCGCTACTCCATTTTCCCTTAAAGAAAAAGTTTTCGATAAAAATTCCCTCTTGACGAAATCCTATACTCTTCATTAAATTAATGGAAGCGATATTTTCTGCATCAACAGTTTCAACCACTCGATGAATATTTCTTATATCAAATAAAAATTGAAGTATACCAATCATAGCTTCTTTTGCAAATCCTTTTTTATGATGAAGATGTGAAATGGTGATCCCTATTTCTGCCATGCGAGCGTCGTTGCCATCAAGCTTTATTGCACAATCACCAATTAAATTATTTGTTGACAAATCTTCAATTCCATACTGAACCCATTCGCCAGGCTTCCCAAATGTTTTATCAGTTTGATTCGAAATAAATAGCTTAGCATCTTCTTCGTTCATTACATCGAAACCTTGATACTTTGTAACTTTTGGATTTGAGCGATATTGATAAAACAATTCAAGATCTTCCGATTTCAAGTTGCGAATTGTTAAACGATCTGTTGTTAAAAATAATTTTCCCATGATACAAATATAGGATGCATTGTTAATACCAATACTCAATTTTAATTATCCATCAAATGAAATCGATGAAATCATCAATAAAATAAAACAACAAGAAATTTATTAAATTTTAAAGTGCAATAGCGTCTAAATACTTTTGGCTAAGCGGCTTATTTACATATTTAAAAACATGTTGATTGGTACTCGCTTTATTAATGTCGGCCGGACTTATCGAAGAAGAAAGCACGACAATTTTCGAAGCATTACGTAAGTTTTCTGGAAGCGCTTCAAATTCAATTAAGAATCCGAATCCATCTTTCACAGGCATATTTAAATCTAAAAAGATAATCTCAGGAAAGTCTTCAGGATTTGTAAGTCCTTTTAAAAATGTTAATGCAGCATCCGCTGAATTTTTCACTTCTACCTTTACAGCAAAGAGGCTGGAAGTTATCATGCGTTCGTTGATAAAGTTATCGATTTCATTATCATCGATAAGCAGGACCTTACGGTAACGGGCCTGGTTTGTTTTCATCGAGGATAGATCTTTAAGTGTTGAACGTTGTTTTTTTGTGGTGATGAACGGAATCGAACCGCCGACACAAGGATTTTCAGTCCTTTGCTCTACCAACTGAGCTACATCACCCTGAGGAGGGCGCAAAAGTAAAACTTTTTCATTAATAACAAGATGCAAATTAATCTCGTTTTGTAGTTTTTTCCTTTTTTCTTTGCAGTCTATGAATTTTATTATCGATAATGGCAATACTTTCCTAAAAATAGGGCTCTTCGAACAAGGTCAGTTTGTGTTGAGCGCTAGCTATCTCCACTCGCAAAGTGACCAATTACTCAGCGATATTTATCCCTACAGTATTGATGCAGGAATTCTTTCTTCGGTTACAGAACTTCCTCAAAACATTGAAAATTATTTTAATAATTTGCCATTTAAAGTGGTTTTGAATGCCCAAACAGCCATTCCAATTCAAAATAATTACCATTCCCCAAACACATTGGGCGGCGATCGTTTGGCAAATTCAGTTGGCGCGTGGGCACAATTTAAAGGTGAACCCGTTCTAGTTGTTGATGCTGGCACATGTTTGAAGTTTGACTTTGTAGATCAGCATGGCAATTATTTAGGTGGTGGAATTTCGCCTGGCCTCTCTATGCGTTACAATGCTTTACATCACTTTACTGATCGATTGCCGCAACTTATCCCTGTTGAACATGCAAATTTGATCGGTCAGGATACCGCTAGCTCCATACATTCTGGTGTAATTAATGGCATGACGGGTGAAATACTTTATCTAATACAGCAATATCAAACGAATTTTCCTTCTCTTCGCTGCATACTAACTGGTGGCGATGCTCGTTACTTTTTAAATAAGCTTAAAACGCACATCTTTGCATCCCCAACTTTGACTCTTCAAGGGTTGGATACAATTCTCCGATATAATCAATGAGGCTCAACGCTAACAAATTAATCTCCGGTCTATTTTATTTACTGATGCTTCCGGCCTTCAGTGCTTTTGCTCAAACAAATACGCTTTCACCTTATTCTAGGTTCGGTCCTGGTGATCTCATCTTTAATGGATATGCAAATCAAGTTGGGATGGCTGGTGTTTCCAATGCGGGAAATTCTGTTTCTAAATTGAATTTCAATAACCCTGCATCTTATGCGTATGATACGTTGATGATTTTGGATTTTAATCTTACAAGCGAGCGACTAAGACTTAAACAATCATCTGTATCGAATACTCAAGTAAATACTTCAATAAATAATTTTTCGATTGGTTTTCCTTTAAAGCGAGGAATATGGGGAATGGCTTTCGGGTTTATTCCGTACAGTGGAATAGGGTATAAAATTCAAACTGGAGAAGTACTAGATTCTGCTAATTCTTTGATCACAAAATACAGTGGTAATGGCGGCTATACTCGATATTATATTGGAACAGGAGTAAAAATTACGAAGAATCTTTCGTTTGGCGTGAATGCAAATTATCTTTTTGGAACAGTAAGTAAAACAAGAAAGATACTATTTACTAATTCCACTTATTTTAGTAATCGTTACAAAGAAGAGGTATATCTCGCCGATTTTTATTTCGAAATGGGCCTAAATTACAACGGGAAACTAAACGACAAATTCAATTATTCCCTCGGACTTACGGGATCTCCTGCACAAAGTATCACAGCAAAGAGAACCACCCTTTGGGAGAATTATAAATACGAATCATTTAACGACTTAGAAGTAATTCGGGATACAATAGATTATTCTCCCGACAAATCGGGCACAGTAGTTTTACCAACTAAAATTGGTTTGGGCGCTCAAATTTCTACTAATAGCTATTCATTAGGGTTGGATATTAATTGGCAAGATTGGAATAGCTATAAAGTTTATGGTGTAAATGATGGTTTAAAGAATAGTTTTAAAATCGCTTTGGGAGGTCAATGGATTCCTAACAATAAAAGTTTGAGTTATTCTTCACGAATTCAGTACCGAGGAGGACTCTATTTTAATAAAACATATTTAGAGCTAAAAAATAGGGCACTTAATGATTATGGTGTTACTATAGGTGCTGGCTTGCCATTCAAAAAATCCTACGGATCTATGTTTAATTTCGGATTTACAGCAGGTAAGAGAGGTACAACAAAAGACAATTTAATTTCAGAACAATATTTGCGTTTAGTATTCGGCATTACTTTAAATGAAGATTGGTTCCGTAAAAGCAAATACGATTAATTGAATGTTTTTTAATTGCGCACAAAAAAATAGTAGGATTCAGGTTATTGGCTTGTATTTTTTATTAGCTTTAGGCTTCCTATTTTCCTCTTGTGAAAACGATAAAAATGAGATCGCAAGAATCTCTGCAAAAAACGCTGATCCTGCCGAGGAAATAAAGAACCTAGAAACACTGTATAGTGATTCAGGAATTGTTAAGATAAGAGTAACCGCTCCAGTATTAAAGAAAATTACCGCGCCTCCAGCAATCACAGAATTACCAAAGGGGCTATTGATTGAATTCTACGATCAAAATAAAAAGGTGATTTCAAAGTTATCTGCGAATTACGCAATACATTTTGAACAAGAATTCAAATGGGAAGCAAAAAATAATGTAGTCGTTATTAATGAAAAAGGTGATCAGTTAAATACAGAGAAACTTACTTGGGATGAGAAGAAAGAAATCCTTTATTCTGATCAGTTTGTTAAAATAAAGACGAAAGAAGAAATTATATACGGTAACGGTTTTGAAGCCAATCAGGATTTTAGCAGATATCGTATCTTTAATGTAAAGGGAAGAATCACAGTAAAAGAATAATTTGATGCTACGGGTGCTAGAACTTTCTTGGTTTTTTATTGCATTGATTGGCATTGCCTTGGGCGGTTTCAAATGGATGACAGAAAGTTTCTGTTCTGCTATATGGTTTTTCTTGTTCTCTACGATAGCTATTATTTTTTGGATAGTAAGGCGTAAGCAGCGCATTTTAATGGATAAAAGCAATGACTAATCAGCACCTTTTTAGCTAGATAAATGAAAATTTCTTAATAATAACGACGATAGCCGAATCAGATTCGAGCTAGAATTTTAGTTGATGGGAAACAGAAAGAGGCTTTCGCCGTAACAGTTAGAATCGTATATTCGCAGCCTCAAATCGGAAAAATAATATAGTTATGGCAGTTATCAATAAAATCAGAAGTAGGGCAGGCCTATTGATTGGAATCATAGGATTTAGTCTCTTTGCTTTTATCCTCGGCGACCTTCTACACAATAACAGGAATCTTTTTGGCGGTAACGACACCTCTGTTGCAGTTATCGCTGGTAAGAAAATCAATGTTCAGGATTTTGAAGCTCAGGTGCAAACCATGGTTACCAATTATAAGCTCAACAACAATACTGAAAATGTTGACCAAAATACAATGGATCAGTTGCGTGAGCAAGCATACAATCAACTCGTCAATGATGAAGTGATGGGCAAGCAATATTCTAAAATTGGTTTAACGGTTTCGCCCGATGAACTTTTTGATATGGTAAGAGGAAATAATCCACATCCACAAATTAAGCAAGCATTTACAGATCCTAAAACTGGTGTATTTAATCCAGCCAATGTAATGAACTTCCTTAAAAATATGGACAATGATAAAACTGGAAAAACACGCGCTCAATGGGTCGTTTTTGAAAAAGCAATTCAACAAGAACGTCTAGGTCAAAAATATAATGATCTTGTAAAACAAGGTTTATATGTTCCTACTGCAGAAGTAAAAGATGATTTCATCAATAAAAATCGTACTGCATCTATTCGTTATGTTGAATTACCATTTAGTTCAATTCCTGATACTACAATTCAAATTTCAGATGCAGATTTAAAATCTGTTTACAATGCTAATTTAAAGCGCTACAAACAAGTTGCTAGTCGCTCTATTGATTATGTAACCTTCGATGTAAATCCTTCTGAGATTGATCGTAAATCCGCTTCTGATGCAATTGCAAAAATGGTTGACGGATTTAAAGCATCTACAAATGATTCCGTTTTTGTAGTGTTGAATAGTGATTCTCCTTTTGATGGTGCTTATCACAAAAAAAGTACATTACCTGCTAATATTGATTCTGTAATGTTTAGTGCACCTATTGGAACTGTTGTAGGTCCTTTTGAAGAAAATAATACGTTAAAACTTGCTAAACTTTCTAGTAGTAAGATGATGCCTGACTCTGTGAAAGCAAGTCATGTTTTACTAAAGGTTGCTGATGCATCAAAAAAGGAATCAGTAATGGCATTAGCTGATAGTATTAAAAAAGCAATTATAGGTGGAGCGCCTCTGCAAATGATGTCGGATAAATATTCAACAGATGAAGGTGCTAAATCAAAAGGTGGTGACTTAGGATGGTTTGCTTCAGGTGCAATGGTAAAGCCTTTTAACGATGCTTGTTTCTCAGGAAAAAAAGGTGATGTATTAGTTGTCGAAACACAATTTGGAATTCACATCATTCAAATTAATGATCAAAGTGCTACATCACGTCAAGTGCAAGTAACATTTGTAACACGCAAAATTGAAGCAAGTTCAAAAACATATCAAAGCGTTTATACAAAGGCAAATGAGTTTGCAAGTAAAAATAATACTGCTATTGGATTTGATAAAGGTGTTAAGGAAGGAAATCTAACTAAATTATCTGAAACAAATATTACGGAATCATCAAAGCAAATTGGACCATTAGAAAATTCACGCGAATTAGTTAGATGGTCATTTAATGCAAAGATTGCAGATGTTTCAAAAGCATTCGAGTTCGGAAATAAATTTGTTGTTGCTAAATTAACGGATGCTCGTGATAAAGGTTATTCTACTCTTGAGCAAGTTAGAGATCAAGTTACAGCTGAAGCTCGAAAAGATAAAAAAGCTGAAATGCTTATTGAGAAGTTAAAGAAATCGGGTAACGCAACAAATTTAGAGGTGATAGCTTCGAGTAATAAACAAACTGTTGTACCCGCTGAAAATATTTCGTTTGCAACACCATTCCTTGGCAATGCAGGTATGGAAGCAAATGTTGTTGGTCATATCATGATGTTAAAACCAAATCAAGTTTCTGAGCCTTTAAAAGGTCAGAATGGAGTTTATGTAGTAATGGTTACATCATTTAAAGATGCTGTTCTTCCAAAGGATTTATCAGATACTCAAAAACAATTACGTCAGCAAGTTCAATCACGTGCACAATACGAAGTGTTTAATGCATTACGTGAAAAAGCAAATATAGATGACCGTAGAGGAAAATTCTATTAAGCATAATTAAAATATAAAAAAAAGCCCTGTAGCCTTCGTACTACAGGGCTTTTTTTATGGAGGTGTATTATTTAATAACAAATGTGAATTCGTGTTTCTTTATTCGTAATTTAGAGCGTATAAATTTATCTCTATGAAAGGAGTTTGGCTTTTTTGCATTCTGTTTTTTAGCTACCAATTTACTTCAGCACAATATTGGATGCAAAGAGGAGGTGGCAATACTATTGACGAAGGGATAGATATTGCAACTGACGCATCGAACAATACCTACACTACTGGATATTTTACAAGTACTGCTAATTTCGATTCTACTGTCATTTCTTCTGCAGGATTGGAAGACATATTCATGGTGAAAACCGATAGTGCTGGCTATTTAAAATGGATCAAAAGAGAAGGAGGGATAAATATCGATAGGGCATTGTCAATCGATGCCGATGCGCAGGGAAATACAGTGGTTACTGGTTATTTTGTAGGTACATCAAACTTCAGCGGACAAACAATTATTTCTGCTGGTCAGCAAGATATTTTTATTGCAAAGTATAATTCAGCGGGAAATTTATTGTGGATTAAAAGTGCTGGTGGAACGGGAAATGATGCAGGAAACGCAGTTTCGTTTGATAAGGTAGGAAATGTAATTGTTACTGGTGAATTTTCTGGTAGCTGTTCGTTCGGATCAAATACGTTGATTAGTCAAGGAGGATCTATTGATATTTTTACAGCAAAATATGATTCAAATGGAAATCAACTTTGGGCAAAAAAAGGTTCAGCAAAATACACTGATCGAGGAACTGATGTTTCTGTTGATACCAATAATAATATTTATGTAACGGGTATGTTCAGCGATACAATCACATTCGACAATAAATATGATAATCCAATTTATAATGCAATGTTTATTGTAAAATATAATTCAGCTGGAGTGGAACAATGGGTGCGATGGATGGGAAGCGGTAATGTCGTTAATATGGGTGGCATTTCAGTACAAAATAATGAAGTTAACATTACAGGAAATTTTATAGGCACACTATATTTTTTTGGTAATACATCCCTTACAACTTTATCAAGTAATTATTCAAACAATATTTTTATTTGTAAATATGATTCAAATGGAAATATAATTTGGAAACATTCTAATGGTTCTGATAATGATATTTCTGCTGAGTCGATCGCTCAAAATAGCAACGGTGAAATAAGTATTACAGGTAATTTTAAATGCCGACTTTCAGAATTTTCTTTAGTGTATGGCGAAGGTGTTTTCTGTAGCGTAGGTTATTCTGATACGTATGTTTCATCGTATGATAATGCTGGAAATTGGTTATGGGCTCGGCAATCGGGAGGACAGAATAATGATTTTGCCCACGCAATAACAATTCTTAAAAACAATACAATAGTAACTACAGGAAGTTTTCAAAATGCATTCAACATGTCATCAGATCTTTCTACACTTCAACAGCACGGACAAATTGGATTAGATTATTCCATAAATTCTAGTAATTCATTTTTCTATTGTTCCGATAATAATTATGGAAGTTTTAATCAATTAATTTCTCATGGAAATTCTGATGTATTCATTAATGCAAATTATAATTTGAATTGTCAGCCATACGATTTTTTTCAAAGATCCGGAATAATTTGTGATCGATCTTTCAAAGATATTTGTATAGGAAATCAAATATCAATTGGCTGTCAGGATACAGTAGAAGTGTGTGATGTTTCTAACTTGTCAGTCAATTTAAATATGATATCAAATGTAGAGCCTTCATTTAATTATTTATGGAGTGACGGATCTCAAGCAAGCAGTTTAGCTGCTTCAAATACAGGGCAATATTCTGTAACGATAACATCAATAGATGGTTGTTTTAGTAATCAAGACACTGTCTTCTCTATTTCCGACCCATCACCACCAATCCCAACAATAACAGATAGCAAAGGAATTAATTCGAATGCAATTAATACTGTTCCAGTCTCATTTTGTATTCCGGATTCTGTTTCTCTAAATTGTACTAATCCTGGATCTAATTCTATCTCTTGGAGCTCATTTATCTTAGGACAAAATCCAATAATCGTAGGTAATGCTGGATCTTATTCTGTTACACTTACAAATCAGTTTGGCTGTTCAAATGAAAACTTCATAAATATTATTACTAGCGTTCCATTACAGCCAATTCAACCGCAAATGCGTTGTATCGACGACCTAGATAATAATGATACAATTCAGCTATGTAAAAATCAAGTTTTTACGATGTTGCTTTATGATCAATTAACTAATCCGTTGGGTGTGAATACAAGTGATTGTGTTCCTGAAATGACGAAAGCGAAATGGTTTTGCCCATCTACTTTTTTATTTAACGATGTAACACAATGCAATCCCAATGATCCAATAAATACATTTGTTCCAAAAGATTCAGGTACTTTCACTATCACAATTTCTGCTTGGATCATTCGAGAAAATGCATGTGATACGGATTCTGTTTTTTGCAGTAAAAATCTTACAGTTATAGTTTTTCCAATTCCATCAGGATCATTATCAATATCAGTTTCTGGACCAACCAATATTTGTCCTGGCGATACATTAATGCTCATTGCATCTCCTTCTTCATATAATTTTCAATGGTCAACTGGAGAAACGAATGATACTATTTTTATTTATAGCTCAAGTTTTTATTCGGCAACAGCTATTCAAACTGTAACAAATTCTTTTGGATGTATAGCAGGGATATATGGTTCCGCAAGCATATCTGTTAACGATTATCCGCAACCAATAGTAACGATGATTCCAACAAGTGGATTAATTTGTCCTAATGATTCTATAAAATTAATTTGTTCTGGAAGTGGTAGTTGCAGTTGGCAAAGTCCAATGGGTGTTTTGCAAAATAACAATACATCGATCTTTGTAAATATTCCAGGATATTATTACTGTATTCAAACAGTCGGACCTGGATGTGAGCTTGTTTCAAATACGCAGCAAGTAATACAGTACAACACACCTTTTCTTTTCACATTTCCTGAAGCTGCAATATGTAATAATGAAAGCATAGAAATAAATATAGTTACGAATTTCGGAAGTACAATCCAATGGGATGCGCCGCTATTTGGAATTAATTTAAGCCAATTAATTTCTACCCCTGGAATTTATAATTGTACCGTTAATTCTTGCAATATAGTTACTCCCTTATCAATAACTATACATAGTGACTCAGCAATTGCAGAAATTTATTCCTCCAATAATGCATTGGAATTTTGCGAAGGAGATTCCTTAACACTATTTGGAAATAGTGGAATGACAAATTATTTATGGTTACCAAATGGAGATACTTCTCTTACGTCTTATGCAACTCAATCTGGAAATTATATCCTTATAACTACCAGTAAATATGGATGTAAGGACAGTGCTAATATTTCATTAACAACAGTAAAAAATAATTTAAGTTCTCCCACAGTAACTGACACTAGCATTTGCCCTGGTGATTCATTATTATTTATCACTAGTGTCCGATAAAAAGCATAGTTGATCGAACTTCTAAGTTTTCTTAGAGGTAAAGGTATTATGGAAGTGCCGAAAATAAAAAGTAAGGCT
>JAYVOC010000113.1:0-2344 GCA_043758125.1 Bacteroidota bacterium | reverse complement strand
ATAGTATTTCGATCATCATAGGCAAGAATTCCTTCTTTACCACCAATATTTTCGAAAAGTATCACCCATTTAATTCCATTATTATCGATGATCAAATCTCCAGCTTTTGAATTCGTAATTAAGCCAGGCATATTAAAAGCTTTCCATGTACCATCATTTTTCAAAACGTTTAATACGGTATTTACTCCCGCATTTGCACACCATAAATTCCCTTCGCTATCATAAGCAATACCATGCACTTTCACCTGACCAGGATTTCCAAATTGAACTTTCAATGTACTATTCGTTTCGCGATAAACATGTAGTGGAACACCATTTTTAAATTCAAGTAATCCAGCTCCACCCGATGATAAAAAAACATGATTCTTATCCGAATTGTCAATTGCAACAGCCATGATATCAAACAATCCATATTGATAAAACATCTGTTGCTGCAATCCAGTATATCCATCATAACTCACCCAATCTTTTCCATCAAAAGAGGAGAAACCATTGTACAAATATTGATTATCCCATCCTCTATTTCGCGGGCCATGCGTAGCCCAAAGTTGTCCATTTATTGTTCGCATCATACTAAACTGCGTAGAGTTTGGGCCATCAGGAATAATAGAATCGTAAGCAGTTTCTGAAATTTTTAATAAACCCTTTTTATTATCAGCAGCCCAAATTAATCCAGTATTTTCTTTAAGTGCATATTTAAGATTTCCATTCTGAATAAATCCTCCATCAATGTAACGATTACGTATTAATGATGCATCATATTTACTGATAGAATAATCATTGGTGATCAACAATTCATTATCAGAAACTACGATATTGTTATTACGATTAGTATTCGAAATATTTCCTGCTGGAGCACCCCAACTCCCATTATAAACCATGAGGGTATCGGTTGAATTTCGTCGAGAATAATTTACAACTAATTCATTATTAAAATTAACAAGTAAATTAAAATCTCCTTTGTCACCAGTATCATCTAAAATCTTTGTCCAGTTGTTGTAGTTGGATAAATTCGGATCATTAATTCCTCCACGATAAACACCATCTTCTGTTGCAGCATAAATATAATTATTGTCAACTGCGATTTGAAAAATATTGATGCTTGATCCATTTGGTCCAATGAAATATGTATCCTTTACTTCGTTCTTTTCTAAATCTAAAACAACAATTCCAAAACCACATGCAAGAAATGCATATTTCCCCGATATAAAAATTGTGTTGATGGTTTTATTTCCAGGAACATTTTTTCTTTTTATATCAGAAAGATTTAATACCTGATCATCATCATATAACAAATCAATATTTGCATCGGCATAACCAATAATTAAAACATGACGAGTTGGATTATACGTAATCGTACTTATTCCAAAATCATTAAGTCCATTTAATTTTGAAAATCGTTGAATACTATTGTCATCCTTTGAAAAAGAAAAAAGACCATCATCGGTAGCACAAAAAATACGTTTCATTCCATCAGCAAGTGTGCGTGCATGTAAATAAGGAAGATGTTCGCGCCAACTTCCTAACTTGAATGGTTGAGCATTAATTGTGGTGGCGATGAGCAAACCAAGAAAAAATAAGTAGAGTCGTTTAAGCATAAGAAATGTAGGTAAGGCAAAAATGTAAACAGTATTAATCTGTATTTATTGCCAACGGATAAAATTAGCGAAAATTATGCGTTGTGTTTATTAGAGATTTTCGATCTTCGCTAATTCTAGGAAATCATTCTCTCGAAAACGATTGAAATGGCGACGGTTAAGGGAATTTTTAAAACATAAATTTTCAATAACGAATACCAATCTATTCTGTGCCGTATTTCGTTTTCATAAGTTACCTTCGTAGCCTTTAAAAATTCGATTATGTTGCGTTCAAATACCTGTGGTGAATTAACTATTTCTAATGTTGGATCAGAAGTCATTCTTTGCGGATGGGTTCAGCGCTCACGTGATTTAGGTGGGATGACTTTTATTGATCTTCGCGACCGATATGGTATTACTCAGTTGGTTTTTAATATGGAAGTAAATTCCATTTTGTGTTTGGAAGCCAGGAAGTTGGGACGAGAATTTGTTCTAAAAATTGAAGGTAAAGTAGCAGAACGGAGCAACAAAAATTTAAAGATGCCAACGGGTGAAATTGAAATTCTCGTTGATAAATTAGTAATCCTGAATACATCCTTAACGCCACCTTTTACCATTGAAGAGCAAACAGATGGCGGTGATGATATCCGAATGAAATATCGTTACCTTGATTTACGCAGGTCAACCGTTAGAGCGAATCTAGAATTACGCCATCGTATCGCTATCGAAACAAGAAATTACCTCGACCGTGAACGTTTTTTAGAGGT
>JAYVOC010000112.1:0-41545 GCA_043758125.1 Bacteroidota bacterium | reverse complement strand
TGGTGCTGCTAATGGTACCGCATCTGTTGTTGCGAATGGTGGATCTCCTGGATATGCTTATGCTTGGTCTCCTTCGGGTGGTGCATCTGCAAACGCAAGTGGTTTAATTGCTAGTGGATATACTGTTACTGTTACAGATGCCAATGGATGTACTTCGATAGGGAATGTTGTTGTACCTAATGCAACAGGTCCAACTGTAACTTTAAATGCAAGTGCTGATGTAACTTGTTTTGGTGGAAGTAATGGTACTGCAAGTGTTAACGTAGCAAATGGTTTAGCTCCCTTTGTATATCAATGGTCGCCAAATGTTAGTGTAGGAACTTCTGCTACAAATTTATCTCAAGGAAATTATACAGTTACTGTTACAGATGCAAATGGTTGTTCTTCCATTTTAAATATTTTAATTAATCAACCTACACCTTTGCTTTTATCACAAGGTGTTATAACTGATGTTAAATGCAATGGTGGAAATAATGGAAGTGCGCAAGTAATTGTGAATGGAGGAACTTCTCCTTATACCTATTTATGGTCGAACGGAAGTTTAGGAAGTGCTACTTCAAATTTATCTCAAGGAAATTATACAGTTACTGTTACTGATAATAATAGTTGTTCCGCACAACTTATTTTTAACATTAATGAACCAAGTGCACTTGCATTAAATCTTATTGCAACAACAAACGTAAGTTGTAATGGAGGCAATAATGGATCATTAAATGTAAATGCTATCGGAGGAACTCCAACGTATACTTATTTATGGTCGAATGGAAATCTAACAGCTAACGCTACTAATTTATCGTTTGGAAATTATACGGTTACCGTTACTGATCAAAACGGTTGTACTACTTTACTTACATCCACTATTACAGAACCTTTACCACTTACTCTATCGCTTGTTTCACAAACTGATGTTAGTTGTAAAGGAGAAAATACAGGTGCGATTAATTTAAATGCTGCAGGAGGAACGTCTCCTTACAATTATTCTTGGTCAGCATCAGGAAGTATTTCTAACACCTCTTCAAGTTTAATTGCTGGACCTTACACAACAACAGTTACTGATAACAACGGATGCTCAGTATCTATTACAAATACAATTAATGAACCTACACTTCTAACGTTTGCAATCAATTCTTTTACTGATGTTTCTTGTAGTAGTGGATCGAATGGATCTATTCAACTAATTGCGAACGGTGGTGTTCCAACGTATAACTATCAATGGAGTAGTGGTGGTTCAAATTCCTCTTCGGCTTTTAATCTTGCAACTGGCACCTACACGATCACTGTTACCGATCAAAATGGATGTACAAAATCAGTTAGTCAATTTATTGATGAGCCACTTCCATTACAAACTATTTTAAATATTACTGATGCAACATGTTTTGGATATGCAACTGGTAGTGCAACAGTAATTGTAAATGGAGGCGTTATTCCTTATGCGTATTCATGGTTTCCTGGAGGATCCATTACAGCTTCTGCAACAAATTTAATTGCTGGAAATTATACAGTAACTATTACCGATAAAAATGCTTGTACAACACAGGCAGTAGCAATAATAAATCAACCAACAGCAATTTTATTAGCAACTGGTAATACTCCCGCAAGTTGTGGTTCTACGAATGGAAGTGTAAATGTTGTAGCAAATGGTGGTGCTGGTGGATATGTTTATTTATGGAATACGAATGCTATTACCGATGTTGTTCCAAACTTAGGAGCTGGATCATATACTGTAACTGTTACAGATCAAAGTGGATGTTCCGCATCTGCAAATGCTAACGTAAATAATTTAGGTGGACCAAATATTACAATTGCATCAAGTACTGATGTGAAATGTTTTGGTGGTAATGATGGTGCTGCACAAGTAAATATTATATCAGGTAATGGACCATACATTATCAACTGGCTTCCTTCTGGTGGAAGTACCATTAATGCAACATCACTTATTGCAGGAAACTATAGTGTTAATGTTACAGATGTTAACGGATGTACTGCTTCATCTCCAATTGTTATCAATCAACCGACAGCATTAAATATTTTTGCAAATTCAACAACGGCACATTGTAATCAAGCGGATGGATCATCAACTGTATTAGTAAACGGTGGTGTTTCTCCTTACACATTTGTTTGGTCAAATAGTTCTTCCTTAATTGACAATGCTTCAAATTTACTTTCCGGAAATTATACAATAACTGTAACGGATGCTAATAATTGTTCAGCATCAACACAAGATATAATTCCAAATGCAGTGGGTCCAAATGCAATCATTGGCGTTACAACTGATGTATCTTGTTTTTCACTTGCAGATGGAAGTACTTCTGTAAATGTAAATGGAGGAGTTGGTCCTTATGCATTTTTATGGTCGAATGGAACGCTTACCAATTCTGCGAATGCACTCGTAGCAGGAAATTATACTGTTACGGTAACGGATGCTTTTGGATGTACTGTAATTGCATCTACAAATATTACACAGCCATCACAACTTATTTTAAATACAAACAACACAACTGCAACATGTGGTTCTGCAAACGGAACTGCACAAGTAAATGTTGTTGGAGGAACAAGTCCATATAATTTTAGTTGGTCGTCTGGTGGAAGCGTTTCTGCGAATGCATTAAATCTTACTGCAGGTTCATACACAGTAACTGTTACAGATACGAAAGGATGTTCGGCAACTGATAATACAATTGTTGCGAATGCTGGTGGTCCTGTGTTATCACAAGGAATAATTACTAATGTTAATTGCTTTGGCGGATCGAATGGAACTGCAACAGTAAATGTTGTTTCAGGAATTGCTCCCTATCAATTTAGTTGGTCGCCAGTTGGAGGAAATGCTGCAACGGGTGTTGGATTAAGTATGGGAAATAATTCTGTTACGGTTACTGATGCAAATGGATGTAATTCGAATTTAAACTTTTTTATTGCCGAACCAACTGCGTTAGTTGTAAATAATCTAATTACAGATGTTGCATGTAATGGTGGTGCTGATGGTACTGCAAGTATTGATGCAATAGGAGGAACATTACCTTACGTATATGATTGGAATCCTGGTGGAATTCAATCAGCAAATAGAGCTAGTTTACCTGCCGGAAATTACACAGTAACAGTTACGGATGCATTAGGATGTTCTGCGCAAACTATTGCTATAGTAAATCAACCAACAGCAGTTGTTTACAATGCTATTATCACAGATGAAAATTGTAATGGAAATGCAAATGGAGTTATCAATTTGAATGTAAACGGTGGCATCACACCATATACTTTTTTGTGGAGTAATGGTGTCACGGGAAATTCTTCTATCACTAATCTTGTTGCGGGATTGTATACTGTAACGGTTAGCGATAACAATGGATGTAGCAGTAATAGTTCACATCAAATAAATCAACCAAGTGCAATTATTATTCTTCCTGCAACTATTCCTGCAACATGCGGTACCGCAAATGGATCTGCGAATGTGAATGTAAATGGTGGAACAGGTGCATTAAATTATCAATGGTCGAATGGTGCAAGTATCATTAATAGTATTTCAAATGTTGTTGCAGGAACATATACTGTTACTGTTACAGATCAAAATGGTTGTACTTCATTCACTCCAGTTGCTATTCCAAATTTAGGTGGACCAACTGCGGCAATTAGTGCAACAAATAATGTAACCTGTTTTGGTGGAAACAATGGCGATGCAACAGTGAATGTATCTGCTGGCATCGGACCATTTCAATTTGTGTGGTTACCATCAGGAGGAAATGCTGCAACAGCGAATGGACTTAAAGTAGGAAATTACACAGTAGAAGTTCACGATGCAAATAATTGTATTTCTGTAATACCTGTACAAATAACTGAGCCGAATGCACTAGCAATTATTTTAAATATTTCACCAGCTACGTGTGGTAATCCAAACGGTAGTACGAATACTGTTGTGAACGGTGGCACTGGTGCTTACACATACACTTGGAGCAACGGATCAACAGGAACGACTGTCATCAACAACCTTTCTGCAAATGCATATTCAATTACCATTACTGATGCGAATGGTTGCACATTAAATCAAAATTTTGTGGTGCCTGCAGTAGGTGGGCCAACAGTAAATATTGCAACCAATAATCCAGCTTCTTGTTTTGCTGTTGCAGATGGCTCCGCATCCGTTAATGTTACTGCTGGTGTTGCGCCATTTATTTATTCTTGGTTTCCATCGGGTGGTTCTGCTGATAATGCATCGAATCTTCTTGCAGGAAATTATACTGTAACTGTTACAGATGCGAATGGTTGTGGTACTCCTCAAAATATTGTTATAAATCAGCCAACGCAAATATTACTCAATACTGTTTTACAAACTGCAACATGTGGAAGTGCGAATGGATCAGCAACAGTTCAAGTGAATGGTGGAAACCCTGCTTATCTTTTTGTATGGTCGAATGGTGCAAGTGTAAATCAAATACAAAATTTAACCGCTGGAAATTATACAGCAACAGTTACAGATCAAAATGGATGTACTGCACAAATTGTTGCGCAAGTTCAAAATGCAAACGGGCCAGCAATTTCAATTGCATCGCAACAAGATGTAAGTTGTAAATCAGGAAATGATGGATCGATTACAGTAAGTATTTTAGGAGGTGCTGGCCCTATCAATTACCAATGGAATACTGGTGCAATTGGCGCAACAGTAAATAATTTATCAGCAGGAAATTATACGATCACTGCAACAGATATTAATGGATGCAGCAGTTTAATAAATGCAACAATCAATGAGCCTACTGTATTACAATCAAATATTATTGTTACCTCATCAACCTGTGGTAATGCAAATGGTTCGATAAACGTTATTGCAAATGGAGGTAGTAATGGCTATCAATATAATTGGAGTAATGGTGCTAGTGGTTCTTCTCAAAATAATATTTTATCAGGAACATATTCTGTTACTATTACTGATGCAAAAGGATGTACAATAAAAGATTCTTCAACTATAAATAATATTGCTGGGCCTTCATTAACTTTAGGGAATACAACAAATGTTCATTGTTATGGAGGTAATGATGGAACAGCTTTAGTGAATGCACAAAATGGAACTTCGCCATACGCTTATAGTTGGTCTTCATCGGCGGGAAGCGCAGCAAATGCAAATGGATTAGCGGCAGGAAATTATTCTGTCACTGTTACCGATGCGAATGGATGCTCGTCAGTTACAACAGTACAAATAAATCAACCAACACAAATACAATTACAACCTTCAAGTACTTCCGCAAGTTGCAATGCATCAAATGGAACAGCATCTGTAATAGCAAATGGAGGTACTGGAACTTATCAATACAATTGGAGTAATGGTTCACTTACAAGTAATATTAATAGCCTTATTACAGGAAATTATACTGTAACAGTAACTGATATTTCAGGATGTTCGATACAAACAAGTATTATCGTTCCAGCATTAGGAGGTCCAATATTATTTCCATTAACAAATAACGATGTTCATTGTAAAGGTGGTCATGATGGTAGTGCAAGTATCAGTGTAAGTAGTGGTACTTCTCCTTATCAATATACATGGTTTCCTTCGGGAGGAGCGAATGCACTTGCTACGAATCTATCAGCCGGAAATTATTCTGTTACCGTTAGTGATGTTCATGGATGTAGTAGCTTAATAAATATTATAATTCAAGAACCAACATTAGTTACTGCGTCTATTCCTTCTCTACAAAATGTAAGTTGTTACGGTGGAAATAATGGACAAGCTACTGCACTAGCAAATGGTGGAATTG
This sequence comes from Bacteroidota bacterium, assembly GCA_043758125.1. Taxonomy (GTDB): domain Bacteria; phylum Bacteroidota; class Bacteroidia; order AKYH767-A; family OLB10; genus JANXSD01. Next base: position 35,804 of record JAYVOC010000112.1, on the reverse strand, counting down.
CTCCTTACCAATATCAATGGTCGAATGCAGTAAATTCAATTACAACAACTAATCTAACACAAGGAAATTATACAGTAACAATTACAGATGCAAACGGATGTACTGCACAAAATTCTACAGCGATCATTCAGCCAACGGCATTAAATAGTACACAAGCAAATTTTACTAATGTTTCTTGTTTTAATGGTACAAATGGAACTGCGACATTTAATATTAATGGAGGCACATTACCATATCAATATCTTTGGTCGAATGGTGCAACTGGTTTTGGAACTATTAACAATTTAGCTGCAGGAAATTATAGCGTTACGGTTACTGATGCGAATGGATGTACTATAAATACTATTTATTTAATTTCACAACCAACAGCCTTAAATATTCCAACACCAATTGTAACCAATGTAAAATGTCATGGCGATAGTACTGGATCTGCAATTGTTCTTCCTGTAGGTGGCGTTTCTCCTTACACTGCAAATTGGTCAAACGGAACAATCGGTAACAATACAATTCATCTTATTGCAGGAAATTATTCTGTTACAGTTACGGATGGAAATGGATGTACTTCGAATCAATTTTTTGTTGTTAATGAACCAACAATATTAGAACTACAAGCATTACTCAGTGATGTGCGATGCTTCGGCGAATCAAATGGTGTATTAAAAGTTGCACCTGCTGGTGGTGTGGCACCTTACGCTATTACATGGAACAATCCACTTGCTTCAGGATTTAACAATACACAATTACCCGCAGGAAATTATACTGCAACGATAACAGATATTCATTCTTGTGTGATTGATTCATCATGGCATATTGGACAACCATTACCATTATCATTAATTGTTACAACGCCTGCTAAAATTTGTATTGGACAAAGTGCAACATTGAACGCACAAGTTTCTGGTGGAACGGCAACGTATGTTTATCAATGGAGTAATGGATTTATTGGAGCGCAACAAAATGTTAGTCCTATTACTTCAACAAATTATACCATCATGGTAAGTGATCAAAATGGATGTTCTGTTAATCCGTTAACCGTTCCTGTTAACGTTAATCCTCCTCTCTCACTTAATATTAGTGTCAGTACTGATTCAATTTGTAAAGGGCAAAGTGTTTCTATCACAAGTATTGCTACTGGTGGAAACGGTGGTCCTTACACTTATGTTTGGAATAATATTTCTACCAACACTGCTACTCAAAATGTAACTCCAGATAGTACTATAATTTATTCGGTGAGTGTTAGTGATGCATGTGGAACTCCTGTTGCTCAAACGCAAACAAATATTACAGTAACGCCTTCCCCTATTGTATACTTTACGCCAATAACTCTTGAAGGATGTAGTCCTGTTTTAGCTTACTTCCATTCGACTTCTAATACTACTTCAAATTCCATTTATCATTGGAGTTTTGGAGATAATACTTTCGGTACGGTACCATCTCTATCACATACTTACGTAGATGCAGGAACGTATAATGTATCATTAACCGTTACAAATTCTTATGGATGCTCTTCTTCGCTTTCGCAAAATAATGTGATAACTGTTCATCCATTACCGGTCGCATTCTTTACTCCGGATCCACAAAAAACTTCAATACTTACCCCAATCATAACATTTAATAATCAGAGTTCAGGTGCGAATAATTTTGAATGGAATTTTGGAGATGGTACTACTACAAAAGATTTTATTCCAACGCATACATTCCAAGATACAGGAAGATATCATGTTGAATTAATTGCAAGCACGCTCTTTGGATGTCTTGATACTTTCTTCTCCGAAATAGTTATTACAAAAGATCTAAGCGTATATATTCCAAATGCATTTACTCCTAACGATGATGGAACGAATGAATTTTTCACTGCTTATGGTATTGGAATAGTAAGTAGCGATTTTTATATTTTCGATCGCTGGGGAAAAACAATTTATACTGGTGACATTCAACATCCATGGCATGGCGAACGTAACGATAATGGTGATCCATGTGCTGAAGGTGTTTATGTTTACCTCTTCCACATTAAAGCATTGGATGGCGTTACCTATGAGTATACAGGTAGAGTTTCTTTAGTGAGGTAATCCAATACTTAATACAATTAAAAAAATCTATTTTATTTTTAGTAAAACTCCTGCTTGAAAACTTCTTCCAGGCGTTGCACGATATGCTATCACCTGATACTTTTCGTTCCAAATATTCTTCGAATCAAAAAAGAAATGAATTAAAGTGTTACGCATCATTAATTCAAATGCTAAATCAAGTTCCCCTGTTTGAAAAGGTTTTAATCGTTGTGAATTATCAATTGAAGTATAACGCGCTCCGGTAAAATCATGATAATAATTTAAAGACCATTTTCTGAATCGTATTCCAATATTCTCTTTTAATAAAATTTTAGGAGAATAACTCAATTCATTGTTAATTCCTTCACCTAAACTCGCATCTGTTTTAGTAATCGTAGCTAATGTATAATGCGCTAAAACAAATCCATTAAAAACTAATTCATTAAAATGATAATTCCCTCGTAAAGTAACTTCTATTCCTCTACTCCATATTTCATTGATGTTTTCAGCATGATACAAGCCATTGTTTTCTGGAAGCCAAACAATTTCATCTTTTGTTCGCGTATTAAAGTAACCAATTTCTGCTGATACATTTTTTTTTGATTTGCCCTTTTTCCATTCTATTGATGCCGATTCTGTAAGACCACTTTCTGGTTTTAATTCAGAATTACCACCTGGCTTCCAATATAAATCGTTTAACGTTGGAACACGATAAAGTTTGGCTATGTTTCCTTTTAACAAAAAATCTTTCCAAAATTTCCATGATGAAGTAATAGATGGTAATAAGGGTAATTCATTTTCATTATGATACCCTTTCTTTAATGCGGCGCGTACTGTCAATTTTGAAATTTGATATTTTACCAGAAACGTAATATCCTCTTGATTTACTTTTTGACGTTCACCATAAGCTGATTCAACGGCTTCATTATGCAACCAAGATACTTGAGTGGTAAATGTTAATGGAATATTTTTATGGTATGAAATCTCAGCATCATTTTGCAATAAATAAGATGTACTTATGTCTTCGATTTTCGAGGAGAGATCTCTATAATTTAGTTTCTCTCTGCTCCATCCACTGTGAATATTCCAATTCCAAAAATTAATTTTTCGTTGATACTCAGCAACAATTCTTATCGCTTCATCATTTTGTTGTTGCGTACTACTTGGTGTAAGCATGTGAGGTGGAATCTTCCTTTCATTTTTTACATACCATCCATGCAAACTAAATAAATTCGACACTTTACCAATGGAGAAGTCCTGTGCAAATCCAATCTGATTAAATTTTGCATTTGATTGCGTTATAATTTCATCATCAAAATTTTTAAACTTGAAATTATTTTCTGCACCTTGAAAATAAAATCTACTATTCGTATAAACTTTATCGCCTAAGTTCTTAATGCTAATTCCCCCTTCATAAAAACCAAAACTTCCAACACTTGATAAAGCATTTACTTCTAAACCCTTTTCCTTTTTAATTTTCGAGTTAAGATGAATAGCTCCGCCAATAGCAGCACTTCCTTGCTCTGCACCAGAACCACCATATTGAATTGTTGTTTCATCAACTAAAAAAGTGGGTATTAATCCTAAATCAAATAACCCAAGCATTGGACTACAAATATTTATTCCATTCCAAAGTACTGCAGTTTGAGAAGCATTACTTCCGCGTAATGATAATGTAGATAAACTTCCTGGGCCGTATGATTTGATAAAAAGCCCGCCTTCTCTAGTTAATTGTTCTGCTAATGTTGCCGTTGTTAATCGAGCTAATGTTGTATCAAGAAGTTGTACTGTTGAAGTTTCATTGGCTTCATTTAATCGTGTTGCAGTAATATTAATTTGTTGAAGTGTACAAATAGTATCGCTAGATTGTTGTGCATTCACAACACCTACAATTGAAAAAAATAAACAGAATAAAATTAAATTTTGCTTTAGCATCTTTACTGAATAAATGCTTACAAAAAAAATGATGCGCTAAAACAAAGCCTCTCTTAAGAAGATTTATTTCATCGCCTTTTCTCCGAAAGCGTTTGAATTAATTTATAATATCGGCAGGTCTTCTGACTTACTAAAAATTTGCCCCTTCCCATTACTTTAGTAACAGTGGTTATTTACAAATTTGATTTCGATAATATGAAATCTAAATAGCTTACAGCAGCGGGAACTGTTCTGGAATTTCACCAGATTCCCTATTAATCCTCTTTGATTTCTCAAAGTAGGAACCGAATAAGGGCAAAGTTAAGATAAAGTAGTGTAATCGTGCTTTAATGAAATTTTAAACCATCAAGTGCACTGCAAATATTTTCTTAAGAGATTTCTATTAAATCAATCTTGCTGTGTATTTTCACCGCATGATAGTGTTGGATGAACTTCTTCAAGGATTAAAAAATGGTGATCGCAGGTATCTTGCTCGCGCTATTACAATCGTTGAAAATGAGCTAAGTGGCTATGAAGAATTTCTCCCAAAACTTTCTGTCGACAAACAAATTCCTGTAACTGGAATTACAGGTCCTCCTGGTGCCGGAAAAAGCACGCTCATCAATGCATTGCTTAAAAATTTAAGTGCTAAGAAAAATGCAGCAGGTGATCCATATCAAATTGCTGTTCTTGCTGTAGATCCTTCATCCCCGTTTACTCATGGCTCGTTGCTAGGCGACCGCTTACGAATGTATGAACACTTTAACAACCCTAACATTTATATTCGTTCGTTGGCTACACGAGGCGCCTTAGGCGGTCTCTCTGCAAAAACATTAGAAGTAATAGATGTGATGCGATCAGCGGCATTTGATCATATAATTATTGAAACAGTTGGTGTTGGACAATCAGAAGTTGAGATTGTAGCATTAGCAGATACAACAATCGTAGTATTAGTTCCTGAAGCTGGTGATGAAATACAGGCCATAAAATCAGGTATCATGGAGATTGCAGATATTTTTGTTGTCAATAAATCTGATCGTGAAGGTGCTGATCGTTTTGCGGCAAATGTTATTAAAACTTTACATGAACGTCCTTATAAAAATAATTGGAATGTTCCGGTTATGAAAACCATTGCATCGGGAAACGAAGGAGTTAATGCTTTGGTAGAAATGATTTACAAACATCTTCAACAAGTTCCTCCTGAAAAAAATTTACAACTTTTAGCAGAACGTACCTATAGATTAATTCAACAAGAAAAAATGCGAAGTATTTCTGTTCAAGATTTGCTTGTAGAATTAACTGTTGCAATGAAAGAGAAAGATTTTAATGTATATGAGTTTGTCAGAAAAGTAATTGCCAAGTAATTTTTGAACGGTGTTTTATGTAAAAAAAATAATCAAAATTTGTTGCTTCTGATCATATTCCCGATGTCGGGAATATGATCGATTTTACTCGAAAATCGAATACAATTTCTACTTCTTCTGATCATTTTGCCGATGTCGGGAATATGATCGATTTTACTCGAAAATTCATTACAATTTCTACTTCTCCTGATCATATTCCCGATGTCGGGAATATGATCGATTTTACTCGAAAATCGAATACAATTTCTACTTCTTCTGATCATATTCCCGATGTCGGGAATATGATAACTTATTTTATTATTGGTTACTGTTTTTGATCATTAAACTCGTCATACTCCTGTTTCGAAAATTATTAGTATAATTGCAATATTAAACCTAACAATCGTCATTTTTAAAAAGTATAAACTTTTAACTTGCGATTTAAAAATTATTCGAATGAAAAAAGAACAAATCCAACAATTGTTTGTGCAATTTGAAAATGCATATTATGACTTCAATGGTATTGAAGGCTGGAGTGCTAGAGAATTACAATTTATTCTAGGATATTCTAAATGGGATAATTTTTTGAATGTAATTGATAAAGCTAAAAAATCATGTGAAAATGCTGGAATGACAATAATTAATCATTTTGTTGATGGCGGCAAATTGATCGAATTAGCAAAAGGTGCTCAGCGCCAAATAGAAGATATAGCCCTCACGAGGTATGCTTGTTATCTTATTGCTCAAAACGGTGATGCTACTAAACCTGAGATTGCTTTTGCGCAAACTTATTTTGCGGTTCAAACAAGAAAGCAAGAAATTATTGAGACTCGACTTTTAGATATTGCACGTATACTTGCAAGAGAAAAACTTTCTAAATCAGAAAAAAAACTTTCCTCAATTATATACGAAAGAGGAGTAGATTTTAATGGTTTTGCATTCATTAGGAGCAAAGGTGATAAAGCATTATTCGGTGGTTTTACCACGAATGATATGAAAATTAAACTAGGTGTTCCTAATAACAGACCATTAGCTGATTTTCTACCTACACTTACAATTAAAGGGAAAGACTTTGCTACAGAACTTACAAGCCATAATGTAACCGAAAAAGATTTGCGTGGCGAAAAATATATTTTAAAAGAACATGTTGAAAATAATATTGCAGTTAGAAAAATTTTATTAGGAAGAAATGTAAAACCAGAAGAATTACCCCCTTCTGAAGATTTGAAAAAAGTTCAAAAAAGATTAGTAGATGAGGAGAAAAAAGTATTTAAAGAAGCGAAAAAGAAAGTTCAAAAATAATCCTTAGATAAATCATTGTTATGTCTATTTGTAATTTATTTTATAATATCCTTCATTATTTTAATATGATGCTGTGTGTGAATTTCAAGAAACTTAATAGTTGGCTTTAAATTAAGCGCGCCAAAATAAGGATGTGGAAAGTGATGATTTTTATTTAAGGTATTCAATACCTCCAACTTTTGTTTTACCTTATTAAGATGCTTCTTTAAGGTTTCAGTATTAAAATCAATATTCGGTTGAACAATGGTAGGAGCTTTTGCTCTACCTCTCGGAATTTTTCCTATTGATAAGATAAGTGTTCTATTAAAATTAAATGACCATTTGTATACTGAAGGATCAGATGCCTTTACCGCTTCAATAATCAAATTGATCGTTAATAAGCAATGTTCAATATGCCAGCCAACGGATGATGTCGATATTACTGTATTCATTTTTGCCTGCTTTGAAATCAACGATTCAATTTCATTTATTAACTTCTCCAATTTACTCATATCGTTCTCGATTTTTAAAGAAAATTTAAATTGCTTACACTATTCTTTTTAAATAATTATTCTTGATCTGTTTTGTTTTTATTTTTTTTAATAAATACTTTCGTTGACTTTTTATTCTTTTAATTTATCTATTAAGTAATTAGTGTTTGTAAAAACAAAATTAACTCCTTTCGATTCTCACTTCCCTCTTTTCTTAAAATAATATTTTCTATACCAGCTTGATGTTTTTTTGTAAAGAGAGAATAAGCTTTCATCAGGAAACATATTTACTCGAAAAATTGCATAGCGATCATCGTCTAACATCAATCCTCCACTATCAGTTGCTACTGCGAAGCGAAAGCCAGCATTAGCAGTTTCCGATTTTATTTCTTCGTTGTAATCTCCGTAAGGATACGCAAAAGTATTTACCGAAATTTTTAATGTTGCTTCAATGCTCCTTTTACTTTCTGCAATTTCATTTTTTGCAAGAGTTGAATTTATTTCTGTAAGGTGAGGATGTGTTAAAGTATGCGCCCCAATTTCCCATCCACTTTTTACGAATGCAATCTTTTGTTCGGTACTCATTAATTTATTTGCTGAAGGATCTTCTTTTTTATCCCAGTCATTATGTGTTAAATTAAAATTACCAAGTAAAAATAAAACTCCTTTAAATCCATATTTCTCAGTAAGCGGAAGCATGTTGGTATAATTATCTTCATATCCATCATCAAAAGTTAAAATGATCGGCTTGGATGGAAATAACTTAGCGGTAATTTTCCCTTCACTAAAATCATTGTACTGTTTTAAAGTTATAGATTTTATGCTGCGTAGGCGGAAAAAGCGCAAGTGTTTTTCAAAAATTTTTTTGGTGACAAATATTTTATGCTGCGTTTCAATATTTTTATTGGGCACTTTATGATACATCAATATTGGAATATGCTTCGGATGAATTTTTTGTATCAATGCTGCTTTGTAAACATCATAAACTTTCGATACAACATTATTTACATCGTATGGTAAAATGCAATTTGTTAGATCCTCTAGCTTTAGATTTACGTCTGATAAAAATTGATTTAGATCATTATAAGCTAATGATGAGTCAATATTAAATTTACTTTTTACAGGAAGTATATCTCCAAAGTTTGACGCCATCGCATCAGTAATAGTTGCTGCTGTTAAAAAGCCAATCGAATTACTTTCACCAACAGCATATACAGGAACCTTTAATTCTATTCCTTCTAAAGCCACACGTCCCGCACCAATAATAAGTGTAGAAGCTTGCATATACGATTTAACTTCTTTTGTAAATCCAATAAAGTTTACTCGTGATGGATATTTACTTATTAATTCTTCTAACTTAATTTTTCCAGAAGCAGAAAATGTTTCTATTTCTCCTCCTAAAATATAAATTGAAAGTGATGGATGTTGCTCCAAAAGTTTAGGAAAAACTTCGCCAATAAACCGCTCTGCTATTTCACCTTTCGGACCATTTAATCTGCCTATCAACGAAATGATTTTTCCTGATTGTCTTTTATCCTCTACTAATTTTTTAGGCGTCACTCCAAATCGAATTCCATTCGGAATTAAAACTAACTTCTTTTTTTCAATCTGAATTTGCTCTTCTAACTGGATCAAAACATTTTTACAAATCGCAATTACTTTTTCGCCATATACTTTATTATTGATAATTGATTTCTTACCTTGAATGCCATGAATAGTAGATACCAAAGCGGTATACGTATTAATTGTTGCAAAAAATGAAACCCAACTTGCTGCACGCGAATGTGCGTGAATGATATGAATGTCTTGCTCTAAAATTAATTTTTTTATCTGTTTAATATTTCGAAATCTACTTGGATAACGTCTATCAGAAATTGGAAGTTGAATTGTAGGAATCGTATCTGAAACTTTTATATCTGTAATCAAAATTACCTCGTGACCTTGCTCAATTTGCTTCTCAGCTAACTGTAACGCATACATCACTGATCCTGCTAAAAAGTTGGAAGAAAAAATATGGGCAATACGCATCGTAATTTTTAATCGTTAATCTTGAAATAATTTCTATTCCTAAATGAAAATCGTTATACTTAATAGAATTCAACTGTCATTTTGTAAAGATTAATTTATTTCCATAATTATCCTACCATTAATAAAAATTAATTACTTCAATCATAAAATTAATCCCTTTAAACTTTCGATTTCTTTTTCAGCACGCGATTAATATCCTCTTCATAACCTGTAATGGCCTCTACTGAAAAAGTGAACAACAATGCTTTGCTATAGTAATCTATTGCTTCCTCCCATCGCTCTTGACGTTCGCTTAGCATCCCAAAAAGGCGATATACTTTATCTTTTTCGATACCTGGAACTTCCATCGCTTTATTCAATACTGCAATAGTTTCTGTAAATCGCTCCAACTGCAACAATAAAGCAGCATAATCCAAATACGTTTCGTCGTGGTTAGGTGATTGTCGCATGGCCTTTCGGAAGGCTTCTTCGGCATTGGTAAAATCACGAAAATAATGATAGAGCAGATGACCGAGCAGAGCTTGTCCCTTCCCGAATTCAGGCTGTCGTGCCAAAATCAGGTTTAACTCCTGCAAGGACTCCTCCACTTTTCCTTCGTGCAAAAATGTACGTGCTTTAAGGAATTGCTTTTCTGCTGCGTCAATCATTAATTTATACTCTCCACACTTTTAGTCGAACGCAATTTAACACGCCGATTAGAAATCAGGAGCGCGAAGGTGGTGAAAAGGGTTTAGAATAGGGTAAAACTACCTAATGAACCTTTAAGTTTTTACAGTCGACGCTCAATTTTACTCTTTAACAACTTTCAAATTTTCTTCTTAGGGAATTTTTAACACTACTTTTCCTTGAAATAATAATAATGCATTCAAAAAGGCGAAAAAAGTAACACCTGTTTGCGTCTCTAAAGTGTCTTCAGTTAACATTGAACATAATGCAATAAATAGAAATGCTAAATATAATATGTCGTTGTTTTTCTTGCGTTTTATTAAAGGATAAAAAAGTGATACCACAAAAAATATCAATCCAGGAATGCCATATAAAATGGCTGTCCGTAAATATTCATTGTGAGATGCTAGTCGCCATTCCTTATTAAGCTTGCTTCCTAAATTTATATACGCCTTATTGTATTCATCTTGTATATCTCCCGTACCAACACCAGCAAACAAATGCTGCTTAAAAATATACCAACCTGTTTTCCAAAATTCTAAACGCATCGTAAAAGAATGTTCGGAAGGGTTTTGTGTAAAATGATAAATACGATATTCCCATGCGAGATCTCGTATTCTTTTACTAATCATATTCCCCGTTAAATCATTAACATTTGCTATGCCTTTTTCTATTGCATGAATTTCCGTTTCACTTAAACGGCTAACACCTTCCGCATCTTTATTCAAATTTTTAGATGCCAAAAAACGCATTAAAGGATATTGTATTTCATGACCCGTTTCATCAAAAGTATAAATACTTTTACCAGTTCTATTTCGCCAAACAGAGTCCATTTCAAATTCACAGATATTGATCCAAACAAGATTTCCATTTTCAGCATCTTGGCGAGAAGTAAAAGAAACATAGTCAATACCACTCTTTGTTTTTTTCAATAATTTACTCGGATCAACAGTAATTACTTTTATAGAATCAATAAAAACATATTGAATCATTTTATATGCAGATGAAAACATGAATACGACAAAAATAATACCTAATGCTCGTACAACTATTAATGTTTTTCTTTTAAATATTTGATATACGATATACAAAACAGCTGTTGCCGATAAAATAAATATTCCTGTTAAGGATTCTAATAAAACAAGAAAATACACGAACCAAATTACAATTAGGTAACCAATAAATTTATGTAAGTAATTTGTGAAATGATGAATGAACCATAAACAGGAAATCACAGAAAAACAAACAAGAAGTGCGAGTCGGATATGTGATAAAAAAATTACAATGTCACGAATGTCGTGTACTTTAACGTTCGTAAATCCTAAATAAATAATGAAACTAATGATGGTAGAAACAAGTGTTGCTGAAACTAAAAAAGCTAATAAAATGCGAAACTGCCTTAACGTAAATTGTTGTATCGATGAAAAAAACAAAGGCATTAAAAGTAATGGCGCTTTAATGCGTAAGCTATCTAATGCAAAATGTATGTTAGTAGTATTCCATAATCCAATAACAACCCAAAAATAAACTCCCCACAAAACCCAAACAACAGGATCACCAAATGCTTTCTTAAATTTTGCTTTTATGTTACCCCCAACAAGCCAACCTCCAGCAATAATAAATTGACCTAAACTTAATCCAAATAAAGACAATGGTAAGGAAGATGCCATAAGGAGCATCCCTACCCAAACAGCGTAATCTCCAATTTCATTTAATGCGGAACGTTTGATCACTCGTAATTTAGATTAAAGAATTCTACTCTTTAAACGAGCGATTAAGGATAGAATTGTACACCGACGGATCTTGCAAAGCACGTATTGCCAACTTAACTTCAGGATCTGATAAAAAACTGTTTTCCATTCGGCCATTCTGATAATAATATCGCGATACAATTTCGTTTTCAAGAATAGATTTAATTTCTTCCTTATGTGTATTTAGATCTTCCGATTTATCGTGTTTCAGTTTTGTATGCAAAGCATCATAATCAGATTTTATCGCATCAAAATAATGTTCGCGGGTAGCTTTATCTTTTAATTCTTCTAGCTTACGTTCGCTCTCCGTTACATATTCAAAATCTTTATTCGACAACCATTTTACAAAGTCGTTATACTCAGCATCACTGATATGAAAATCTTTTGCTGCTGCAATTACAGGATGTTTTATTTTATAATCAGTTGCATAATCAAACAATAAATATTTGTTAGCAATAATTTGCGTTATGGTACTATATGATATCGGAGTCATCGCATAATCGGGTTCGATTCCTCCACCATCAAAAACTTTACGACCAACTTTTGTTTTAAATTCTCTTTTCAATGAATCAGGAACTTTACCAACACTACCATCAGGATTGCGATGCGTATAATCTAATGCTTGAATACATCTTCCACTAGGAATATAATATTTCGCCGTAGTAACTTTTAATTGTGTGTTGTAGGTTAATGGTCGTGTTGTTTGCACTAATCCCTTCCCAAAAGTACGCTGACCAATTACCACAGCTCTATCAAAATCTTGCAATGATCCAGAAACAATTTCTGCCGCAGATGCTGATCCACTACTTACCAATACTACTATCGGAGTTTTTGTATCAGTGGCAGAATTTAATGCTTTATAAATTTTATCCCAATCTTTTACTTTGCCACGAGTACTAACGACCTCTTGACCTTTATCAACAAAAACGTTAACAATATTCACTGCTTCGTTTAGTAATCCACCTGGGTTTCCACGTAGGTCAAATATAATTCCTTTCACATTTTTTTTCTGTGTAAGATCAACAACTGCATCTTTCACTTCCAATCCTGCGTTATCTGTAAAACTACTTAAACGAATATATCCTACGTTATTATTTACAACGCCATAGTATGGAACGTTTTTGATCTGTATCGCTTCACGTAAAAAAGTTTTTGTAATTGGCTTCGCTTCTCCAGGACGATCAACAATTAAAGTTATAGCTGTTTTAGGTTGGCCTTTCAACATTTTACTTACTTCATCGTATTGTTTTCCTTTTGTTGCTTTACCATCAATCGAACGAATGATATCACCGGCAATGAGTCCACCTTTTTGTGCAGGATAGCCTTCATAAGGATCAGTGATCACCACTTCATTATCACGCTGTCCAATTAATGCTCCTATGCCGCCGTATTCACCAGTTGTCATGAAACGATAATCTTCTGCTTGATCCTCCGAAATATATTGTGTGTATGGATCAAGGCTTTCAAGCATTGCATCAATACCTTGATGAACTAATGATTCAGCATCTAAAGGATCAACATAATAAATTGTTAATTCACGAAACAATGTTGTGAAAATATCGAGATTACGTGATAATTCAAAAACATTATCATTCGCTTCACGAAAAGAAACTAATCCAATAGAAACTACTGCAGCAAGAATCCAAAAACGAAATCTGCGAAAGAAAGGACGAATTGATTTTATGATTGGCAACATATAAATTATAGATATTCTGCTTTAATATTTTTTTACTGATGGGTTAAAGATACTTCACTGTTTCCAATCGATTTAACCTTTTTTGAATTGTATTCACTGCTTTTCAACATTGAATTAGGGAACTGGATCGTAACCATGTCCACCCCAAGGATTACACGATAAGATTCTTTTTAAAGCCATCCATCCACCTCTTAATGGTCCATGTTTTCGGATGGCATCTACAGCATAAACGGAACATGTTGGCGTGTAGCGGCAAGCTTGTCCTAGGTGAGGAGAAATTGCATTCTGATAAAAGCGTATCAAGGCGATCATCCCTTTACTCAACAACTGGCGCATGCTGACGAATTAAACGTTGTAAAAGTAGAATTATTTTATCTTGTGTATCAACGAAAGTGGTAGGCTTTGTACATTGTGAAATAAATAATATTGCAAGTCCTTTTTGTTGTTGCTTACATAATTCAACAAGCTCATGCTTATTAAGTCGATATGCTTCTCGCATTAAACGTTTCATGCGGTTGCGATGATTTGCCTGCCGCATCTTCCTTTTGGGAGCTGTTACACCTAACTGAACTGGATTTTTTTCTTCAAAAGGGATTTCCTTCCACAAAACTCTAAAGGGAGATTGCACAATTGATTTGCCCGACAAAAAAAGTTCATCGAAGAGTTTTCGACTCTTGATTCGCTCTTCGGCAGGTAGCGTATTTGGTGGTTTTATCGAGGTGGAATTCATCATGCCATGAAAGTAAAAATCCCGTGGCATTACCAAAGGCTTTCAATTTTTTTAGCTGATTACTTATTTTTCTTCAGGTATTGTTCGATGCTCATGGTCATGGATGGCGCTTCTGGAATTGGTGCCTGAATATCCAATCTTAAATTTGCTTCCATAACAGCCTGTGATGTACTTTGTCCGAAGGCAGCAATTATCGTTGTATCCTGCTTAAAATCGGGGAAGTTCTTGTACAAAGAAGTAATTCCCGCCGGACTAAAAAACACAAGCATATCGTACTTCACATCAGCTAAATCGCTTAAGTCGCTACAAACAGTTTTATAGATAACCGCTTTTGTGAAATCAAAGCCATGTTGTTGGAGTACATCTGCAATTTCTTGTTTTGCAATATCAGAACAAGGAACGATAAATTTCTCCTTCTTATGTTTTTTTAATACTTCGATAAGATCTGTAATATTCTGCTTACCAAAGAATATTTTACGCTTTCTAAACGTGATATACTTCTGTAAATATAAAGCTGTTGATTCTGAAATACAGAAATACTTAAGCTCCTCCATATTGGTGAAGCGCATTTCAATACATATTCGAAAAAAATGATCTACGGCATGACGACTTGTGAGAATCACAGACGAATGGTCGCTGATATTAATTCTGTCCTTGCGAAAATCCTTTGCCGCGATACCTTCTACATGGATAAATGGCCTGAAATCAATCTTCAGACTATATTTTTTAGCCAAATCGTAATAAGGTGATTTCTCGGATTCGGGTTTCGGCTGTGTAACGAGTATAGATTTTACTTTCAATGAACCAAGTTTAGGTATACCGCTAAGACTGCTTAAAACCTCGATCCGCGCCTATAGTGTTGCTAACTTGTAGATGACCAAGATAGGAGCGATTTCGAAAGTGCAAAGGTATAAAAACAAATAGAAAAAAGAGAACCCGGGAATTCCAATCCAAATTCCAACAGCACGTACTAATCTATACAGAAATATTAAGAAGATTATGGCTACCGTAATCTCTATCGTCCACTCTCGTGTGGCAGCTGGCGCAAAAGCTAAAATCATGTTAACAGGGAGCAATACTAAGCCAACCATCATCACTGTTAAAAAAATGTTGAAAATGTATAAGGCAACTGGTCTTTCTTGATAAAATACATTGCTTAAAAATCTTAAAGTCACCATTTTTATAGAATATGCTGAGGCAACCGCAACCGCAAACATGGCAAATCGAACGATCCCTTTCTGTAACCAGATAATTTGCCAATTATAATGAACACTTACTTGATAAAGAAATAATCCAGCCAATAAATAGGATATCACACTCAATACCAAAGAAGCGCGTTGCAACAATACCGATTCATCGCGAACAATTTGATTGGTTACAGTGACATTAAAAAAGGCAGAGATTAACTGTCCATAAATACGGTAATAAAAAAAACGAAACCACGTAAATAATCCAACTAAGATAATGAGGGAAACGGTAAACCAGTCGGTAGTAAAATCATTTAATGGTCGAGCATTCGGATGGGTAATTTTTAGTTGATGATTTTTAAATAATCCTGGTCCTTCTAGAGGAATAAATCGTGAAATAGCTGTATCTTCTGCTTGAATTGCGGAATCAGGTTCAGTATCTGTAAAACGAAAATTATTATGCTTTACTGCCGTCGATGTACTATCCACTCCGATACTATCACTACCTGTTTTTGGCAACGGGCTCTGGGCAGTATCTTGCTGATTTTGTGGATTTACGGATTTCATGGACGCATTAAATATGCAGCAGATTTTTGTGAATTATTTGCTTGGAGTTTTTATTAAAAATCCTTCTACGTTATTGTACAAAAGTATAGAAAAAGCAAGGACGTTAATTTGAGATAAACACCATGATGAAACGATTCTTTCAAAATCAAAAAATTAATAGTTGATATAACAATCCAATTTTTTACATTTACAAGAGAATTTCATTTAAAAAGAATTTTATTTTGAAAACGTCTACTTATCAAATGGCAAAGAAATCAAACTCTTCCTTCGCATTACATTCGCTTTTGTTGCTCGTTTTAATGTTCCTTATAAGTGTTTCAAGTAATGGCAAATCCTCGTTTATATTTGAGTCACATGTAAGTATAAACGAACAATCTACGAGCGCAAGTAATACTCTTTCTTCTTCTCAAATAACAATTTGTCCTGCAATTTATCCTTTTCCCTATACACTTGGATCTGCTATTACTATTCCTAGTTCGTGGGGAGGACATCTTAATTCAAATGTAAACTTATCATGCTTTGGTGATTCACTAAAATACAGTGAAACATTTGTAAAGTTTACACCTCCAGTTACAGGTATGTATAACTTGCAAATATTAGGTGCTGCTGGTACTGATGTTTTTATAGGCTACCGTCAAACAAATAACTTATGTGATTTTAGTAATTTTTTTTATATATGCCCTTTCGGAATAAATGGAGGTTATGATCCTATAGGTCCTCTAAATGCTGGTGTCACTTATGATATTTCCGCAGAAAATGTAAATTATACTGGAGGCACATTTGGATTGGTGATTTCTTGTGGCGATCCAACTGGTGTAAATAAATCAAACGTGCAAACACACAGTGCTACGATAAGTTTTAGTTGCGCTTGTCCAAATGTTTCTTACATCGAATACGGGCCTTCCGGTTTTACTCCAGGTACAGGAGCAACTGCAAGTGGAGGAACATTAGTAACTGGAATTTCTCCCTACAATTTAATATCACTAACCGATAATAAAGCTTATGATGTTTATGTTAGAAACTTTTGTGGCGGAACAACTTTTTCTAATAATGTAAAGACAAGTTTTCGAACTTTAATTGATTGCTCGAATGCACCAACAGTTGTTTGTGGTAGTACATTCTCATATAGCAAAATTCAAAATGAAGTTGGTAATTGGAGTAATTATAGTTGCGGACCAACGAATAATACTGGTGCTGAAAAAATATTTCGCTTCACTCCGTTACAAAGTGGTGCATATAAAATTCGATGCGCGCAAAATTATGCATGGCAACTTCAGGCTTCTGTATATTATAAATTAGCATCAGGATCATGTGATGCAACTGGTTGGACATGCTTAGGCTTGTTAAGTAAATTGGGTGATTCGCTTACTACATCTGCATTAACATCAAATACACCCTATTTAATTTTATTTGATGTACAAGGTGGCTCAACATTCTTTACGAAAGATTTTCAAATTGATTGTCAAGTTGTATGTACTACTGCACCAACATCACCAGGAACAATAACTGGCATTGCTAAACCATGCCCAAGTGATACAGGAGTTGTATATTCCGTAGCAACAATTTCAAATGCAACAACATACAATTGGACAATGCCAACTGGAGCACTAATTACTTCTGGTATTGGAACTCGATCAATAAAAGTAAATTTTGCTGCAACATTTGTGAATGGAACAATTTCCTTAACTGCAAGTAATGCTTGTGGAACAAGTGCTGCAAAAACAAAATATGTATCACGAAATATTCCTAGTTATCCATCCATTATTTCAGGACCAATTAATGCAGTTTGCGGTGGCAGTTCAGCAAGTTATTTCATCAATGCTTTAAGTAATACAAGTACGTATTTATGGATTGTTCCATCTGGAATAATTATTAATAGCGGACAAGGAACTACTTCAATTAATTTAACATTCCCTGCAAATTTTATTTCTGGAACAATTTCAGTTCAAGGCGGAACAACGTGTGGATATGGTACTGCACGAACATTAGCCATACGATCTATTCCTGCAACTCCAATATCTATAACTGGTCCAATTGCAGTTTGTGCAAATCAACAAGGCGTTTCATATAGTACAGCTTTAATTACAGGTGCTTCCTCTTATTCGTGGGTTGTTCCAACAGGTGCAACAATTTTTTCAGGACAAGGAACAAATGCAATCAGTATGAATTATGGTTCGGCAAGTGGAAATGTAAAAGTGAAAGGAGTTAATTCATGTGGAATGGGATACAATAAACTACTTGCAATTACTATTGTTTGTAGAAATAGTATTGCTGGAAATGAAGAAGATATTTCGATATATCCAAATCCTAGTAATCTATCTTTTACTATTGATACTCATTTTGTAAATGGAGAAAGTTATTCGCTAATCATAAAAGATATTCTTGGAAGAGTTGTAGAACAATACCCAACTATTGATTCGAAAAATTTATTTGAATTTGGCAAATCACTTGCAAACGGATTATACACTGCCGAAATAATAAATGGTAATGAGAAATCAACTTACAAAGTAATGAAAAGTAACTAAAATGTTACGCTCTTTTCTTTGCAGATTTTCTTAAAATAAAGTTTCGTGAAATATTAAAGCTAAAGCGAATTCCTCCTTTTCTCCAAGTATCAACTGTTGAAGTAATGAATTCATTTTCTATCAGCGCATACGCATTGGTAAACATGATACTAAAAACATGACCGCCAGTTTCAATTTCTATTCCAGCTCCAAGCGGATTATAGTACCCATTAATGTTTCCTATTTTACGTAGTTCACCAAAATTATAAACGTAATCCATCACTACAGAAATAGTATGTGTCATCTTTAACCGTCCACCGATACCAAGAGCGTACGCATTACTTTCATCAGGAGGAAATACAAAATTATGGTGAATAAAAGTTGGATGTAATGCCAGCGATAATCGTGTAGAAAATTTTTTTGCAATAATTATTTGCGTTACGTATGATAGTCTTCTTTCGGCTTCTGCCTTTTTTGATGGTTGATCAAAACGAAAACGCAAATCTTGATACGTAGATAATGCGAGATTTCCAAATAATGTAACAGAAATAGGCATGCTATTATTGATGGTTTGTTCAAGGAGGCGATATTTTCCAAGCAGTTCCCAGTTTTCTTTATACTTTGATCGAGAAAATCCTGTCGTGAATCGATCAGTAATTCCGTATTCGAAAGCAATTCGGATATCACTAACATTATCGAATCCCCATAAATTATGATAAGTACTTGTTGCGTTACTACTTTTTCCGATGGCACCAAATCGATGTGAAATAAAAAAGTCGAGTGATTTTTTGAAAACGGTTTCGTTACTCTGCAAATTAATTAAATGTGTAGATTTAAAAGTGCCATTTACAAATCGGGAAAGTGTGGTATCCTTACTAAGTAATTTTAACAAATCATCTTGAGCTATTACACCTTGAGTAAAAAACATTAAACACAACAAGAGTACTATGCGCATTAATTTTTGTGAGGATTTTATTTTGCAACCTTTTTATAAGGTGCATACGTACAGTTAACTTTAATATCTAAATCTGGTGCAATATTAGACAATACAAGCTTTGGAACCTCAATTTTATAGTCAGTAAGTTTAATATTAAAAGTACAATCAATAATTATATTCCCTTCTTTCACAGTCGCTTTTCCCTTTTCTGTTCGTGTTTGATCTACTCCGTGCAGATTCATAATTCCAGTCGAAGAAATATCATAAATCCCATCTTTTGTCCAATCAATTATTTCATTGATTTTTCCTTTAAAAGTAGCATTTGGATACTTATCACTTTCTACATATTTTTCATTAAAGTGTTCCTCCATTAATGACGATTTAAATTTAAATGTTCTCAACGGAACAGTAAAAACAATTTCTTCTGTAGCAGTGTTAAAAACAGAGGTAAGACTATTGGTTTTTGCATCAATATTTTCAACATTCGTTGCTGAGAAAAAACTTCCATTCCCACCTGTAGCTAAATAAATACTTTGTGCATTTACATTATAACCTTGCAATCCTATTAAAGCGATAAAAATTAAAATTACATTTCTCATAGTATGATTTTTTTTGTAGGTGTCTCCTATTTATTGATCGCATCCCCTATAACCTGCATTAATCCAAACTTCCAATTTTGTACGATCATTTGAACTTAACATTAATCCATTATTCGGCATGTGGTCGATATCACTTAACGGTAAATCTATTCTATATAAAATCTCTGGTTTACCATTAATTTTAATTTCTATACTTGTCTTTAAACTAAGATAAATATTAAAATTAGGTAATACATTTGTTCCATCATGACAACCAGAAACTGAACAATTTGTTTTTATAATTGGTCTTATTTCTCTTTGATACCAAGTAGTATCGCAGTTAGGTACTGGCACTTCAATATACTGATCGTTTCTACAACTAGAAATTATCCCAATAACGAGTAGTGTTACTATAATTGTATAACGAGAAATCATGATACTTATGCGCATAAACAAAGGTAGTGCCGTAATATCGTTTTTTTCATTTCTATGTTAATGTTACAAAAAGAATTTACCTTCTCCATTCACTTCAATTCAGATTGGGATAATTACAAGCCGTACAGGAATATTTCGCCATCAAACAAATTGTTTAAATCAATTCCATCCTCGTATTTTATACCAACATAGTGCAACGAACTCACGGTAACAGATCACTTGATAACGCAAATGATTCCAAAACTGATACCGAAGCTGGATACTCTCCCCAACTTCTGGAAGAGGCACATTTCTGCCTCCTAAGGACTTATCACTATATTGAAGATCTACTGGTCCAGCAAAGTTAAATGTCGGTACTCCTCCCAAATAACGATATCCTACTTTACGAAAAGTTAATATCGAACGACGCATGTGTTCAGGAGCTGTTACAATCACACAACATTCATTATTGATATGTGGGTTTAACTTCAAAACATTTAATGCTTCTTCTCGCGTATTTTTTCCTGATAACTCCAAAAAAATTCGTGTGCTATCCACACCCTTTATCTGTAATTCCTGTTGCATACGATATGCATCTGAATCAATAATTTTATCGCCACTATTAGAAGGTTGAGTAACATACACTTTACTTTCTGGATATTGATTCGCCAATTTCGCAGCAAAATATACACGCATCAATGCTGACTCACTAGGCATCCCTGATCCTCCCATGATGATGATATTATCAGGTTTAAATTGATAATCACTCACAGACCTTCCAAGCCAATAAAGCATCCAAAAAGGCCCCGTTGTAAAGGCAAAAGCGAGGAAGAAAAGAAAAAACACTCCGAAGGTTATCAAGGCAATTCGAAAAGTCTGTAAAACCCTATTCCATTTTCTATTCATCTAGAGCTGTTTTGTTAAAGAATTTAGAAATGCAGAGTTAAACATTTCTAACGATAAATAGCAGTTCAAAAAATTCTATTTGTAAACAAGGATTTTCCTATATAATTTCTATCTAATTTTACACAGAAGCTGTAAATACATAAATGTTCAAATCACTATTTCATATTAGCATGATTGCACTCTGCATGATTGCTTGTTCATCAGAAACTAAAAAGCAAGAATCAAATTCAACAATGACAAATATAGATACACATTCTTTTGCACGACCACAAGACGCAGTGGTAAAACATCTTCAACTAAATTTAACTGTTGACTTTAATTCGAAACAATTAAAAGGTTTTGCAGAACTCACTATAGCTAATTTAACGAACACTACCGAATTACATTTAGATAGTCGCGACTTAACTATTGAATCGGTAACACTAGATGATGGAACAAAAACAACATTCGAAGTAAAGAGTCCAGTTAAATTTATCGGTAGCGAAATTATAATTCAGATAAAAGCAGATACCAAAAAAGTAAAAATCAATTACAGTACTTCGCCAAATGCTGCTGCAGTACAATGGTTAGATCCTGCACAAACTGCGGGAGGAAAAAAACCATTTCTCTTTACACAATCACAAGCTATTCTTGCACGAACATGGATTCCATTGCAAGATAGTCCGGGTATTCGATTTACGTACGATGCCACCATTCATTGCCCAAATGATTTGATGGCTTTGATGAGTGCAGAAAACGATTCTGTGTTACATGCTGATGGGTTTTATCATTTTAAAATGCCTCAAGCAATCCCTTCCTATTTGATGGCGCTTGCTGTTGGTGATTTAAAATTTCATTCGTATGATAAACGAAGCGGAGTTTATGCAGAACCAATAACATTAGAAAAAGCAGCGTATGAATTTGTAGATATGCCAAAGATGATTGCAGCTGCAGAAGAGTTGTATGGTCCTTATGCATGGGGACGATATGATGTTTTAGTATTACCTCCAAGCTTTCCTTTCGGAGGAATGGAAAACCCTCGATTAACGTTTGCAACTCCAACAATTATTGCTGGTGATCGTTCATTGGTTTCTCTCATAGCGCATGAGCTTGCACATAGTTGGAGCGGTAATCTTGTAACAAATGCAACATGGGATGATTTCTGGTTGAACGAAGGGTTTACCGTTTACTTTGAAACACGTATCATGGAAAAGTTGTATGGTAAACCTTATGCTGATATGTTAACCGTTTTAAGTAAAGATGATCTCGATGAAACGATTAAAGATATTGGAAAAGATAGCGCCGACACTCATCTGCATCTTAATTTAAAAGGTCGTGATGCTGACGATGGAATGAATCTTATCGCCTATGAAAAAGGAAGATTTTTTTTAACAACAATTGAGTTTGCAGTAGGTCGTGAAAAATGGGATGCTTTTATTAATAAATATTTTGCTGCACATAAATTTCAAAGCATCACCACAAGTACTTTCTTAGAATATCTAAATAAAGAATTGATTAAAGGCGATACTGCACTTGAAAATAAAATCCGTATTAATGATTGGGTTTACAAAGCTGGATTACCTGATAATTGTCCTGTAATTACTTCAACGGAATTAGAAAAAGCAGGAAAGATGGCAGCAGAATTTAAAGCTGGAACTCCTGCAAATAAAATCGATACAAAAGATTGGACAACGCATCACTGGCTATATTTCTTGCGTCAACTTCCTGATTCGATGAACAATGAAATGATGATGGATCTTGATAAAACATTTCACCTGACATCAAGTGGAAATTCGGAAATTTTATTTGATTGGTTATTGCATACAATTAAAAGCCATTATGCTCCAGCAGATGCTTCACTCGAACACTTTTTAATATCTGTTGGTCGTCGTAAATTTGTGAAACCACTTTATGCGGCATTAGCAACAACTGTTGAGGGAAAAATTAAAGCGAAAGAAATTTACAAAAAAGCAAGACCTGGATATCATAGCGTAACAACTGCAACTATTGATGAAATGTTAAAGTAGTTGAATGTTGATTTTATTTAGTAAAATAATTTCGATTTGTTAAGTATAGATATTTAGTAAATCAATAAACATTATTAGTTATTACTTGTTACAATTTAAAAATATCAAAACAATGAAAAAGCAATTATTAGTTTTAGCAACATCCACCATTTTGTTTTTAGCATCTTGTGGAGGTGGTAACAAAGAAAGTGCAACACAAACCCCCGACAGCAGTAAAGAAACTTCTGGAGCAACATTATTAGCTGATGATGGTCCGAAGTATGATAAGACTGCAATTGATCCGAAAGCTACTGTAACAGCGCTCACATTAAAGGCAACGGGAGCATCAATGGCAGAAATGAAATACGATCAAAGTACACTTACTGTTCCTGCTGGAACTACTGTTAAACTTACGTTCATTAGCGAAGCTACTGATCCTTCAATGCCACATAACTGGGTGTTAATACGCAAAGGAAGTTTGGAAAGAATTGCACAAAAAGGTTTAGAAGCTGGTGCCGATAAAAACTATATTCCGAAGGATGATGATATTTTAGTATACGGAAATTTATTGAAGCCAGGAGAGAAAGAAGAAATTGTTTTCCCCGCACCTCCTGCTGGCGAATATCAGTTTGTTTGTACTTATCCAGGACATAGTCAAAAGATGCAAGGTGTATTTATTGTAAAATAATTTGCATTTAAAATCGAGTGTTAACTCCTTGAACAAAGCCGAAGAAAAAAATTCTTCGGCTTTGTTGTTTTTATTATATTCGTTCTTCACTAAATATCAATACTTATTTTTAGAAATAAAAATCATGAAAAATAAAATCGCTATTCTTCTATTTACTCTTTTTGCAACTATTACTGTTTCACAGGCACAGTCAAAATCCATAATAATAAAAGCTGGTAAATTCATCGATACAGAATATGGAAAAGTATTGAGTCATCAAATGATTTTAATTGAAGACAACATTATTAAAGCAGTTGGAGAAAATATTTCTATTCCACAAGGAGCAGAGATTATTGATTTAAATTCCTCCACCGTTTTGCCTGGATTAATTGATTGTCATACGCACATTACAGGAGAACCGAGTAATGATTATTACGGTGATATGTTCCGTAAATCGGCGATTGATTATGCTGTTGTTGCACATATTTATACAGAGCGAACACTCATGGCTGGTTTCACCATGGTGCGTGATTTAGGTTCAGATAATTTAATTGATATCTCATTACGAAATGCCATCAACGCAGGCACAATACCTGGACCAAGAATGCTAGTAGCAACATTTGCATTAGGCGCAACTGGTGGGCATGTTGATATGTGTGGCTTTAATCCAAATTTAGATTCAAAAGGAAATAAAGATTTTACAGGTGTTGCTGATGGTAATGATGAAATTATAAAACGCGTTCGCAACAATGTGAAGTGGGGTGCCGATGTAATTAAGTTTTGCGCAACTGCTGGAGTATTATCAGAAGAAGAAAGTGTTGGTGCGCCACAATATTCTTTAGAAGAAATGAAAACACTTGTTGATGAGGCACATCGTTGGGGTAAAAAAGTTGCAGCACATGCACATGGTGCTGAAGGAATTAAAATGGCTGTAATTGCTGGCGTAAATTCCGTAGAGCATTGCAGTTTAGTAGATGATGAAACAATTCTTTTGATGAAACAAAAAGGAACATATTTAGTACCTACTTTATATGCTCTTGATTATATTATTCAAACATATTCTCAAAAAGGATTCCCAGAAAAAATTATTAATAAGGCAAAAAGTTTAAGTGTACAAAAAGAAAAGTGTTTTGCAAATGCTGTTAAAGCAGGAGTAAAAATTGCTTATGGTACCGATGCATCAGTAATTCCACATGGTGAAAATGCAAAGGATTTTTCTTACATGATAAAAGCAGGAATGACATCCATGCAAGCGATACAGTCTGCAACAATTTCAGCAGCTGATTTACTAGATATGAAAACAAAAACAGGTTCTATTGCTATTGGAAAATTTGCAGATATTATTGCAGTACATAATGATCCTATTGCTGATATTACTTCGTTAGAACATGTTTCCTTCGTCATGAAAAATGGCGTGGTTTATAAAAATGAAAAATAAATAATGATGTTTGAATTATTTATTACTTCAAAAAAGCATTTGACTAATTCTTACTAAAAATTCATGGATCCATATACAGAAACATTTGAGACTTGGGATAAAGTTGCATTGCTGTACCAAAAAAAGTTTATGGACTTGGAACTCTACAATGAAACGTATGATTTCTTTTGCAATACTATTAGTAAAGAAAGTGCTAGTATTTTCGAAGTTGGTTGTGGGCCGGGGAATATTACAAAATATCTTTTATCTAAACGACCAAATTATACTATTGAAGGAATTGACATTTCATCAAACATGATAACTCTTGCAAAGATAAATAATCCTTCAGCTTCTTTTAGTGTAATGGATTGTCGAATGATTGACGTGATCAAAAAAAAGTATGATGGAGTTATTTGTGGTTTTTGTTTGCCATATCTCACAGAAGAAGAAAGTTTAAAATTATTTTCTAATGCAAGTAATATGTTGAATACAGGGGGGACTTTATACTTAAGCTTTGTGGAAGGTAACGAAGTACAATCTGGTTTTAAGACAGCAAGTACAGGTGACAGAACCTATTTCAATTATCATAATTTAAATACAATAACTCAATTTCTTTTTTCATGCGGCTTTGAAGAACCACATTTATTCCGAGTAAACTATGAAATTGAAAATAAAATTAGCGAGCAACACATCATATTAATAGCTAATAAAAAATCTTCTTCCTAATTGAATTCAAAGCGAAATTTTTTCCTTCAAATAAAACTCCTTATTAAATTTATGATTGATATTGTAAAACATAAACCACTTTATGTGCATTGAACAATAATTACTTGTTAAAATAATTTTACTTTTTCTTGGATACTATAAAATAATAATATACTTTCGTAAAAGAATTACAAGTTCTAATATGAACACGAAGCCCCTCTTCTACCTGTAATGTCTATTTGTTATTAGTAAAATATTCGTTCTGCTATTATTGTTGTTTGGAACAACAAAACCTTCTTTCTAAACTTATGTTCCAACTCAAAAAAGCATCATGAAAAAAAGTTTACTTCTTATTACCTGAGGCTGTATTAAACACTGGCAAAACATTCTTTGTACTACTTAACTGTATTGCATTAGCATCGCTTTGTCTGAAAATCACCTCTCAAAACCCCCTATCTGTATTGTTGATACCATCTTCATCGATGTAATCTTCATTGCTATCGAACACTAGCATCAGATATTCCCCCTTCTATCTTTCTTAAAAAAATAACGCAAGATGCGTGTGAAAATCTATTGCTATGTACGAACCACTAATTGTCAATAATCATTAATGAAATTTCTATTTATGATTTGTGAATTACTTCTGTTACCTCTCTTCTTTTACGGACAAGATACACTCAGTTGTCCTAAGAGAGATAGCATTACTTACAATCGCTTAACAATAAATGGAGAACTTTCTGCTTCTTACATCGATCAACGGAATTGGGATCTGGAAAATCATTCTATGGTTTCATTTTTAGGTGCAATAGATCTGCGCCAACGTCTTACACGAAAATCTGGGTGGGAACATTATCATAGTTTTCATACTGAAATAAGTTACATGCGTTATGCTGATTCAATATGGTTGAAGAGTAGTGATTATGCTCGTTTACGATTACAATGGAATGATAAGTCAAATAAAAAATTTCAGTACAGTTATGCTGTTTTCTTTAGCACCCAGTGGTTAAATAATTATACAAATACACATACAGAAACAGGTATACATCGTGATTGGTCGGGTGGAATATTTAACCCTGCAACATTAGAACTTGCTTATGGATTCAATAAAAATTTATGGAAAAGTAGCAGCATTAATATTGCATTTGTTACCGCGAAATTTAATACACGTCCAAGAAATTCTGAATTTCCAGATTCTACTCGTGAGCAAGATCAATCATTATTTATCACTAAACATAGTTATGTAAAATCGGCTTACGGTTTCAGTGCGCAGTTGAATGTGTATGAAGAAATTTATCAAAAAATTATTCTTGTTGAAAACGATTCACGTTTGTTTTTTAATGCACTAAATCGAACAGCTATCAATTTTGATTTCAATAACAGAATTGCTATTCGCTTCTTAAAATATTTGCAATTGCGTTTTGATCTGCATCTCATTTATAATCCCGATTACTCAAAAAATTTACAATACAGGCAGGAAGTGTTACTGGGTGTGTTTTACGAACATCATTATCCTCATGCAAAATAAGAGTCAACCTATCCCCCGCTGCTCTCTATTGTCTGTTGATATTTTCTATATCCCCGTTTCTCAAGATCCCTTTTAATCGCTAAACCCGGTAACATCCTCCTGTACTTTTCAATTAGTGTAGCAGAAAGCTCACCTTTTTGTCTCCTTATTCGTTCACTAAAACTTTTCCCTTACTTTGCCATTGCCAACTGGACAATTTTTTAAGAAGTATTGATTAAAAAAGTGCAAGTTTACTTTACGAATTTATCCGAAGGTAAGTTTATCTATTAATCCAGCTAAAACGCCTTCAATTTCACCAATTACCGAATTTGTACCGAAAATAAATTTAGAAACAATCCCGATTAAATTGTTTTTTGTCAATTGCCTGATTCTGCGGTGTAGTTAGGCATGTGCGATTTCATGTCCTAAAACTCTAGCCAATTGA
The DNA here is from genome assembly GCA_043758125.1 of Bacteroidota bacterium. Taxonomy (GTDB): domain Bacteria; phylum Bacteroidota; class Bacteroidia; order AKYH767-A; family OLB10; genus JANXSD01. Next base: position 8,040 of record JAYVOC010000112.1, on the reverse strand, counting down.
TCTTCACAATCGAGATACATAATTAAACCAGAGATAACATAAATATTCCCTCCTGGTGTACAGAAAGCGTTGAGAACAGTATCTTTATGGATAATATTGACTTCCCAATGAGAATCGTTGCGATGCACAATATGCTTACTGGCTAGTATTGAACCTGTAATTTTCTAAAGATGGTTGTACGTTTCTGGATAATCTGCGCTGTTAAGAATTGGAAATTCTTCAGGCTTAACCTTAATTTCTTTGCTGATTTGATTCCCCATATTTTTATCTCCTTCGGGTTAAAAACGTTGAGTTTTCCATCACTACAGCTTGAAAAAATAACTAGGAGTAAGATCCAGTAAGCGCTTCTTTTCCTCTTTCAAAATAAATTCATCCACGAATGAAACGCTTTGCTACTTGCAAACGTATATTTGCTCCTTACCAACATTGTCTTTATCAATGATAAAAATATTCCGAAATATTCTGATCGTTAAATCATTTCAAATAAGTGCATAAAATTATCCGAAATAATTATAAATAAATTTTAGCTTTATATCTTTACATTAACAAAACCACTACCAAAAACTATATCATCATGCCAATGAAAAATCTTATTGCCAACTTTACAACACAACTGCGCGAAGCAATCGCAATTGGTGAAAAAGTTGTTTTAACACCTTCAAAAAATCCGATACACAATGTTTTAGTTTCAGGACTTGGTGGCTCAGGAATCGGCGGAACAGTAATGGCGCAAATCACTGACAAGGAAATGAAAGTTCCGATGATCGTGAACAAAGATTATTTTCTTCCATCGTTTGTGAATGAGAATACGTTGGTGATTATTTCATCGTACTCAGGAAATACTGAAGAAACAGTTCAAGCAATGGAGACCGCATTAACAAGAGGTGCTAAAATTGTTTGTGTTACTTCTGGTGGAAAAATTGCTGCTATGGCAAAAGAAAATAATTGTGATACGATAACAATTCCTGGTGGCAATCCTCCTCGTGCAAGCTTTGGATATTCAGCAACACAACTTTTGTATGTACTTCAAGGCAATGGTTTAATTGGTGATGGCTTCCGTAAAGATTTAAATGATTGCATTGCATTGTTAGATAAAGAAGCTGCCAATACAGAAGCGGCAAGTCGTGTTCTTGCAGAACAATTAGTTGGTAAACTTCCTATCATTTATTGCGAAGCGCGTTATGAAGGAATTGCAATTCGTTTGCGTCAACAGATAAATGAAAATAGTAAAATGTTATGTTGGCATAATGTTTTGCCAGAGATGAATCACAACGAATTAGTTGGTTGGACAGAACCACATCCTGAAGCGTATGTATTAATGTTTAGAAGTGCTGATGATTATTCACGAACACAAAAACGTATGTCGATTACAAGTGATGTAGTAAAAAAATATACACGTAATTATTTTGAGATTGTATCGAAAGGTGAAACACAGTTACAACGTTCGATGTATTTACTTCACTATGGTGATTGGTTGAGTTGGCATATTGCAGATATAAAATCCATTGATGTAACTGAAGTAAAAGTTATCGACTTTTTAAAGGGATCATTAGCGAACGCATAATTTATTTTAACAATAAAAAATCCCTCAGGTGTAATTACTTCAGGGATTTTTTTTGATATTCTCTTCAACAATTGATTAACGAAAACATTTCATAAAATGCAAGTGATTTTTCTTATCGGTTTAAAAGTGCCAGTAAAAATTAAAGTTATCTTATCATAATCCAAAGTTTTGTCCCTACCGATGTAACAAACTTCTTTCTTGTCCTTGCTGTGATACAAAGGCACTCCCGAAAGTACATCTATTTTGCTGTCGTCCATAATCGGATTGCCTAATAAAACCCATTCGTCTGGGTATAGCTTTTTGATGTCACAGATGTTAATTGCTTGTCCCATTGTTTTGCTATTAAAATACGATGAAAATTTACGAATAATTGTTGTCTATTTCAAGATTCGTATGTTCTAAAAAACTGCTCATTCAAAGCCCGAAAGTTTCAAGTTAACCTCTTGCTGTCTTGAACAGGATTAAAAGGATTTTGAGGATTGACAGGATTAGGCTCTTGTTGTCATGAACAGGATTAGGCTGTCATTGGCTTACGCATAACCACATACTGTGATTTAATTCAACAATCTGTTTAATAATTTTTTCATAAGTAATTGCATAAATGGAAAAGCCATTAAATAATTCTTCTCTAACTTTCCTTTAGAACAAAATTTCATCACCTATAACAACACTCCATTTTTTGTTTACTCCGTACTCGAATAAAACATCACCGCTGCAATAGCTTTTAATGAAGCCATATTCAATGCTAAATACTAAAGTTAATTTTTAAAACGAGGTTGTGCAACGGTCACTGCTGTAGTTGCTGTGCCTTTTTCATTTTTCATTTAATTTTTTTAATAACTCTTTTATTTCAAGCAATTCTTTCTGAATTTCGTTGATTTCTTTTTCTGCTTTTATATTAATTATATAGTCGTTTTCTGCTCTTAATTCTGTGTGCTTTCCTTGTAAATTTTGCCCAATCATTATTAATGGCATTAAAAATATTTGAATCATATTTGATATAAAAAGCCAAAATACAAACGCAGGATAAGGGTCAAATTGAAATGTTTTTGGTGCTATGATATTCCAACTCAACCATAAAACTGTCCAAATGAATATGATAGTAAAGAAACCCATTGTACCCACTTTATTGGTAAGAGTTAAGGCAAACTTTTCAGTATTTGATAGATTTTCTTTATGTTGTTGATTAGTATTATTCATTTTATGTTTTTTTCAGTTTTTTGATTAGCACTTCTGTTTTTGTTTGCACTGTCGTTCGGTGGCATTGCAGTTAACGAACAGGGCTTGACGTTGTTGGTGGATTTGAAAATCGTCCGCCGACAACTAAAGCTCAATTGAAATACTACAGTTGAAGATAACAACTAAAAGCTAAATTGAAAAACGTCATGCCCGAGCTGAAGCCGCCATGTTGCTGAAGATGAAGTTACAACGTCCTGCCCCAATAACGCCAAACCCCTTGTTGTGCGTTAGCACATCTTCTCAATGATTATTTTCCAAGATAAGATGAGTACATCCATACTAATTTTTCTTGCTCCCTGATGTAGTCGCTCATTATGGCGTTTGTACCTTCATCATTTGCATCTGCTGATATGGTAAGTAACTCTCTTTGTTTTATAAGTATGGTTTCAAAAGTGGTTACAATATTTTCTACTCCTTTTTTACCATCTGTAATATTTTTTAGTGGTTTAATATCGGATTTGTTTTCATAATCCGCAAAGGAATGATATGGGGTGTGGCTTAACGTTAAAATCCTTTCTGCAATGTCATCCACCTTCAATAATAAGTTGGTGTAAAGTTCTTCAAACTTTAGGTGAAGTTCAAAAAATTTATCTCCTTTTATATTCCAATGTAATCCTCGGGTGTTTTGGTAAAAAATCATGTAGTCTGCCAATAATTCATTGAGTTTTTTTGCTAAATTATCACTTTGGCTTTTGTCGAGGCCGATATTTGTTTTTGTTTTCATGTCTTTATTTTTTAATGTAAAATAAAAGCAAGTAGATTAATTCAAGGAAATTAATCTACTTGCATTATAACTTATTTTTTGGCTAAACCATTTTTTATAGCAATGGCAGCTTGCTGAATGGATGATTGTACCGCTGGTATATTAGCCAACGGGTTTAACATACCATAGTCGTGTATAAAACCTTTGTACTCTGTTATGGTTGTAGGTACGCCTGCTTCATCTAATTTTCTTGCATACGCAATGCCTTCATCATGTAAAATATCGTTCTCGGCTACTTGTACTAATGCTGGCGGCAAACCTTTTAATTGCTCAACAGTGGCTTGCAATGGCGATGCGTAAATACTTTTGCGCTCTGATGGGTTGGTGGTGTATTGATTCCACATCCATTGCATAAGTGGTGTAGTTAGAAAACGACCCTGTGCAAATGAAGTGTAGGAAGGCTGTGAAAAAGTAGCATCGGTAACAGGCCATAACAAAAGTTGAAAATTGATTTTTGGGACTTTCTTATCCTTTGCCATAAGCGATACAACCGCAGCCATATTACCACCTACACTATTACCTGCCACAGCTAACCTGCTGCCATCAACACCAATTTCATTACCATTTGCAGCCACCCATTTAGTGGCAGCGTATGCTTCATTAATCGCTACAGGATATTGTGCTTCTGGCGAAGGTGTATAATCTACAAACACAGCAGCAGCACCGCTATTTACTACTAAATCTCTTACTAGTCTTTTATGAGTCGGGTAATCACCCAATACCCAACCGCCACCATGAAAGAACATAAACACAGGAATGTCAGCTTTTGCATTTTTTGGTTTAATAATGTGAATATTTACCGAAATACCATCTTGTGTTATTTTTCTTTCTTTTTCTTCAATATCATTATAATTGAATGCTACTGATTTTTGAGCACCAACTAATACCAATCTTGCATCTTTTGGGGCTAATTCTTCTACGGGTTTTCCGCCACTGTTGTTAAGTACTTTTAAAAATGTACGCATTTCTACGATAATGTTGGGGTCTTTTTCAGCAAGCAAAACTGTTTGTGCCATTATAGTATTGTTTAATGTTGATAAAAAAAGCATTGCGATTATTGACAATTTGATTGTTGTATTTTTCATTGTTTAAGTCTTTTGTGTTTTAAATTAATTATTTTATTTCCGCAGCTTTTTTTACAATTTGTAAAACCGCTGCTGGGTTTGAAACCATTAGTACGTGACTTGCATTTACTTCTACAGTTGTAGCGTTAGCTCTTTTAGCCATTATCCTTTCTAATTCTGGATTTATAGCACCATCATTTTTTGCAACTAGATAAAAACTGGGTTTGATTTTCCAAGCGGCATTTTGTGCAACTGCTACAAATACCGATTGTGATGCTGGAGGCTGTGTTGCAAAAATTAAATTTTGCTCTTTTGGGGTACAATCATTGGCAAATGCTTTTTGCACACCATCTTTTGAGAGTGTTAAAAAACCATCATTATTTATTAAATAATTTCCCAATTTTGTTGCAGGTACTTTTTCACTCAGTGTTGCAATGGTTTCGCCTTTATCGGGTACAAGTGCCGCAACGTACACCAACGCTTTTACTTTTGGTGATACGCCTGCTTCACCAATTACAAATCCACCCCACGAATGCCCCACTAATATTACATCGCTTTCGGCACGGTTGATTGCCCTGTTGGTTGCTGCTACATCATCCTCCAAAGAAGTAGTAGGGTTTTGTACAGATATTACAGGATAACCCTCTGCCTGCAAAGCTGCCGTTACTTTGTTCCATGCACTACCATCTGCCCATAAGCCATGCACAAAAATAATAGTAGGCTTTTTCTCTTTTGCATTATTCGTTTGTGAAAAACTTTTTGTTGCAAATAGGCATAAAATTGTAAGTGCTACTAAGCCCACTTTTTTTTCTGTTTTTTTCATCTTTTTTATTTTTTTAATTTGATAGTGCAAAGATGAAACGAAAGTGTAGTTAATACATTGGACAAACCACTCTTTAAGTTGTACTATTTACCTTTCGTAAAAATTTTGAAATGATTTTCTAAATTGAGCAGGAGTTAAGTTACTATGTGCCGAAAAAAATCGGTTAAAATAGGCTTCATCTTGATAACCCAACTTGTAGGCAATTTCTTTTACACTATTGTTAGTATGAGTAAGGTATCTCTTTGCTTCAAGTAGTAGCCTATCTTTAATAATTTGGTTGGGGGCTTTGGATTGCGCAGCACTAATTTTTTTGTTTAGAATTTTAGGGGTTATGTGCAGCATTTCAGCATAATCTCCAACAGCATGTTTTTGGTAAAAATGTATTTCAACCAACTGGCTAAATTTTCGTAGAAAATTTATATCCACATTATTTATTTCACTGGTCGTTAGTCCGTTTTGTTTTTTGTAAATACGTGTTGCAGTAATAATTATTTTTTTTAGTAAAATTCTCAACATTTCTTCCGTTGCAATATCATCGCTTTCGTATTCATTTTTCACTTCTTTAATAGTATTTACTATGTTAGTATTATCCTGTTTAGATAAAACTACACTGGTAGCATTAAAAACATTATTGAATAAAATTCCATCGCAAGAAACTTCTTTGTCGTGGATTTGTACACAATAAAAATCTTGGTTGAAATACAGTATTACCGTACCCGATAAATTTTCTAATGAGGTAAAATGGTATAGCTGTGTATTTGAAACAAAAAATAGGCTGTCTTCATCAAACTCAAATTCCTCAAAGTCTAAACTAATTTTAGTGTGCTTTGGTAAATAAATAATTTTTACATAAGGAGCAATTTCTGTAATTACGCTTTCAATATCCGTTTCATTTGAAATGGTTGTTAAGCCAAACTTTTTATTTAAAAATGTTTTCTGCATGGTGTTTGTATTCTGACTAACGTTTTTTTCTCTGCACATAATCAGGGCGTTGCAAAATTAAAGTCAGTCGGTTTAAGGTCAAATTTAGTGATGTTTTTCCTTATTCTTTCTACGAGTTTTTGTTTCCTTTTTTGGTCAAAGAAAAGATATTCTGTTGGTGGTTTGTATACCACTTTTTGAGTAATCATAGTCCAAATAATTACACCCAATTTTCTGGCTGTGGGACTTACCGCAGTTGCTCTGCCTTTTCGGTAAGCAATTTTTCTAAAAAAATCGGAGAGGTGTGTATCTTTTAAATTTCCGATTGCATTGGCTGTGTGTCGTAGCGCAATTTTTAAGCGGTTGCTTCCTTTGGGTGTTTTGCTGCTGAGTATTTTTCCGCCACTTATTTTATTATTTGGAGCCAACCGCAACCAACTTGTAAATTCTTTTGCAGTTTTAAATTTTTAAAAACCATCTGTTAGCAAGAGAAATTATTTTTGTTCGTGCAAAAAATGGGGAATTACCCACAACTGGCGATATCAAAAAATAAAAGCAATATTAATATTTAATAATTCGCTATCGGTATATCGTATTGTAAATAGCTAAGAAGATTTTTACTTGCATAATTAATTGAAAAATTTATAAGTGAGTGGTTTTTTCAGAACTTGACACAAACACTTACATCCGACTACAAACATTTAATATTCGATAATTGATTTTTTATTTGCTAATTTAGTTGACAAAAGCCAAATTTTTCGCTAAAAGAAAACACCTTTCAGAAAGACGCAAACACTTAACATCCGACTACAAACATTTAATATTCGATAATTGATTTTTTATTCGCTAATTTAGTTGACAAAAGCCAAATTTTTCGCTAAAAAAAAACACCATTCAAAAAAACACAAACACTTACATCCGACTACAAACATTTATTATTCGATAATTGATTTTTTGTTCGCTAATTTAGTTGACAAAAGCCAAATTTTTTCGCTAAAAGAAACCGCCCATAAAGGTACAAACACTTACATCCGACTGTAAGCATCCAATAAGTTTCTGTAATCAAGGAAACCTTTTATGAGGTCGGCATTTTGAATAAATAAAACATTGTTTGTAGATGCAGCACTTCCAAAATTTAATTGTTGTGTTGTTCCTGCAACTGCCTGAAATGTTACATCATTAAAATCTTGAAAAGAAATTTTTATTGCTCCATCTTCTGCAAGCTGATAATGATTCTTTACAAAAGTAAATGCAGCATCTCTGGAACTTGATAAGTAATTGTTTAATGCTTTGAATAAAGAACTTTTTCCGCTTCCGTTTTCTCCATACACTAAAAGATTTTCGCCTTTGGGTAATTGCAAAGGTGCATACTGCCCGAAGAAAGCCTTAAAGTTTTCAATCTGTATTTCGGTTATTCTTTTCATTTACCACCATCAATAATTTTTACATCAGGCACATTTAAGAGTTTAAGCAATGCTGCACTGATGGGGTGGCTTGGGTCGCTTAGTTTTTTGTGTTCTTTCTCAATGGTTTTTAAATTCTTTTCGTCTTGCCCGTCTTGCAGTTCGGGTAAGTTGGTTAAGTGTTGCAATACTTCTGCTCCACCTGCTTTTATTGCTTCGGGTAAATACAATTCATAAACCATTGCATCTATCAACCGTTCAAA
>JAYVOC010000111.1:0-2978 GCA_043758125.1 Bacteroidota bacterium | reverse complement strand
AAGATTCTGTTAACGCGTCTGGTTTAACTGCTGATGAAAAATTGAAAATAATTTCTTGGTCAGATACTGCAAAAAAATATATGGTCGACTTTTCTGGATGGCTAAAAGTTCAACGTAAATCTTTGACTGAAAACAATTCTACTAATTTTAGAATTGGTCAAAAACTTTATGATAAAAAATTTCAATATGATATTCAATCTGGATATACCGCTGAAGAAATTTATCAGAAAGCTATAAAACGTAAAGCAGAATTGCATAGCGAAATGGCGAAAATATCACGTCAATTATGGCCGAAGTATTTTGGCAAATCTCCTATGCCTACTGATAGTCTTTTATTAATCCGTAAAGTAATAGATACCCTCTCTATAAATCATGTAAATAGAGATTCTTTTCTTCAATCTATAGAGCAACAAATTCCTCAATTGATAAAATTTATCAATGATAAAAACTTAATTTATATTGATCCCTCAAAACCATTAGTTGTTCGTAAAACTCCTGCATATATGGAAGGTGGTGGTGCCGGCGCATCAATCTCGGCACCTGGACCTTATGATAAAGGTGCCAATACGTATTATAATGTTTCGCCTTTATCTGGATATACTGCTGAACAAGCTGAAAGTTATTTGCGCGAATACAATCATTACATCTTACAAATATTAAATATTCATGAGGCAATTCCTGGTCATTACACGCAATTGGTTTACAGTAATCAATCGCCGTCATTAGTGAAAAGTGTTTTAGGTAATGGTGCTATGGTGGAAGGATGGGCAGTGTATTCAGAACGAATGATGCTCGAAAATGGATATGGTAATAATGAACCTGAAATGTGGTTGATGTATTACAAATGGCATTTGCGTTCTGTTTGCAATACGATCCTTGATCACGAAGTTCATTGTAATGCGCTCTCTGAGGAAGATGCTAAAAAGCTTCTTATAAACGGTGCGTTTCAACAAACGGCAGAAGCAGATGGTAAGTGGCGCCGTGTTAAATTAACTCAAGTGCAATTAGCAAGCTATTATACTGGATTTACTGAGATTTATGATTTGCGCGAAGAGATAAAAAAACAATTGGGTGATAAGTTTGATTTAAAGAAATTTCATGAAAAATTCCTTAGCTATGGAAGTGCTCCTGTTAAATATATTCGTGAACTTATGCTTGAAGATTTAAAAAATAACAAATAATTGCAATAACTTTTCAAGCTCCCCGACTGTTATAGGGTGTTTATGACTTCTACTAAAGCTAACAGTATTAAATCTGTTCATTCAAATTTTTTAATTTATAACGACCTAAATTCAATTCCTGATAATCTAAAATCAGGATTGAATTTGGGTTCGTTAATGATGAGTGAAAACTATTTTAAAGCATTGGAAGCATCTTCAATTCCAGGCATGTCATTTCGGTATATTTTCCTTCATCAAAACAATCATCTAAAAGGATTTTATTATTTTCAAATTATAAACCTTGCATCAAAAGAATTAGGAAAAATTATTCATCTTGATCCATACAGTAAAACACTTAATCATTTTACTGGTGTAATTAATGCAATATTATTTGGTGCCAAAAAAGAAAAGCCTCACTATCTATTGATTGCAGGTAATATGATTATGAGTGGTGAATTTGGCATTTTAAATATAGAGAAAGACAAAATAGTTTTCGAACATTTAAATAATGCAGTAAAAGATGTTACACTAGCATTAGAAAAAAATGGGAAAGTGGTATCAACAATTATTAAAGATTTTAGTAATGAAACTGATCAGGTTAAAGAACCGCTTTTAACAAAATCCTATTCCTTGTTGGTGATGGATCCAATTATGAAAATGGAATTACAGGAGGACTGGAAAATATTCCCCGATTATTTAGAAGCATTATCAGCAAAGTATCGCTTACGGCACAATAATGCTAGAAAAAAAATTGAATCTTTAACGTTTAAAGATTTATCATTCGAAGAAATTTTATCTCAACAAAACAGTATTGATCCATTATATAAAGCTGTCCAACATAAATCACCAATACAATTGGTAAAATTCGATTGCAATTATCTTTTGAAAATGTCACAAAATTTAGGTGACAATTTTAAATTTCGTGGATATTATTTGGACGGAAAAATGATTGCTTTCCTATGCGGAATAAAAACAAATGATCAATATGAAGCACATCATATTGGGATTGATTACCAATATAACCGATCGCATTCTTTATATCTAAATATTTTATATGAGTTCATTGGATTGGCCATTGAAGCGAAATCTAAAAATATTTCTTTCGGTAGAACGGCAATGGAAATGAAAACAACTGTTGGAGCTCGGCCAGTTTCATATAATGCTTATATAAAATTAAATAATTATATGCTCAATTGCCTTGTAAAGAATTTCCTTCCTTCAGAAGCTATGGACAACTGGACTGCCAGAAATCCATTTAAAGATTCCAAATAATTCTTGCCTCTATAAAACTGGGATTAATCAATCTTTTCATTCCATTCACATAAAATTTTATTTAAAAGACATCACTCCAACTAAATTGTAACTTATATGTTTACAATGAAGAAGCTGTGGGGATTTATTGCTGTACTTTTAATAGTAACAGTAGGTAACACAAAAGCTGATGTCATCCCGCATTTGACGCATTATTTCAATCAATTTACACTACAAACTACGTCTGCTTATCCAAACCCATTTAATGAGTCAACTACTATTTTTTATTCTCCTACAATAAATGAGTTTATAAAAATTAAATTGTACAATAACAAAGGTCAATTGCTTAGTGAAATATTTGAAGACGATGTAGAAAAGGGAGAATCCTATCGCTTTGAAATAGATGGTTCTTCACTTAGTCCAGGAGTATATTTTTATACCATCGAAGCGAATGGAAATATTTTACATCAACGTATAGACTTAGTTCGTTAATAATTTTTCGCATAAAATAAGCCTGAATTACCTATTTTATTCCGACCTTGATGATGTCTAATTTAATGAGCTATG
>JAYVOC010000110.1:0-2019 GCA_043758125.1 Bacteroidota bacterium | reverse complement strand
TAAATCAAGAGGATTAATTCTAGCTTTAGGTTGTTATCTCATTGCTTTATTTAGTAAAGAGAGTGCTGTAGCATTCGTTATCATTTTCCCATTAACTTTTTTTCTGCTGAAGGAAAATAATTTTAAAAAAACTTTTTTCGCATCACTTCCCTTTTTTGGAGCAGCCTTGTTATTTGTTTTTATTCGTCATGTAGCATTGAAAAATCTTTTTCAAGGATATGAAACAACGGTAATTGAAAACGTATTATATGGGGCAAACGGAATGGGAGAACAGGTCGCTACTCGGCTTTCCATCCTCTTAAAATTTCTCTCCTTAATGATTCTCCCAATTTCTCTTTCTTGGGATTATTCCTACAATCAAATTCCAATAATAGGATTAAATTCATTAGTTCCATGGGTATCCACTTCACTCTATGTTTTTATTGGTATCATAATTTTGATGATGTGGAAAAAGCGTCCTGAAGTAGCATTTGGATTTAGCTTTTTCTTACTTCTTATTTCACCAACAGCAAATATCTTTTTCCTCAATGGAACAACTTTCGCTGAACGGTTTTTGTTTTTACCTTCTATTGGATTTATAATTGCTATAGTTGCTGGAATACTTTTCTTGACTAAATCAGATTTGAAAAATATTTCTAAACCTTTACAAAAACGAATCAATATTATTTCGCTAGTTGTGTTTTTAATTTTTTCGGGCTTAACAATAAGTAGATGTGGTGAATGGAAAAATAATCTCACTTTGTTTGAATCGGCAGCTATAAATACACCCAATAGTAGTCGTGTTAATGCCGGTCTCGCTACTGAATACATGAACAAAGCTGAAAAGGAAACGGATTCTCAACAACGGAATTTACTTGTTAATAGCGCCATCCAATATTTTTCTAAGAGTTTGGCTATTTATCCAGATAATTCAACTGCATCTTTTAAGTTGGGACTTATTTATGCTATCATAGGCGATACCACTAAATCTATTGCCAATTATCGTATTTCGTTAAAATCAAAACCAGATTATGTTCTTGCATTAAATAATCTTGCAGCACTATATGTTGCGAAACAAAACTATGATTCAGCTATCTATTTCTTTAATCGATCATTTCAATCTGATTCATTAAACGAAATGACATTAACTAATTTAGCTATTGTAAATAATTTAATTTACAATGATGAAAAAGTAATTTATTATGGTACGAAGGCGCTAAATTTGAATTATGGAAGTTCTAAACTTTACAATGTGCTATCACAGGCAATGGCGAGAAAAGGTGATTTGGTAGCTTCTCAAAAATACCTGCAACTTAAGAATTCTACTGATAATATAGTACTGCATTAAATCCTACTAAATATTTGTAATTTATTTCCATAGACTTAATCTTTTTCACTAAAACTTCCTTGAGCAATAGTTGACAACTATTTTTTTAAAAAAATCAGGAGAAGAAAAGTACATGTGATACTAAGTTTATTCCTAAATAAATTTTGTATTAGTTTAACATCAGTTACTATTTATTCAAAGATTAATGGATTTTTTTAATTAACAATTATCTTTTGCGTAAGGATATTATCTTGTTGTTGCAATTTGATAAAATATACTCCTTTCGAAAGTTGCTCTATTGGAATTTGAAGCGTGTTTACACCTTCAATTGACGTTCCATTAATTGAATTTAAAATTCTGCCATTTAAATCTGAAAGAAAAAGGTTGTATGTTTCATTCGGTGCTTTGCAGATAAACTGAACATTTGTGAAATCATGAGTAGGGTTTGGCCATACATTAAATGTAGTAGATAATGTTGATTCAATATCCCCAATCCTAGCCGTATTATTTGAAAGCCAAATTGTAGCATTCATCATTATTTTTGAATGATCTCCATTTACCTCAGCCGACCATCCGTTATAAAGTGCATCACCTGGGTCACCTGTGCCATCGTCCATTGGTGAACTATCGCCTATTGCTGCAATTTTGCCTAAGCCATAATGTGAGTGCGCCATCATTACTCCAGATGTTCCCGTAGTTGAAGATCCAGTTTT
>JAYVOC010000109.1:0-2439 GCA_043758125.1 Bacteroidota bacterium | reverse complement strand
AGCTTAACTTGTGCAACAACCTTTTTCAACTGTGCTTTTAAATCATCATCAACTAATTTAACAAGGAGCTCTCCTTGCTTGATTGGTTTACCTTCACGAATTGATAAGTATGCAATTTTACCTGCTATTTCAGGTCGCAATTCCACCATTTCATTTGCGGTTACAGTCCCTGTTACTGAAATTCGATTATTTATTACTGATGGGTGAACAATAAAACCTTCTACATTATTCGGGATATCTTTTGTCGAAGAAGCACCAGTTGAAGTTATGCCATCACCAGAAGGAAAGAAAAAATACTTTGCGATTAACAAAACGATTATCAATAAAATTAAATAAATAAATCCTCGATTATTTTTCATGCTTACTAATTTTTTTTATTGGCTTAATTACAACTGAATAATTATTAGATGGCAAACTATTTAAACCGACCATCATTTTATCGAGTACTGAATAAAACATAAGTTTCTCATCATTATTTAATCCCTTTAACAACTGTTTGTGTAACGAAGTAATAGCTGCTTCAATTTCAGGAATTAATTTAATAGATTTAGGCGTTAGTGATAATTGATATTCCCTTCTGTTTTCCGGATTGATTTCTTTGGTAATCAATTCCAACTTTAAAAGGTAATCTAAAATTCGAACCATGGAAGCTTTATCGATCATTAATTTATTCGCAATGCATTGTTGACTTACTTGTATTCCAGAATGATGTATAGCAAGTATGACTGAAAAATAACGATCAATTTTTGTGCTTTCTAATTTATTGGTTAGCACGCCAAAGTATTGTTTCGCAATCATCGCCATGGTGGTACCTAATGGCATCCAATCTTTAGAAATTTCTTTGACTCTTGTCATAATAATAGTTGACTTTACAAACAGTTTGCAAATGTAACGATATATTTATCCATTCTCAGTAAAAAAAATGCGTAAAAAAATTAGCATGAAAATGAACTTCAATTAGCAGATTGAAAAAATGAATTATTCAATAAATTAACTAACTACAAATCAAATTATTACAAGGCATTATAATTTCACTTGGGAAACTCAAATTAATAGGAATACCAATGTATTATCCATAGCTTCGTAACAATGACAATAAATCTTCCTCAAGCATTTCTAGATAAAATGCAATTGCAATTAGGTGATGAATACCCTTCTTTTATTGAAAGTTTAAAAGCAACGCATCCTACTTCTATTCGATTACATCCAGAAAAAAAGTCTGATCAATTTAATAATGATGAAGTAATTCCATGGTGTGTTGATGGTCGTTATTTACCGCAACGCCCTTCCTTTACATTTGACCCTCTTTTTCATGCGGGTTGCTATTATGTACAAGAAGCAAGTTCAATGTTTCTTGAACAGGTATATAAAATTATCAATAAGGAAAATACACCCGTTAAAATTTTAGACCTTTGCGCAGCGCCTGGTGGAAAGTCGACGCATTTACTAAGTTTAATTGGTAAGGATAGTTTACTTATTAGCAATGAAATTATCCCTGGAAGGAATACGATACTTCAACAAAATCTTGTGAAGTGGGGATACCCAAATGTTATCGTTACACAAAATCAAGCTTCTGATTTTTCTCGTTTGGAAGAATTCTTCGATATCATCGTCATTGATGCTCCGTGTAGCGGAGAAGGTTTATTTAGAAAAGATAAACTCGCTATTAACGAATGGAGTATTGACAACGTGGATCGATGTGTTACTCGTCAGGAAACAATTATTCGTGAAATACTTCCATCGCTAAAACCTGGAGGACATATTATTTATAGCACATGTACTTTTGAGCCGAGTGAAAATGATTTGCAAATAGAAAAAGCGATTGCAAAATATGATTTAGAATTAGTTGATCTTTCAGATATTGGTTTTAATAGTACAGTAACAAAATTTGGAATACAATGTTATCCTCACAAAGTGAAAGGTGAAGGATTTTATATTGCTGCTCTAAAAAAGAAAGGTATTCCAATAGATTCTCATGCTTCCAAAAACACTTTTAAGCCAAGTACGGCATACTCAGAATTCATCGAAGAATATTTAGAATCTCCTGAATACTTTGAACCCTATTTAGTAAAAGAAAATTTGTATGCTATTCCGAGACCTGCCATTAAAGATTATAATCTTATTGCTTCCTCATTATATATTCGACAAGCAGGAATTTGTATTGGCACTTTAAAAGGAAAAGATTTAATACCGGCACATGATCTTGCATTGAGTTTGTATTTAAGAAATGATTTGCATTCCTTAACGCTTAACGAAGATGATGCCATCCGATTTTTAAAATGCGATAGTATTCCAACATCCTCATTTCAACCTGGATGGTATACTGCAAATTTTGAATCTTCTCCAATGGGATGGGTAAAAGTATTAAGTAGCAGAGTGAATAATTATTTTCCACGTAACTTAAGGATCTTAAAAGATTCTGCTAATTAAAAATTAGTA
>JAYVOC010000108.1:0-9326 GCA_043758125.1 Bacteroidota bacterium | reverse complement strand
AATATATGTTGAGGTGTTATAACTTGTATTGTAAAAATGTATAGTGCCATTTAAATTGATGATTGTTGTGTCTGCATAAAAACCAACAACGGGAGCAATGTTTGGAACAGAGTGATGCGGTGTATCAAACAATAAAGTTTCTGCAATACTTGAAGAATCCGATGGTAGCGCTTTAGTATTATATATACCGTATTCATCATGACCAACACCAGGAACTTCTGCGTATTGCCATTGCAAAGTCAAACCTCTGTTGGTAGCATTGCTATCACAAAATGCATAAAAATTTTGAGCACGCTCATAACGGTTGGCTCCTTGTACAATAGCACAAGCATTACCATTATTTAATGGTTGAACATCGGCAGTACCAATTAAAACTCCGTAGTTCTCATTGTAATATTGATTTACATCTTCATCACAAAAAAAATTATACGCACTGTCTGTTTCGGAACAGTATAAAGATATATCCACTGGCGGAATTAACCCACATAGCCAAGGCATTGCCACTCCATTAAAGGTATCTGTTGGGAAGGTATAAAAATATGCATCAGCTGAAACTGCCATTTGAATGGGAATAGAATCAGGAAACGCTTGGCGCATCAACAAGTATCTTGTAACGAACTGACCACCTGCTGAAAATCCAATCAGATACGATGGAACTAGTAACCTATTTTCTTTGGCAAGAACATGTTGGTACATTTTTTTAAAGAAAACAGTAGAAGGCCCAATTACGGCACATCCGCTAATAGTATCTAAGTATGAAAACATTGCTTCCTGTTGCCTAAAAGTACCGCTAGTACCAATATTAGGTGCAATAATTAAGGCATGCCGCCTTTCCGCAATATCCATTAAGTGACTAATTGTACTGGTACCATCACCGCCAATTCCATTTATTCCAATTAATGTAGGACTATTTATTGAGTCGTACGTAGTTGGTTTATAAACATAAAAGGTAAGTTGATTTGACCAAATACAAGGAAACTCATTGAAAATAATAGAATCTTCACTTTGTCCTGTTGGATAGCTTTGCGCGTATGAAATTGGGATATATAGAATGAAAGATAGTATACTTAACCAAAATATTTTTTTTCTCATTGCTATTTGATAATCCATTTCAAAACTTAAAGATAACAAATTTTTTCTCTGTCTAAAAAATTAAATTGATTTAACCGCTTGATAAAATGGGCGACAATAAACAGTGCAAAATTTTTAGGAATTGAAAATACTTTTGGATCTATTAGTGAAGGAAAAACACCAGGACTAGTTTTACTAGAAGGAATAGATATAGAAAATTTAGAGATTAATGAGAATGTGAAAATTAATAGAATCGTTTAAGAAGGTGCTTCTAATACCAAACTTAATATAAATTAGTCCTATATACTTGCAATTTTTCACTAATACTTCTTAAAAAAAATTTCGTATGCAATGGCTATGCAATGATTTTTTTAAAATCGTCTTAACAAAAAACTACTTCGTTTTTTTAACTAATTTATATTAAGAATTGGTAGTAAGTTGCTTTAATTAATATTTAATCAACTTACTATTAGAAGTAGTATTTCCCTCCGTATAGCGGAGCAAATAAAAACCCAGCAATAATTTTTCAGTATTGATTTTAGTTTCAAGATTAAAAGTCTTTTGCTTCTGAACTTCTTTCCCTGTTGCATCCAAAATTGTTACTATTCCTTTTTCAGTAGTTCCGTTTATTGTAAACTCATTTTTAAAAGGATTTGGAAAAACTGAAATGCTTGAAGCATCTGTCTTTTCATTTATTGAATTAGCACTTTGACACAATCCCAATCATTCTTCAGCGCAACGGAGTGATCCACTCCGGCACCAACATCACGAATGCCGTTCAAAGCGGTCACTTCCACAGGGAGATTGGTACTGGCGTTGGTTCCGTTTCCAAGTTGGCCTAGCAAATTCCATCCCCAACAGTTTACTATACTGTCACTACAAAGGAAAAGAGAATGTTGCCCACCACATGCAATTTTTTGTGCAATGGAAAAAGTCGGAATCATGAATGAAACAGTTTGTAGAAACACAAACAATCGTAAAGTAAAGATTAGTTTTTTCATTTGGTTTTGTTAGGTAGAATAAAAACCCGTCTCTATAATGAGACGGGTTTTTATATCTGATCGTTATTGCTATTTCGTTAAAATTAATTTTCGAACAATGCTTTCACCGTTTTCCTTTTTGAGATGGAGAAAATAGATTCCATTCGAAAGAAGCGTTCCGGCAAAGGTTGCCTCGTAAATATTTCCCCCAATAGTTTTTCCTGTAAATATCAATGCTTTTTCTCTTCCGGAAACGTCATAGATTTTTACATTGACATTATCATTTTCAGATAACTTAAATTTTATTGTTGTTATCCCAGAAAATGGATTTGGGAATGCTCCTAGATAAACATCATCTCTGTTGATTGCTTCTTCACTTGAATCCTCAAATCTTGCACCTACAGCTGGGAAATCGCAAACCTTAACAATGCCGCATGTTGCAAGCTGGTCTCCAACATGATTTAGGAAATGTGCCTTTGCTCCCAACTTATCAAGACAAATAGTAACGAACGGATTCGTGGCACTTCCTGTTCTATGACAAATCGTAACATTCTTAAGTCCTGGCCCGCACCTTACATCAATAACACAAACTCTCACACTGTCGGTAGCGGAACATCCATTGGCATCCGTTATTGTTAGGTAATAAATGGTTGATGCAATCGGACAAACATTGATCATCGCTGCATGACTTCCGTTACTCCAAGTCAATGTTCGAGGAGGTACTCCACCACCAGCGCCAAATGATTGCAATTTTGCACAAGAGGAATCAGGATATCCATAGTAAACAATTTTGTTTGCTCCTGCATCAATTGTTAATTGTGAAGGCTCTGTTAATGTTGTGCTTGCTATTTGCGAACAGCCATTTGCATCAGTTACAATCACTGTATATGTTCCTGCCGAAAGTCCTGTTGCAGGATTTGTTGTTGCACCGTTACTCCAATTAAATGTGAATGAACCTACGCCACCTGAAGGAGATGCAGCGGCAGCACCATCACTACCACCATGACATCGTACATTGAAACCATTGTAATTTGTTGTGGGCGCAACAGTGGTTGAAACAGCGGTTGGTTGAGTTAATGTAGCACTTTGGGCGATAGTACATCCGTTTACATCAGTGACTGTCACCGAGTAAGTTCCAGCCGAAAGTCCAGTTGCTTTTGAAAAACTCTGACCATCGCTCCATGAATAACCGTAAGGTGTTGTTCCGCCTGAAGGATTTGCACTTGCAGTTCCGTCATTGCCACCATTGCAAGAAATATTATATCCGTTGTTGTTGGATAAAGTTAGAGCAGGAAGTACGAGTAAAGGGGTGTTAATAATTGTAACTGTCTTTGTTACCACCGCACATCCTAATCCAGAAACATTAGTAACGGTAACGGTATAAGCTCCTGGGCAAAGTCCGCTGATGGAAGATGTTGTAGCTCCATTGCTCCACAAAAATGCTGGAGAAATTCCGCTGATAACAAAGGCAGCCGCCGAACCATCGCACGCATCATGACAGGAAACATTCATTTTATTATAATCGGAAGTTACAACAGCGTTCGCATCAAAATATGGTGCACCTACTCCTACGGCACGCCATGCGTTAGTTGCTTGTTTCAATTCATTTGAACATGCTCCGAACAAATCCACTGCAGCCTGCAATGACCCGGCACGAGCGTCTGAATAATTTGAGTTGTTATTTAAAATGGAAGTGAGATTCCGTTTTGCAATGCTGGCCGCTTTTAGGATTCCGATTCCAGAAATATTGTATGTATTGCCATTGTCATTTGTTCCCGAACCACCTACTGATAAAAGATAAAACCATTTATTCTGAACTCCGCTGTTTGTATGTACTCCTCCTGCATCATTCATGGTACAGGACAAACCTGCATTTGTATAATCACACCAATTTGTTCCTGTAAGATAAGTAGCTGGGTCGCCATACGGAGCTGAACTTGGATCTGACATACTCCTAATGGCACCAGACGTGCGTTCACTTCCTAATAGCCAATCGTTTGTTCCTGTTATATAATTCTCTGTTGCCTCAGCAAAAATATCACTAAAGGATTCGTTTAAAGCACCAGACTCATTGGCGTATGTTAATGCTGCCGTTGAACCTGTAACAGCATGAGTATATTCATGAGCGAGAATATCAAGGGTACTAAATGAATTAGCCAACGTACCTGTACTTGCTCTACCCACTTTTAATTGTCCTCCAGTAAAAGACATAGAGGCATTGTTTCCGTTAGCGCCAACACAACAAGGATTTGGAGAACATGGCCCGCTGAATATAGCATTAATATACCCATCAATATCTCCTCCCGCATTATCATAGCTGTTGCGTCCTTGCACAGTAAACCAATACCAGTATGCCTGTCTTGTCGCCCAAAGCACAGTAGCACCAAAAGTTTCGTTGTTGTTGTTGTTCCACGTATTAGAAGTGTTTTGAATTTCACTTGGCGATGGAGTGCAACTCACACTATTCCACGCTCTGATTTGTATTTCTGCCGACTGGCAATCATCTTTTAATCGGAAATTTGTACCATCATAAAAGTCGGTGAAAATAGGACGGTTGCCATTAAAAATTGTATTTACAGGCGCTCCATTACAATTAGATTCGAGAGCAAACGTGGCAAGAATTACTCCTGAATTTGCATCTACATAAATCCTTTTTTCACTCGCCGGACTAGCTGATGAAATATCAAAACGGTACGCAAGTTTGAAGGAAGGAGTTTGCCCAGGAGTATTAAAATAAACCGAATACCAGCATAGTTCTCCCTTTGGAAAATAAGTTGCCGCAGGATTTTTTGTCCTCTCCTTCAAATTATTTTCCCAAAATTGATCCTCCCATTTGAAACGTTCAGCGCCTACATATTTTTTTGCAGCATCAAACGCAGCATCTTCTTTTAGAGCAGGCACAGGAGAAAGAGCAGAAGACATATCTGCCGCCTGTCCGTTGAAATAATTTACACTTCCATCTTTAACATGAACAACATAAGTTGCATTCTCAACAGGAACTCCTTTGAATGTTTGCTGATAACGCTCATGCGTAAATCCGAGTTCATCATGTTCTTGTTTTAAAGATTTGAAATCAACATCAGCATTTGAATTCATCGTGCTTTTGAGCCAAGGAATAAATTCCGAGCTGCTGATTTTTTTTGTTTCCTCAAAGCGAACAAATGAAGGAAATGATGTTGCTATGCCTTCTTTGACAAATGAAGCACCTGGAATTTTTTGTTGTGCCTCCTGACCATTAAATTCCTTTGGAAGATTTGATATTCTGCTCTGTGAATAAAGAATTGGAGCAGACCAACTAATCAATGCTATCAGGATAGCAAATTGTTTGATTGTTTTCATGTTAGTTAGGTTTTAAAATTATTAATTTATGTTTGATTCCTTAAGAATATTTCAGGCTAAAAACTATGCTTAACAGCTAGTGTTTCCCTGTGTAATTCTATGAAAAAAAATAAAATAGTAAAATAGCATGATAGTGTTAACACGAAAGTGTTAGTGTATTCATCTGGAAATTAAAGTCGGATAAAACTAAAGAGATTGATTCTCTTTTAATGAAAAGCTTTGTTGATTGCATCGGTGCGCGACTGCACATGTAGTTTGCGGTAAATACTTTGTGTATGCCTTCTAACCGTTTCGATGGAGATGGAAAGTTTCTCAGCTATTTCCTTGTAGCGATAACCATGTGACAGTAAGTGGAGTAATTCCTTTTCGCGTATCGTTAATGAGGATGTTTCTTCTGTCATCACCGTTTTATGAGCAAGCATCATAGAGACCACTCTTCGCGCGATACTTGCTGACATTGGTGAACCGCCTTGATGTAATTCGCGAATAGCCTCCACCAATTTCTCAGGAGGAGTTTTCTTTACAATATATCCTGTGGCTCCTGCAAGAAGTGCATTAAAAATTTTTTCGTCCTCTTCGTACACCGTACACATCATAACCTGAATGCCCGGACAAATTTCCATTAGTCGTTTCACACATTCAATCCCGTTCATACCTGGCAGATTAATATCCATCAATACGATATCAGGATTTAGCAATGGAATTTTTTTTAATGCGTCTTCAGCATTTTCAAAAACAGCATCGCACTTAAATCCCTTTTCCGAAGAAATGGTTTCTTCGAGCAGCCTTCGGATGTCGGGATCATCCTCTACAATCGCAATACGTATATCGGGCATTTGCTTTTTATCGGAGGTAAAAATATTTAATCAATTTATCCTGTGCAATAACAAGTTTGTGTTATGAAAATGGAAATGAAACACTAACATGCGTTCCTTTGTCATTCTTAGCGGGAGAATTAATAACAAATGTTCCTCCAATTTCAATCATCCGTTGTTTCATATTTCGAAGCCCGTTTCCTGGGTTATCCAAAGAAAGACCCCGACCGTCATCACTGATATTCACTAGAATTACTTTTCCGGCTAATTCAATATGGATAGCAACAATTTCCGCTTTGCTGTGCTTTGAAATATTATGAAGTGCTTCTTTAACTACTAAAAAAATATTTCTTCTTGCTTCACCAGAAAGTGCAGCTTCAGGAATTATGTCTGGGATGAGTACCTGCAATTTAATCTTTGTATCATCAAAATATTCGTATCCATATTTATGGATGTGTGCGATCAGATTTTGCAAAGAATCATTTCGCATATTGAGTGCCCAGATTATTTCATTCATATTGTCAACCAATTCGCGTGCAGAAGATGACATGCGCGAAATGATTTGTTCATTTTTAAAGTCAGCATTCTTTCTTAACTGATCTCCCATCATCACAATTTTAGTAAGCCCTGAACCAAGATCATCATGCAATTCACTACTGATACGTGTGCGCTCAGAATTTATTCGCTGTTGCTGCTCGAATGCACGATGTTTAATATTTATTTTTCGTCTGAAATAAATTGCTACTACGCATGCGATACATCCTCCTGACAATAATGCAATAAAAATTCTAAACCACCATGTCGACCAAAACGGAGGAAGGATGGTGAACATTAGTGCATCTATTTCAGTACCATTTTCGTCGTTTCCAGCGGATGTTTTTAATTTAAAAATATAATCCCCGGGTGCAAGATTCGAATAGTTTGCAAACGTGTTAATGCCTGCTTCATTCCACGCCACATCCAATCCTTCCAAAAAATAAGAGAACTTGATTTTATCTCCGTTCTTGAAATCAACACATGTATATTCAATGTTAATGTAATTCTGGTTGTATGAAAGTTTCAGCGGTTGAGATAAATCAACAGTAGTATCCTTTCCATTGATTTGAATTTTTTGAATATAAAGATTCTGAGTCGTTAATTTTTTATTAAGATCATCAGGATTAAAATAAACAACAGCATGAGAGGTTAGCAAGTAAACAAGATTACTAGCGGAATCGAAAAAAGATGAACGCGTGAATTCCTCATCAGGCAAGCCATCCGTAAGGTCAAAGTTTTTAAATTTCTTTTCGACAGGATTAAATACTGCAAGTCCGTTATGTGTTCCCAACCAAAGATTTCCGTTATGATCACGTGCAATGGATTTAACAATCTCATTGTTGAGTCCATAACTTCTGGAAAAACTTTCAGTTTTATTCGAAACATAATTATATCGAAGCAAGCCATGACCTGCTCCTGATGCAAGCCAAATTGTGTTGCCGGAATCCGTCAACATATCACAGATGCTTTCTGAAAAATGTTCATCAGTAAATTTTGTCGCAGGAAGCTGGGTAAAAAAATTGGATGTTCTGTTCCATAAAGCGAAACCTTGCGGAAGGACAGTTGAAAACCATATATTTCCCTTTGAATCTTCTTTGATTTTATTAAAATAATATAATGGAAAATCTAGCGGACTAGGATTATCATGATAGATATACTTTTTCATTTTTTTTTCTGCATTCGAGTAGTGAACAAGTGAAAGCCCACTCCTGAAACCAAACCAATAGTCAAAATGAGAATCCTGAAAAATTGCAGAGACTTCGTCTTTAGGTATTGCTGCAAATATGCCCGTCGGTCTAGTAAAAACATTCTTAATTATATCGTAAATGAAAAATCCGGCGGCGGTTCCGACCCAAATGTTTTTCATTTTGTCAACATACACTCTATTGATTATATTTTCATATCCCGACAAAGATGCGCTAACAGTTTTTTGTTTTACAACTCCTGTTTTCAAATCGATAACAGACAATCCGTTATTCATAGTTCCGACAAGAAGATAACAGGAATCATAAAGAGTCATACTTGCCAATTCCGCAAGCGGTTGATTAATGCCAGTTCTAAATTCATCGGAATAATAATGAAAGGGCGATTTTGCAAGATCCACTTTACTCAATGCTTCGCTGTTGGCAATCCAAAGATTTTTTTCTTTATCCAAATACATTCTTGAAATTCCATCAGAAGCCAAGGTGTAAGGATTGTAAATATCATGCGTGTATATTTTACTTGTTCCATCAACAGGATTGAAATCAAATAAGCCGCCACTTTCACTACCCAAAATCAGTTTATCATTCCACGGAATTATACCGTTAATGGTATTATATGTTTTGGAAAATATTGTACCTTTAGGAGCAAAAGAATATTTTTTTGTCGTTTTATTCTTTAGATCAAACTTCAATAAACCATAACCCCAGGGAGAATACCATATTATTTTATTTTGTTTGTCGAAGTAAAATCCACGGATAGCCCCTTTCTGAAAAAGCGAGTCATGTGAATTATTAAAGCAAGTTACCTTTTGCGTTTTATTTTCAATCATTACAACGCCAATATTATCTGACGGGATCCACAGATTTCCGCTGTCATCAATAGTCGAATGATTAAAGACAATCGCTATTCCTTTTAAAATTTTCCCCTCCGGAGAATCAGTAAACCGGAGTTTAAAATTAAGAAGTGAATCGAAAATATCTATGATGCCGTTATAATTGACCCAAAGATTTTTATCTGAATCAGTAAAGACATTCCTGATAAATATATTTTTTCTGGCTACTGAATTATTTTTTTTTAGCCGAAAATTTTCAAAACGATTACTATAAATATTGTAAACACTTAACCCGTCATTGGTTCCAATTACAAGCAATCCGCCTGGCAATTCTGTCATTGAATTGATAACATTGCCAGAAAGCGAATTTGAATCTGACGAATTGTTATAAAACTTTTGAAAGGAGATTCCATTATAACGGTTCAACCCATTTTGGGTGGCGATCCATAAGAAACCTCTACTGTCCTGTAAAATCTGCCCATATTCTTTTGCCGATATGCCGTCTTTGACCGTATAATTTTCGAAACGGAATTGAACGGGCTGACCGTA